>NZ_LT670844.1:6576249-6909686 GCF_900141755.1 Bradyrhizobium lablabi | reverse complement strand
TCGGTGCAGCCACTGGACCGCCAGCAGCGGCGACCGATGGCAGGATGATGTTCGGCTGTCCGATCTGGAACCCCGGTTCATCTGCCAGGCCTGCGGCCAGAGAGGCGCCGACGTCCGCCCGGATTTCCATTGGGAAGAAGCCAAGCACCGCTTCAGGATCGGTGGCGGCTTTTGCTGCTGGACGCAAGGCCGGTTCCCCCGCGGGTTTCTCGCCCACGCCGCTTCTCGCAGCGCGACGATGACGAAACGGTGGATTGACGGTGGACAAGATGGCCGCCGCCACAGTGACACCACGATGCTTCGTGAGCGTGTCGAGGTGCTAGCACAGTCGAACGCCCTGGGGGCGATCCTGCCCAGCGCGGTCGAGTGGCCGGGCGCCGCCCTCGCCCCTACCCCACGCGTCAGGGCGCGCTCGGCTACTTGCTATCCCGCAGCCTCATGCTCGGCCCTCGGAAGCCGCGTGATGTATCTGCCGGCATAATCGAGCGTAACGAGGTAGCGGCCACGCGGCAACGGAATCGGTTTCCTCAAACGGTCGCCTACAGCCGCGCTCAGCCTTCATGCTGCTGCCTGATCTACCTTATCGGCGCCGCGGGCGACAATCTTTAGCGAGTCATCCGGCGACGGCGGCTGCTGGGCCTTCGCCTTATCCCATGGGGCGCGCATCCAAACGTCGCGCTCTTCATCAGTCGTCAAGACCACCGGCATTGCCTGGGGATGTATCGGCTCGACGACCGCGTTCGGCGCAGTCGTCAAGAATCCGTAGACCAGGTGAGGGCCGGGAATGGGCTTCGACTTCGTCCCGCGGTCCCCCCTTTGAACTCGGTCCAGATACCGGCGAATGCGAACAGCGGCCGGCCATCTTTCAGCGCAAACCAGACGACGTCCTTTTTGCCGGTCGCGGGATTGGGCTCTGGCGCGTATTCAGCAAAGCTGTTTGCCGGGGCCACCGGTGATGACATCGCGCAGCTACGCGTGCGCAGGCCGGTTATCAAGCCGTCGCAGCCAAATCACGACCGCTTCGATCGGTTTAGGCGAACGCGATAGTCGATGGAAAACAAGGGGGGTGAGACCTTATCATGGTTTTCGCACCGATATCTGCCGACCATGGTATATTCCACGCGCTCCAATCGGTAAGTCTGCGCTGCCCTGCGGTCTTGCGCTGCGTCCCGGCGGGGGCCGCCCGCCCTTTTCTCGCCGCCATCGTGATTCAAGGACTTGCAGGGGGAGTTCTACGGCGGGCAGTGTTCCCGAAGGTCTTGTGTGATCGTCCAACGTTTGCTGCAACACCAGGCTATTGTGTCTCGCCGCGCGCTCCTGGGCGGGCTTGGTTCCTTAACCAGCGCGCTCGCGCTCGGCGGATGCGCCAGCATGGGCGCGACGGGCGCGCGCTTCGACGCTTCGACGCTCTCAGTAGACCCGACGTTGCTCGTCGCAACCACACGCAAGCGGGTGAATGGCGGACGCGCGAAGCCGTGGTTCGGGCCCGAGCGGGCCTCTACGATGACCGTCGCACGGGCGAAGCTGGTGCCACCGGACGACGGCCGTTTCACTCTCGCCGCAGTCGGGCTTGACGATTGGCGTCTTGATGAGGTCGAGCCGGTGTCGGGAGAGGTCAGCGATCTTCTCGCGCAGGCCGGCGGCGGACCAGACGTCCTGATCTACGTGCACGGCTTCAAACAGACGTTCGAGACAGCGGTGCTCGATGCAACGCACCTCTCCGATGGCATCAAGTTCCGTGGCCAGACGATGGTATTCTCCTGGCCGTCCAAGGCGGGACTATTCGACTACGCGTATGACCGCGAAAGCGCGATGTGGTCCCGCGATGACTTTGAACGCGTGCTCCGTTCCATCGTAACGACCCCGAGCGCCGGCCGCGTCCACATCGTCGCACACAGCATGGGAACCATGCTAACGCTCGAAAGCCTGCGTCAGCTCCACGCGCGATATGGTGACACCGTTGCGGACAGGATCGGGGCCGTGGTGTTCGCCGCGCCGGACATCGACATGGATGTGTTCTCGTCGGCGATCAACCGCATCGGTCTGCTCGCCCGCAAGATCACCGTCATCACCGCGACAAACGACCGCGCGCTGGCGCTGTCGGGGCAAATCGCCGGTGGGATGACACGGGTCGGCGCCGCCGAAAAGGCCGCCATCGAGCGGCTCGGCGTGCGCGTGATCGATGCTTCCGAGGCGGGCTGGGGCATCATCAACCACGATTTGTTCCTATCGAATGCGGAGGTGCAGCGGGTGATACGCCGCTCAATTGATACCGCGGCCGCGTGAACTCGGCTTTGCGGACGCCCCCTTCGAAATTCGTACCGCCGTTGGAGCGAACTACTTCATAAAATTGGAAGACTCCCTTACACGCGAACCGATCCAGACATTTTTCATTCGGGGCGGTCAAACGATGCAATCCAACGTTCCGCTTGGACATTTCGTTTTAAAGTATGCAACAGGCAATTCTTGGTGCGGCGAAAACGAGATGTTCGGAACTGAAACAGAATTTCACAAAGCCGATGTCGTTTTGCGATTCGCTCGTCAAGATTCAGATCATGGCTACACAATGATCGGACACACCGTCGAACTTATATTACAGGCAAACGGTAACTTGAAAACATCGAGGATTAGCCGCGAGGCGTTTTGACACAAGGCCAGCCTCTACTTCGGCAAAACTAACGTAGTCGCAGAGACACTTATGCAATTTCTCGCTGAACAACATCTTATCGCTGCAAAGCTGGTGCGGAAAAATGGAGCGGCGAGGACTGGCGCAGAACGAGAGCTGTTTATCAGGAAGTCGAATAGCTGTGTTGTCTGCGTGAGCCTCACGGCGAAAGATCGGGGCGGCATATGTTTGGACAATTTTGATTGGTGGTCGCTTCCCCCCGATTGGAGTGTCGTCGATGAGAAAGTTAGGCGGCTTGCGCCGCCGCATATCGACGGTCCATCCTTCGTTCCTGATCTCTCGCAGCAATGGTGACCGTGAAGCGGGAGAAGGCCCAGACGTAGGCGGCAGCCCGCCGCGCCAGTTGGAGCAGCCGATTTCGGCTCCTGAGGCAGCCTCTCGCTTCTAGCGCTTCGCTATGCTCGGAAAGATCAGTGACTGATCCTCAATTTCCTGGTTTGGAAGCTTTTTTACGCCCGCTACTGTGTGGAGTTCCTGCAACGAGGGCATAGCAGCGGTTCCGGCGGACAGCTTGGTCGAATGAGACCACAGCATGGCGGTCACGGCAGCGAATAGAGCGACAGCCGCGAAAGCAGGAATCATCAGACGCTTCATGGGACGCCTCCTGTTCGGTTCCGATATCTAGAAAAGTCTGCACCGTTTTGAGTAGCTCGAACCGCGACGCAGGTATGTGAACTGCTTCACGACTCACCCTCACTTGATGCTTGATCACGATGCCCACGGCACTCGCGGGGAACGAGTTCGGGACTGGTGGGGAACAGGTTTGGTACCTCTTCCGAACTGAGCAACCGCAACGAATGTGGTCGTCCTAGCGCATCGTTGCCCCGACTTGGAAAGCCTTGCTGTACCGCTGTCTCATGTACCGAATCAGTTCAGTGACTTGAATTGAGACAGCAAGACCAGGACCCCCGACCGAAACGTCGCGGTCGAATACCGTTGGGCCGAGAATCACTACGACCACCTGCCGGCGCTGGCGGCCGAGCTGGTTGACCGTCGGGTGAGCGTGGCAACACACTCGCCGCGCTGGCCGCAAAGGCGGCGACCGCGACTATCCCGATCGTCTTCCTGGTGGGCGGCGACCCCGTCAAGGCTGGGGTCGCAGGTTCGATCCCAGGTGCGCCCACTCACTCATTCATTCACTCGCACCGTCGCACGGCGCGGTTTCTCGGCGAGACGCCGAGATTGAGACTACTGAAGGGGACCGGTTTTCAGCGTCATGGTGACGGTGGCGCCTCGGGCCACCACGGTTCCGGCAGTTGGGGACTGGCTTTTCACCCAGGAGTTCTGGGGCCCGCTGGTCGGTTTGGGTACGAGCCCGAGATCCCTGAGCTGCTTGAGCGCCAGCTTGAAACTTACTTGGAACAGATCGGGCACGACGAGAGACGGGGCAGTCGGGTTGTCGATGCTGACGGCGAACCCACCGGCGAGCGCAGCCGTTACGCGCACGGTGACACCGGAGCTCGACGTGAACGACGCTCCGGGCGACAGCGCAGTCTGCGTCAGAAGCCTGATGAGGGGATCGGTTTCACCCGGCGGTGCATTCGGATCTTCGACCCCGGCGAGTTCGTAGATGATCACGCCTTCACTCGAGATACCCACCGGGACCTCGTTCGTGCCCAGCAGCCGCTTATTCCACCAGTTGCCGCCGTCGTATTGGTCAACCCTCTGGCGAGCCTCGACGAAGAGCGGATTGCCGCTCGTCTCGATCCGGACCGCGGTGCACCTGCCGGCTGGCGGCGGCTGCACGAGCCCCAACGTGTGCAGCGCGAACTCAGCGCTTGTCGCCGTGTCGACCATTATCGCCGACGGATCGAGCCACCCGAGCTGCACCTTCGTGTACGCTGTCGGGTGCGTGCCACATGCGCAGTCCATGTTGTCGAAGCCATTGAGATCGTTCGCGCGGTCGTTCGTGTACAAGTCCGCGTAGCCGGCGATCGCGTGTGTGAGCTCCATCGCCCAGACCCCGACGCCCTCGGCCATCACGAACCTCGCCCAGTACCCGGGCAGACCAGACGCTTGACCCGCCCCCTGGCCGCCGAGCATCACCAGCGCCGCGGCATCGAAGCCTTCGTTCCGGAACTGCTGCTCGAACTGAGGGGCAAGAAAATCCGGCGGCACGTCTTGCCGGTTGAGCGGGAACACGTCCTGCACCACCCCCTCGATGTCCGCGCGTCCCTGGGACGTCGTGTAGATGTAGTCGCGCAGCGACACGTCGACCCCCCTCAGAGGGTCGGGCCAGTAGTAGATCCGCTGCTCGATCTGCTGAGGCCAGTCGGGCGGTACCGGCTCACTGTTGAACTGCCCCCGATCGACCGGGAGAAATGCCACGCGCTTCGTTCCGATCCAGGCCACGTTAGCGCCCGATAGCCACGTTAGCGCCCGATAACAGTAGAGCTCGCGGTCACAGCGGCGAATAGACCGACAACCGCGAAAGCAGGAATTATCAGACGATCCATGGGAAACCTCCTGTTCGGTTCCGATGCACCGTTTAACTAGCTCGAACCGCTCCGCACGAATGTGGGCTGCCTCACGTCTCACACTTACTTGATGCTCTTGATGCTGAGAGAGAGCCTTCGGGCGGTTTCTCGTTTACGGGATCTCCTCACCGCTGCGCCGTAGCGTCAGCGCCCATGCGCGTTCGGGGTTGCGTCGCCGCCAGCACGCATCAGCGACCCCACCCTGGCGCAACCTTATTGCGTCGGCGTGCCGATATTGAGAAGCTGCGAAACCGCAGTGACAAGCTGCGCTGGTGCAAACGGTTTCTCTAGCAGAATACTGTTGGGCACACCGCGCGACGGCCAGCGTCCGACCGCCGCTCCCGTGATGCAAACGATAGGGAAGGCAGGATCGATCTCCCTGGATTGCTTCGCAACTTCCCACCCGTCCATTCTGCATGTCCCAAATGTCACAGCTGTCACAAGGCATCACATCGATTGGTCAAAGATAACAAAAGGGTAGCGGCAACTGCCCCAGTGGGGCACGAACGTATTGTCCCAGATAAATCGGTGTCCCAAGCCGGCCTTCGAAACGAGGCCGTCCCGCTCGGAGTCGGTCGTTTTAATGCATACGGTCGAGTTCCCCGGGAGCTCTTCTCTTGGAACAGTTATTTGATCGTGGGGATCATATCGGCCGGGTGCCGCGTTACTAGCTATCGCAATACGATCCATAGCGACCGAGCCGCATGTCGAAACGGAAGTCCTTTGTCCGCGCATTCACCGAAAGCGGCCCGCTGATCGCGCTGGCCGTCGCGATCGCGCTTCTGATCGGTATCGTCGGCCCGGCTTCCGCCCAGTTCTTCAATTTTGGCAATTTCGGTGGACCGCCGCGACCGCAACCCCGCGGCGGCGGTGGCTGGTTCGGCGGCGACTCTTTCGCACCGTTCCAACAGCAAATACCGGAGCAGCAAGTGCCGAGGCGCCAGGCGCCCCGGCAGATACTGGAGGATTTTTCGAAGGCGCCGCCGCCAGGGAAGCGCGAGACCGTGCCGGAGCGCAACGTGCTGGTGCTCGGCGATGCGATGGCCGACTGGCTCGCCTATGGTCTTGAGGACGCCTATTCCGAACAGCCGGAAATGGGCGTGATCCGCAAGCACAAGACCGTCTCCGGCCTGATCAAATACCAACCCAAGGGCGATCCGGCTGACTGGCCTGCCGCCGCCAAGGGCATCCTCGCCACCGAGAAGGCGGACGCCATCGTCGTGATGCTCGGCCTCGATGACCGCGTTCCGATCCGCGAGCCGGCAGTCGATAAATCCGACAGCAAGTCATCCGATAAAAAGAGCGACAAAAAGGACGCCAAAGCTAAACAGGATGCCAAGCCTGGAGACGGGAAATCCGGCGCGAAGCCGGCTGGCACGCCTGACACCGCCGCAAAACTGGATGACAGGACGGTCGATACCGAATTGTCCCCGGACGACGCCGTCGACAATGGTGTGCCGCCGGCCATCGCACCTGGAAAGAGCGCGCGCTCGCCGAACGGCCTCTACGAGTTTCGCGAGGAGCGCTGGGTCGAGCTCTACACCAAAAAGATCGAAGAGATGATCGGCGTCTTGAAATCCAAGGGCGTCCCGGTGCTATGGGTTGGCCTGCCCGCCGCGCGCGGCGCCAAGGCGACGTCGGACGCGCTGTTCCTGGACTCGCTGTATCGCAACGCCGCCGGCAAGGCCGGCGTCACCTACGTCGATGTCTGGGACGGATTTGTAGACGAGGCCGGCCACTTCGTGCAGCAGGGCCCGGACTTCGAGGGCCAGATCCGCCGCTTACGCTCCTATGACGGCATCTATTTCACCAAGGCTGGCGCGCGCAAGCTCGCGCATTATGTCGAGCGCGAGATCACGCGGCTGCTGGCTGCGCATTCCTCGCCGATTGCGCTGCCGACCGAGCCGGCAACGCCTGAAGCGAATGCGCCGCCCGGCCAGCCGACATCGCGCCCGCTCGCCGGACCAATCGTGCCGCTGGTGGAATCCTCGGTCGGCACCGATCAGTTGCTCGGCGGCCCTGGCTCGCGCCCGGCCGCGGTCGATGCGCTTGCCGCCCGAACGCTGGTCAAGGGCGAACCGCTTGTGCCGCCCGCCGGCCGCGCCGATGATTTTGTCTGGCCGCGCCGCGAAGTTGGACACGAACCTTCCCAAGGCGAAACGCCAGTGGCCTCGGTCCCGCCAGACGCCTTGAGGTCGGTCATGGCTCGGGCCCCTCCGCCGAAGCCGAAAAAGTCGCGCACGCAAGTTCGTATCGGCCGCGACGCATGGGGACCGGGTTTCTTCACGCGATAATGCCTGCTCCATCAAACAAAGTTACTCAAATCGCCGCACTGTTGACTTCCGGTCTTCCCCGATGAGCGGACTTTACGGAGTCTGTCGGCATGTCTCAAACGTGCCAATAGCGATCGTCTCGATTGCAATTGGGAGGCCTAGGTCAAGGGCCGCTTTCCACTAACCATCGCGAGAACTGTGCAAGCGAGATCAACAGTTGATTCCACCAATTGATCTGCGCCAGCGCCTTCTAGTTCATCTCGGGTACCATAGCCCCAGAGTACTCCAAGACCGCGCATTCCAACCGCATGGGCGCCAGAGATGTCGTAGCGGCGGTCCCCGACCATCAAACTGCGCGTGGGTGTAATATTATGCTCCGACAAGATATGGGCGAGCAGCTCAGGCTTGTGGTCCAGCTCTCCGCCCGGCACCGAGCCGTGGATGCCATCGAAATATGCCGCAAGCTCCAAATGCTCCAGGATACGACGCGCGAATGCCTCCCGCTTCGATGTTGCCAAATATAATCGCAATCCTCCTTGCTGCATCTCTCTTAGAGAATTGCCTATTCCCGGGTAGGGCTCGCTTCCGAGAAGGCCGCTTTCACCGTAGTGCTGACGAAAGGCCAATACTGCCTCAGCAATCCTGTCGTCCCCATATGGCTGCAGCAAGAATTGCATCACGTCCTCGAGCGGCGGCCCGATGACCCGCTTGATGTCGAGGATTTCGTTCGGCTCGTGTCCAAGAGTGCGCAGCGCCGCGAGGCAACTTGCCAAAATGCCGGGCTGCGAATCAATCAGGGTGCCGTCGAGATCGAGAAGAACAGAGCAAGGCGGGGCCATGGCTTCAGCATAGTGATCGCAGCCAAGCGAGTAAATGTTCGACTGATTCGAAGTCCGCTATGGGTCTTGGCCGTGCAAAAACGCGCCAGCGGTAGCATTGACGCCCTCGGCCGTCCTGGGCGGTTCTGCAACAGCCGACGGACGGATGTGGGCGGCAGCTACGCCCTCATCGCCGCTATTAGCGGTTTGGTGCCCATGATGTTCATGACGCGCGTCATATTGTAGGCCAGTACGTGCAACGCCATCTCGGCGGCAACCCGTGCCAGCGTCTTCATCAGGAAGTGGGTTGCGCCCATCCGGGCCTTGATTGTGCCGAAGGGATGCTCGACCGTCTCGCGCCGCTGGCGCATCTTCTCCGGATGTTCGTCGAGCCGGCGCTGTACTGCGTCAAGAATATGCTCATGCTCCCAACGGGTGATCCGGCGCTCCTTGCCTGTGGTGCAGCTGTTCTTGATGGCGCAGCTCTGGCAAGCATTGGTCGAGTAGCGGTACAGGACCAATCCATTTTCCTTGGTTGTGAAGGAGTAGGTGAGCCTTTCACCGGCAGGACATACGTAAACGTCCTCCGCCACGAGGTAGCGGAAGTCTTGCTTGCCGAAGCGTCCTTCCGCCTTTGAGTGCGACGTCATTGGCTTTGGCAGCGTGACCGTAATGCCTGCTTTCTCGCAGGCCAGGATCTGCTCGCTGCTGAAGTAGCCGCGGTCGGCGACTGCATCGAGGTTCTCCACTTCCAGCGTCGCCTTGGCCTGCTTGGCCACGGCCGAGAGCTGCGATCGATCAGTCCCGACGTTGGTCACCTCATGCGTGATAATCAGATGATTTGCGGTGTCGACGGCGACCTGAACATTGTAGCCGACAACACCGGAGCCGCGCCCGCTCGTCGCCATCGAGCGGGAATCGGGATCCGTCAGCGATATCTGCTGATCCGGAGTGGCGAGCATTTGCACCCTGAGAACCTCGAGACGCTGCATCTGCTCCTTCAGCTTCGCGATCTTCTCTTTCAGGTGGCTCGTCTTGGTTTTAAGTGCCTCGGACGGCTCCTGCCGGTCGGCGGTGTCGAGCTGCTGCAAATAGCGCGCGACACTCTCCTCAATCTGCGCCATGCGCCGGTCCATCTTGGCGCGCGTGAAGTTCTTGTCGCGATTGTTGACCGCCTTGAACTTGCTGCCGTCAATGGCGACACTAGCTTGCGTAAGCAAGCCCATCATGCAGCACAGCGCAACGAAGCGTGCGCACACTTTGCGGATGGCGGTGCCATTGTCCTTCCGGAAATCGGCAATCGTCTTGTGATCTGGAGCCAAACGTCCCGTCAGCCACATCACCTCGACGTTGCGCCCAGCCTCGCGCTCAAGCCGGCGACTCGACTGGATCCGATTGAGATAGCCGTAAATGTAGAGCTTCAGCAGGACCGATGGATGATAAGAGGGGCGGCCGGTCACCTCGGGCTCGACACCGTTGAACCCAAGCTCGGCAAGATCGAGTTCATCCACAAAAACATCGATCACCCGAACCGGATTGTCCTCGCTGATCCAGTCTCCCAGGCATTCAGGAAATAGCGTGCTCTGCCCGCGATCAGTGCCCTCTACGAAGCGTCTCATCCGATCCCCCGCAAATCGCGCAGGAATCATATCGCGAAAATCAAATCCGACGACGCGTTTTTACACAACCTGGGTCATTCGCGATAGTTTGAGGATGTTCGCGCTAGGTCCGCTTTCCCCCTGATAGCGACCAAAGAACGGACATTGCGGGATGTCTTTATTGCGTCGCCAACGGGCCATGAGGCCACACATTTTTGCGCGATCTCTCGCTAGCTAACTGACCTTGTAAAACCATCCTATCCGCTTCGCGCACAGGCGAACACGATTAGCGCCGCGATGACTAGCAGTGCGGCCGCCTTGGCTGTTCTCCGATAGACAAGCCGATTACGCCGCCGCCGGATGTAACGGACGTTCGTGCGGTCGTAATCTTCCGGGGTTTTCCATGGCATGGTATGCGTCTCTCTTAACGGCATTGTTGCAACGCAATACTTTTATGAGCCTGAAACCGGTCGTATCTATTGGGTTGAGAGAAGCGCACAAATGCTTCCATGAAGTGGCTCAATGAGACTTTCCCAACGAGAGTGCTACTAGCGTGGTCTTGTGGAAGGCTCTCGAACATCTAATTGGATAACCGTGATCGTTGCCACGAGCATAAAATGCGAGTGGCCTACTTAGGGAAAGTTTGAACGCTTTGGCATAAGGGGGTTCTGATGGACCACGATCGCGACACCCAACGCCAGAATGCCATAAGGGCCGGGACAATCTCGTTCGACGGCTCCGGGATCGACTGCTTGGTCCGCAATATGTCGGTTGGCGGTGCGAATCTTGAGGTCGAAAGCCAAATCGGCATTCCTAGTTCATTCGATCTTGTGATCAACGTCGAGCACAGCAATCACCACTGTCACGTCGTTTGGCGGAAGGCACGCCGGATCGGCGTTGCATTTGATTAGTCGCTTCGTCAACGCGGCTTCACAAGCCGCCGCTTTTTCGGCGCAAGCGCGTCGTCGATCCGTTGCTCGACGGCTTTAACAGCGTCTTGTCTGCTTTTTGCGTGCAGCGTTTGTATCGACTTAGTCACCGCATTGGATTGCAGCGCAGTGCGAAAACGATCACATTGGCACCAAGCCTCACGGGCAGCTCTGCGGAAGCGCAGTTTCGTCAGCTTTGATCATCGGGGCCAGTACCGCGGCGTCCGGCAGAACCGGCATTTCAGGGCCCGCTTCCTCACGCATCGTCACGGTCGAATAGACCAGCGACATATTCTCAAAGTCCGCGATCGGGAGCTTATTTACGCTGGCCGCGGTGTGGGGCTCCTGCAACGAGGGCATACGATGCAAACCCCGCCGCCCCGGTTTTGTGCCACTCGCCGGGTCAATCCACTTTCGAGGGCAGCTGATTCCGGCTTGAACCGGCGCGCCATAGGCGCATATTCTGAGAATGACGACAATCGTCCAATGCGATTGCGGTGCTGAGTACAAACGCACTGAAACAAAGTTCTTGGTACCGCACACCGGTCACGCACCCTGTAAAGTCTGCGGGGCTACGCTAGAGTCTTGGTTGGGAACCACCCATGTTCCCACATTCGAGCTGGTTAAACGTCCAGACTGGAAAGCCTAAAACCTACGGAGAAAATTGCGAAGATATTAGCCGACATTGGCATGAAGGGTATGCCAAGCGAATAGCGCCGAGCGCCCGTCACCGTCGGGACGTGTCGCGGACGAAGCACTGAAACGAGCGAGCGCGGGCAGTCTTGTCAAGCGTGGGCTGAGGGCGAAGCGGAGTATCAGATGACTTCGAAGAAATGGGACGATCCCCAGCTTGATGCGGCTCAATTCGCGATCGATAGGTTTTTGAACGCGAAACAAAACGTCAGCGAGCAGATGGCGGAGATATACCAGTCCATCCAAGATGGAAGCGCTACAGACGAAGACCGGAAGAGATTGAAAAGTCTCCGCGAGCAATACATCGCGCTTAGCAAAGAAGTGGAGGATGTGATGGGGAGACTGTTGGTCGGAAACCTCACCCGAAATTGGTCTGATGTGGCGAAGCGGAAATGACCGGGACGCCACGAGCGCCTTGGACCCCGGAGCAGGACAAAGAGCTCCGAGCGCTCGTCCTGAGTGCGAACAGCGTCGACACTATTGCCAAGGCTCTAAACCGGACCACTTTTGCGGTACGCCGCCGGGCAAACACACTGAGGCTTCCATTGAGAAAGATTGCGAGGCATCGCAGACTGATTTGATCCGGCGCTCGTCGAGCTCGGACTGAAAGTGAAGAAATGATGTCTCGCCTCACTGCAGCCGAGCGCGAAACGCGCGATGAAATTCGTAACGCGGCGAAAAAGGCCGACGCTCGGGAGGCCATGGCTGATCAGACCGCCGCGCAAACGGCATTCAACGACAATCGCGAGCGGTTGAGGGCCGAGCGGTTGGCGCGAGAGGTGGAGCTTCGACGGAAGTGACCGACGACGATCCCAACGAAGCTTATGAGGTGGTGCCGATAGAACCTGGGCCACTTGGGCCGCCTGAAGGATGGTGGACCGTGAAGTGGAACGCCATTCCGGTGAGACATTTTCCCGGCAAGGAAAAGGCCGAGCGATACGCGACCGATCCGGAATATCGGGCAAGCCTTGTCACCGGGAAGCCGTGGGAGAAGGCGAAGGGGAAATAGCCGGAGCGCGCGATTTGTCTCGCTATCGCAGCCCAACAAGCGCAGCCTTTGCCGTGGGGCACCTCGATAGGAGGTCGGTCGTGAACGGCAATATATTCAGCAGCAAAGGCGTCCATGTCGGCGTGGTCACGGGCGACGCAGTCTTCGGCCTCAAAGGTCAAAAGCTTTACGATCTTAAGGGTTCGAACATTTACAAGTTGAATGGCGACCTAGTTGGTCATTTGTCGGATGCGCGCGGCAAGGAGAAGCGTTTGGACAAAGCGACCGACAAGCTGTTCCCTGAAGGTTAGGCGTGGTCTGCTGATTTGCTGATTCCCCGCTGGGGAGCTTCGTGCGTTTGCGCGGGTGCTGGCCATGGCAGTCTGGAGGAGAGTGCGATGACTAAGACAACGACCTTCGAACACGGCGGCAGGGTTTACGAAATTCGCGCGATACCGACGTTAACCGGCTGGATGGTTCGCATTTTTATCGACGGCATCCCGGCAAATGGCTTCACTTATTCGGTCAACTCCGAAATCTATCAAGACGCTGCTCTCAACCGAGTGCCAGAAGATTTGGTGGCCGGGCTGATGGAAACAGCGGAGCGTGATTTTCGGCGCGGCCTTTTGCAGGAACTGATCACCGCTGAAAAGGCTACTGAGGACGATATCGCGGCGGAAATCGATAAATTTAAACCGTGAGATCACCCCCTGGCGCTCTTGCGAGATCCAGAAGCGGCCAGCTGACGCCGCGAATACCACCGGACGTGCAATAGCCAAGCCCTCACGAGCGGCTTTCGCAGGTGCAGTATTGCCGTCGACCCAGGTTGCGGTCGGTCGGTTTGATTGTTGTCAGACGACCGGCTTGAACCGGCGCGCCGTAGGCGCATATTCGCGAGATGTCCGAATACCGACCCGCTTTCGTGGCGCGAAAAGGTAATCCCGGATTTGGCTGGGTGGTCGATGTTCTTTGGCCCGATGGTGAGACGGAAGTAGTCAAGGGTTTCGCCACCGAACAACAGGCCGCCGAGTGGATCGGCAAACATTCCGAGGGCTGGCAGGGGAAAACTAAATGAGTTCTAAGAAATGGAATGATCCCCAACTCGACGCTGCTCAGTTTGCCATCGGTATCGCATACGGGTAACGCGGTCTGCACGGTCTGCGGGGCTGCGCTAGAGTCTTCCAGGCCGCTAAGATCGGCTGGAAGCGCCGCAGCAGCTTGTGCTTCAGTCCGCAAAATTCGTGGACTCGGCATGATCGAAACAGTAATCCGACGCTTTACGGGTTTAGTCGACGAAGTTATGCGATGTACAGCGACCGATCTCGACCCCGCAGCCGTTGAATCAGCGGACATGGATTCGCGAGGAATGGTTGTAGAGTTGGCCACGCTAGATTCTCCTGAATTCGCTAGTGGCGATGAATAGCCGCAGAACCGAAATCCAGTGCCGCGGCATTGCTGGGAAGCTAGTCGCGCCAATTGAACGGAAAAAGGCGCTTGTCGACGGTTCAGTTTTCGTGAATCGTGAAGAATGGATACGATCGCCTCGATGCGCGCCTTCGTTGCCGTCGCGAAAGCGGGAAGCTTCAGCGCTGCTGCGCAGAAGCTCGATCTCGTGCCCTCGGTCATCACCAAGCGCGTCACGCAGCTCGAGCGGATCGTGGGCACGACGCTGTTTCACCGCTCTACCCGCAAGGTTGTCTTGAGCGCCGACGGAGAGCACCATCTGGAGCGGATCATCGCCGCAATCGCCGCGCACGATCAGGCCTTGAGCGAATTGCGCAAGGGAGTACGGCGATTGACCGGCCCGATCAGGATAAAGGTCCCTACAACGCTCGGATTTCTCCGCCTCAACGCACTCGTTCGAGAATTCGCCGAGCTTCACCCTGACATCGATATGGAAGTCTTGCTGCTCGACGGGCCGATGAATCCCGCCGCAGAAGGGATCGACATCGCCGTCATGGCGTTTCCGGCGAGTTTTGACAATGTGGCCGACGAATTTCTATGGCCGCAGCGTCGAAGTCTTTTCGCGAGTAGACAATATTTGTCATCGTATCCCCGGCTCGACCACCCGCGCCAGCTCGAGGAGCACCGCTGCTTGGTCTACCAACCCACGGGCCCGAGTTGGCCATTCCTGAGCGGCAACGGCGTGATGACGGTCACCGTTCATCCTCGAATGTCCGCCAATGACATGAGCGTGCTGCTTGAGGCCGCCAAGACGGATCTCGGCATCGCGCTTTTGAGCAACTACGTAGCGCTCCCGGAGATCCGCAGAGGTTCTGTAGTGGTGCCGCTGCCGGATTTTCCTGTGCCAGATCTCTGGATCAAGACGATGGTGCCTATCGACCGATTGCGAATGCCGCGGGTCAATGCGCTGCTGCATTTCATTCGCACCAAAGGAGGAACCCCTGATGCTTTGGATGCGCGATCCGTTCGGTCGTCCGCAAAGTCACGACAAAAGTGAATCCCGGAGGACGACCGACCTACCGCAACGCGTTCGGCAATTGGCGAGCGAAGTTCAAGGCCAAGCCACAACCGCCGGCGCGCAAGGTGCACTATCGGCGCGGCAGCATAAGCATGCCCTTAGTCATGGTCTAAGTCATGGACTTAGACCATGACTTGCCGGGGGTCGGAGCGAGGTCCAGACCCATAGGAATCGCAATGCCGCAAGGGCGCAATTGATAGCGACGACATAAATCAACAGCCAGACCGGCTCATGGTGCCCGGTCTCGCGAACCACCTGCGCCGCGCCGGTGACGATCTGCGGAAGTTGTTCGCCGAGCAGCACGAAAATGATGCCGTTTGCGGCAAATTGAACCGTGTCCCAGACCGCGCTGCGACGAACCCGGGTGACGGCGAGTGCCTGGCCGGTTTGTTCGACGTAACCCATTGTGTGTACCGAAAACCGATGACGTGACGGAATCACCTAAGCTAGGGGAATGATCGGGCTACTGTGTTTCGTCCTGGGGATTTTGGCCTCGCCATTCAAGTCGAAGATCCGGCTTGCGGCTGAGAATGCGGCGCTCCGACATCAGTTGATTGTTTTGCGGCGCAAGTTGCGTGGCCGCGTCCAACTCGCAAACAGTGATCGCTGGTTCCTCGTCCAGCTATATCGCTGGCTTCCATCAATCCTAAAGGTCCTCACGATTATCCGTCCCGAGACCCTTGTGCGTTGGCATCGGGCTGGTTTTCGCAGCTACTGGCGCTGGAAGTCACGATCATTGGGAGGGCGGCCGCAGATCGAGGCGGATCTGCGCGCGCTGATCCGGCGGATGAGCATCGAAAATCCGCTTTGGGGCGCGCCACGCATTCACGGAGAACTCCTCAAGCTCGGGTTTGAGGTGGCCCAATCCAGCGTCGCCAAGTACATGGTCAAGCGCCGTGGATCGCCAAGCCAGGAATGGCGAACGTTCCTGTGTAACCACGCGCCGGACATTGCCGCGATGGATTTGTTCGTTGTTCCGACCATTGGCTTTAGCCTGCTCTACGCCTTCGTGATCGTCCGCCTCGACCGCAGAGACCTCGCCTGGATTAATGTCACTACAAACCCGACATCGGATTGGATTGCGCGTCAAATGACCGAGGCGTTTCCTTGGGATGATGCCCCAAAATACCTCATCCGCGATCGGGATCGCATCTATGGTGCCGTCGTCACACGCCGATTGCGCGCCATGGGCATCCGGGACAAACCTACCGCACCAGCCTCGCCGTGGCAGAATGGCTTTGCCGAACGGCTGATCGGGTCGATCCGCCGCGAGTGCCTGGATCATATCATCGTTTTTGGTGAGGCGCATCTGCGCCGGACCTTGCGATCCTATGCTTGTTACTACAACGACATCAGAACACATCGGTCACTGAATAAAGATGCGCCGGTCTCTCGCCCGGTTCAGCGCACTGGAATCATCAGTTCGCACGCGATACTCGGCGGGCTTCATCATCACTACGCCCGGGTCTAGGTTTTCGGTACACACAGCCGGTAGTTTTGCGCATTGGCGCAGTCTGAGTGCGAGGATTCATTTGTTTCTGGCGGAAATATCTGATCGAATCTGCGGCGCATAACCTCGTAGCATTCGCATGTCGCTTCTTCGAGCCGCGGTCTGTCAATCTCGACCAGGCCCCGCCGATCAGATCGGATAGCGCGCGACATCCGGAGCTTGCGCACAACATGCGTCACAGTCGTTCGTCGTACTCCAAGCAACTGCGAAAGCGCCTCTTGCGTCAGCGGTAAGACGTCACCATCAATTCGATCGTGGATGTGGAGCAACCACCGGGCCATGCGGGCTTCGACGGAGTGCAGTGCATTGCATGCGGCCACATGCTGGAACTGCATTAGCAGCGCCCTCGCGTGGGTCTGGACCGCATGTCTGATGGCGCCACTCTGGCTAAAGGCTGCATGAAATCGCGATGCGGAAATCCGCGAGGCGATCCCGGCCACGCGTACGACCGCCGTAACGGGAGAGCGGGAGGGTTCCAGCACTGATAGCATGCCGACGGCTCCCTCATGCCCGATGGCCGCGGTCGCTACTGTTTGTCCATTCGGCATGTCGAGCATGAACGAGATCGTCCCGCTGTGGGGAAAATAGACCTGTTCAATTCGATCTCCCGATCGCAGCAGCACTGCGTCTTGTTCAAGCGATACGTTCGGGAGGTAAGGAGCGAGCAAACCGAAATCTTCTCGCGGCAGTGCAGCTAACAATCGATTACCAACCCTGGGAGGGTGTTCCATCATGGAGAAACTCCTTCCCTCGACGGCGCGCGGCTCTCTGCAAAATATTCCCTGGCGCCAGGCTGCGTGTGGAAACCTTGAATAACAGACCGCGCCGCGGTGGAACCAAAGCGCACCCAGCACCGTTCAAGCCCGCAACGTGCAGGCTCGTGGCATCTTGCGTGACCACGGACCCGATCGAGAGGAGTGAGCGATGAAGTTGACCTCTGCATAAGTCAAACGAACCATGAGTCAAAAAAGCCAAGCGATCCCCGATCGTAAACTGCCTGTTAAGACGATCGTCCACCTTGCCTTGGGCTCAGCGCTTACGAGTCCTTCACGAGTCCTTGCTAACAAAACCCGTTTTAGATACCCAACCTTCAATTTGGCCATCAGAGCGAGGCCTCCGGAAGGCCCGCAATACGCAGCAAATTGGTGGTCCCCGATGCGCCGAACGGGATGCCGGCGACGATCACTATGTTATCGCCGGGCTTTCCGAAATCTCCCGCGAGGGCAGCATCGCAGGCGAGCTTCGTCATCGACACCTCGTCGGTGATTTCGTTTTCGACCACGACAGAATGAATTCCCCACACCGGAGTCAGCTGGCGCGCAGTCGCGATCAGTGGCGTTAGACTGAGGATCGGGGCGGCGGGTCGCTCGCGAGCTGCCCGCATGCTGGTGAAGCCTGATCTCGTGTAAGCAATGGTCGCTGTCGCCAAGACCGACCGCGCAACTAACCGTAACGCGGAACAGATCGCATCGGCATGCGAAGCGCCGGACTCCCCGTGCCTCTCATTGGCAGGTGTTTGGAAGTCGATGTCGCCCTCGACGCCACAAATGATCGAATCCATCATGCTGACCGCTTCGCGCGGGAAACATCCACTGGCGGATTCGGCGGACAGCATCACTGCATCGCTGCCTTCATAGACTGCCGTCGCAACGTCGGAGGCTTCGGCTCGGGTTGCCACTGGCGATGTCGTCATCGATTCAAGCATTTGCGTTGCCACGACCACGGGTTTCCCTTCGCGACGGCATGCCCGCACGATCCGACGTTGGATAGTAGGAACCTGTGCCGGCGGCAGTTCAACACCGAGGTCACCGCGCGCAACCATGATGCCATCTGCTAGTGCTACGATCGCATCGAGATTGTCGATGGCCGCAGGCTTCTCCAGCTTCGCCATGATCAAGGCGCGCGAACCGATCAAGACCCGTGCCTCGGTGATGTCTTCCGCCTTTTGTACAAACGAAAGCGCGACCCAGTCGGTCCCAAGTTGAAGCCCGAAAATGAGATCGCGACGGTCCTTTTCGGTGAAGGGCGACAGCG
Source organism: Bradyrhizobium lablabi (assembly GCF_900141755.1). NCBI lineage: Bacteria > Pseudomonadati > Pseudomonadota > Alphaproteobacteria > Hyphomicrobiales > Nitrobacteraceae > Bradyrhizobium > Bradyrhizobium lablabi. Next base: position 6,891,198 of record NZ_LT670844.1, on the reverse strand, counting down.
GCAGAATGACACCGGGAACATTGACGCCCTTGCGCTCCGACAACGTGCCGCCGACTATCGCGCGCGTCTCGGCGTAGCCGGAGCCGCATTCGAGGACCTCAAGTCGAAGCTTGCCGTCGTCGAGCAATAGATCGGTGCCAGGTATCAAGGCCGCGAAAATCTCCGGATGCGGCAACAACACGCGCTTCCGGTCTCCAGGTACGGTCTCCAGATCCAGCCTGAACCGGTCTCCGGAGCGCAGTTCAATGGGGCCGTCAGAAAAAGTACCTATCCGCAGTTTGGGACCTTGCAGATCCATCATGATTCCGATGGGACGGCCAACATCCCGTTCGACATCCCTGATCATCTGAAAGCGCTTCTTGTGATCGTCGTGGGTTCCATGGCTGAAATTTAGCCGGAACATATCGACGCCGGCATCGAACAGGGATCTGATCATCGCCGGCGACGAACTGGAAGGTCCAAGCGTCGCGATGATTTTCGCGTTCCGTGAGCGGCGCAAAGTCAATTCCTTTTTGTAACCAACATGGCTCTGAAATCGTTGACGTTGGTGAACGTCGGGCCAGTCACGACGAGATCGTTCAATACTGCGAATACGCTGTAGGCGTCGTTGTCTGCGAGCCGCGCCTTGACGTCGATGCCGGCGCACTTCGCTTGGCGCAGCGTGTCCGGCGTAAGGATCGCTCCTGCGTTATTTTCGCTTCCATCAATGCCATCCGTATCTGCGGCGAGCGCCCAGATGCCGTTCCTGGCGTCGGCAGCGATCCCAAGACTTAGGATAAACTCCGCATTACGGCCTCCCCTGCCGTTGCCCCGCACGGTTACGGTGGTCTCACCGCCGGAGATGAGCACACAAGGGATTTCGAGGGGCTGTCCCCAATCTCCGCATTGCCGCGCAATGCCGGCATGGACGATGCCGACGTCGCGAGCTTCGCCCTCGATCGCATTGCCAAGGATCACGGAAGGTAATCCGGCGTCTCGCGCGACTTTGGCTGCTGCCTCCAGGGATTTCTGAGGTCTTGCCACGAGGCTGTTTGTGACATTTGCAAAGCGCGGATCGCCCGGCTTCGGCGTCTCCGAGGCTTCATCACTCAAGTGCCTGGCAACCGCGGCCGAAATCTCAATGCCATATTTTTTGAGTACGGCCAGCGCGTCGGCACGCGTGGTTACGTCCGGCACAGTGGGACCGGACGCAATATTGGAGAGATCGTCGCCTGGTACATCGGAGATCGCGAGCGTAACCACTTGTGCCGGCGGAGCGGCGACCGCAAGACGACCGCCTTTGATCGCGGACAGGTGTTTTCGCACCGTGTTCATTTCTGCGATATGCGCGCCGCATTTCAACAAAGCGCGGCTGATGGTTTGTTTGTCGGCGAGCGCTATGCCATCTGCAGGCGAGGCGAGCAGCGCGGAGCCGCCGCCCGAAATCAGGACCAGAACGAGATCGTCCGCCGTCAGCCCTGAGACCTTGTCGAGAATCCTGCGAGCCGCCTTCGATCCCGCCTCATCAGGAACGGGGTGCGACGCCTCGACCACCTCGATGTGCTTGCACAGTATGCCGTGTCCATAGCGCGTCACCACCAGCCCCTCGAGCGGTCCGTTCCAATGAGCTTCCACGGCGGCCGCCATCGAGGCCGCCGCCTTGCCGGCGCCGACGACGATTGTCCGGCCCCTCGGCCGCGGCGGCAGATGCGCCGGCACGCACAGGGCGGGCGCCGCCGCGTTTACCGCCGCCTGAAACATGTCGAGCAACAGACCGCGATAATCGATACTCATGATTTGCTTCCCGTCGGCCTCAGGTCGTTCCGATTTCGTGGCTTGCCATCATTTCCAGCGTCCTTACCATCGCGGAATGATCCCAGGTCTTGCCGCCGTGCGCTGCGCAGGAGCTAAAGAGCTGCTGTGCGGTTGCTGTATTCGGTAAAGATAGCCCCAGCGCCCGTGCACCTTCCAACGCCAGGTTGAGATCCTTCTGATGTAACTCGATACGGAAACCAGGTTCAAAATTGCGCTTCACCATCCGTTCGCCGTGCACCTCGAGAATTCGCGAAGAAGCGAAGCCTCCCATCAGGGCCTGCCGCACGAGGGCCGGATCAGCCCCGGCCTTCGATGCAAACAACAGAGCTTCTCCCACCGCCTCAATCGTTAGCGCGACGATAATCTGGTTGGCGACCTTGGTGGTCTGGCCGTCGCCATTGCCACCGACGAGCGTTACGTTCTTGCCCATCTTCTCGAATAGCGGCTTCATGGTATTAAATGCCTTCTCCGGGCCACCGACCATGATCGTCAGAGACGCTGCCTTCGCACCGATCTCACCCCCAGAAACGGGAGCATCGAGATAATCGGCGCCGCGCGCGTTGATCTTCTTCGCAAACTCTTTCGTGGCGAGCGGCGAGATCGAGCTCATGTCGACGACGATCTTGCCCTTTGAGAGTCCTTCGGCAACGCCGCTCGAGCCGAACAAAACCGCTTCCACATGCGGCGTATCCGGCACCATGACGATGACGACGTCGGATTCTTCCGCTACCTCCTTGCCCGATTTACAGACGACGCAGCCTGCCGCGACGAGCTCTGGCGCAATGGGTGCGACGTCGTGAAGGAACAGCCGATGCCTCGCAGCCTGAAGGTACCCCGCCATCGGACGCCCCATAGTTCCGAGCCCGATGAAGCCAACATCAATCATTTTGATCTTCCTTATCCGCGCTCGATTATGTTTCCATTGTTTGCATCGCGTGCCATCCGAGGCCTTCAACGGTGGAAGTCCTCGGCTTGTATTCGCAACCGATCCAGCCGCGATAGCCGATCCGGTCGAGATATCGAAACAGGAAGGGATAGTTGATCTCGCCGGTGCCGGGTTCGTTGCGGCCGGGATTGTCGGCAAGCTGGACGTGTGCGATACGCGCGAGATACTTTTGCAACGTTCGTGCTATGTCGCCCTCCATCACCTGCATGTGGTAAATGTCGTACTGAATGAAGAGATTATCCGATCGGACATCGGCGACGAGTTGCACGGCCTGCTGGGTTCTGTGCAGGAAAAAGCCGGGAACGTCGATGGTGTTGATCGGCTCGATCAGCAGGCGAATCTTTTCCCGCGCCAGCGCATCCGCGGCAAAGCGCAGATTCGTCACAAGCACCTCATTCAACTCAAACTCGTCCGCATCGGCCGGCGCGACTCCGACGAGACAATTTACTTGGCGGCAATCGAGCGCCCTTGCGTAATCGATGGCGCGTAGCACGCCCTCGCGAAATTCGTCGACCCGATCGCGGAAAATGGCGATGCCCCGCTCGCCGGCGCTCCAATCGCCCGCCGGGAGATTGTGCAGGACTTGCGTAAGTCCATGCTGCTGCAATTGCTCGCGCAGTACAGCTTTTTCGAAATCGTACGGGAACAAATATTCCACGCCGCTGAAGCCGGCGGCCTTGGCCGCGGCGAACCGCTCGAGGAACGGCAGTTCGTTGAAGAGCATGGTCAAATTGGCAGCAAATTTCGGCACGATCGGATGTCCTCGCGTTGTCCGGATAACGGTGTTCATCAATTCGGATTGATCCGCCCCTTAGGCCGGTAGGAGTTTGCCTCGCGACAGCGCATCCGGGCTTATCGGCGTGTCGTCGAGCGGCAAATCGAGGATTTCCTCGAATTCGACGATGTTGTCGATTTCGGTACCCATCGCGATGTTGGTGACTCGTTCCAGAATGAACTCGACCACCACCGGCACGCTATATTGCGCCATCAACTCGCGCGCCGTCGCGAAAGCCGTCTGGGCATCCTTCGGATCGGTGACGCGGATCGCCTTGCAGCCGAGGCCTTCGGCGACTGCAACGTGATCGACGCCGTAGACTCCGAGTTCGGGCGCGTTGATGTTCTCGAACGACAGCTGCACATGGTAATCCATGTCGAACCCGCGCTGCGCCTGGCGGATCAATCCGAGGTAGGAGTTGTTCACGACGACATGGATATAGGGCAGCTTGAATTGAGCTCCGACCGCAAGCTCTTCGATCAGGAACTGAAAATCGTAGTCTCCCGAGAGCGCGACGATCTCGCGGTCAGGATCGGCCGCGCGCACGCCAAGCGCCGCGGGAAGCGTCCAGCCCAGAGGGCCGGCCTGTCCGGCATTGATCCAGTTGCGCGGACGGTAAACGCCGAGGAATTGCGCGCCCGCGATCTGCGACAACCCGATCACGCTGACATAACAAGTGTCGCGCCCGAACGCCTTGCTCATCTCTTCATAAACGCGCTGCGGCTTGATCGGCACGTTGTCGAAGTGACTCTTGCGCAGCATCGAGCGCTTGCGATCCTGACACGCCGCGGGCCAGGCCTGACGCTCCTTCAGCTTGCCGGATTTCCACCATTCCTTCGCAACCGTGACGAACAATTTGAGCGCGGCCTTGGCATCGGACGCGATGCCGAGATCGGGATTGAAGACGCGTCCGATCTGGGTCGGCTCGATATCGACATGCACAAAGGTGCGGCCTTTGGTATAGGTCTCGATCGACCCGGTGTGCCTGTTGGCCCAGCGGTTGCCGATACCAAGTACGAAGTCGGATTCCAGCATGGTCGCATTGCCGTATCGATGGCTGGTCTGCAATCCGACCATCCCCGCCATGAGAACGTGGTCATCGGGAATGGCTCCCCAGCCCATCAGCGTCGGCACTACCGGCACATTGACGATCTCGGCAAACGCCACGAGAAGCTCGGATGCATCCGCATTGATGACACCGCCGCCCGCCACGATCAGCGGACGCTCTGCGGCGTTGAGCATATCGAGCGCCTTCTCGATCTGTTTGCGCGTTGCGGCAGGCTTGTAGACCGGCAATGGCTCATAGGTTTCATCGTCGAACTCGATTTCCGCAAGTTGCACGTCGAGCGGCAGATCGATAAGCACCGGGCCGGGACGCCCCGAACGCATAATGTGAAACGCCTGGCTGAATACGCGAGGCACGAGCGCTGGTTCGCGCACGGTAACCGCCCACTTCGTCACCGGCTTAGCGATCGACTCAATATCGACGGCCTGAAAATCCTCCTTGTACAGGCGTGATCGAGGCGCCTGGCCGGTGACGCAGAGGATCGGAATCGAATCTGCTATCGCCGAATAGAGACCCGTGATCATGTCAGTGCCGGCCGGGCCGGACGTGCCGATGCAGACGCCGATGTTGCCTGCTTTGGCCCGGGTATAGCCTTCAGCCATATGCGACGCGCCCTCAACGTGACGCGCCAAAATGTGATTGATCGAACCGCGCTTCTTCAGAGCAGAATACAGCGGATTGATCGCGGCGCCCGGAACACCGAACGCGCAAACAACGCCTTCTTTTTCCAGAATACGCACGGCAGCATCGATTGCTCGCATCTTCGCCATTTCACACCCCACTCATTTATTTTGGTTCGGGTGTGATCATCACGGGAAGGATGAGCTATCTCAATGAGATTGAATTTGTTTCCCGCCATACGGAACGGATCACGAAATATTCACGATATCAGACGATTAGGCCGAGTTTGAGATGAAAGATTTCGAGCACGAATTGTCGAGCGGGCGTACGCGATATGCGGCTCGTACGGTGAGGCGACCGCGATCTCAGGAAGTTTTACTCAGAACGATTTTGCGTCCGGCATCGTGCCGCCGAGCGCCTTGGTTAATTCGGCTGCGACTTCCCGTACAAGCTTCCCAAGGACAGGCAAGCGGTCGTTCGGAACGCGGGAGGCCTTGCCCGAAACCGAGATGGCAGCCAGAGGTTCGCTGCAATCGTCGTAGACCACTGCGGAGACACACCGCAGGCCGATCAGAGCTTCTTCATCATCAACTGAGTAACCTTGCTGCCGGATGTCGTGAAGCGATTTGCACAATTCTCCGGCCCGCACGATCGATTTCGAAGTCAGCCTGGGCATGCCCTCACGCTGGATGATCGCGAAGACATCCTCCTCGGAATAGGTCGATAGCAGAGCTTTGCCGAGCCCAGACGCAACCATCGGAACCCGACCCCCGACCTTAGTGACAGACCGCATGATTTCCCGGCTTTCGACCCGGGTTAGAACAACCATTGTGCCGTCATCGACAACGGCGAGGTTTGCAGTCTCTCGCGTCTGATCCCGGAGCTTGCGGAGATAAGGCAAGGCTTGTGTCACAAAATTGCGGCGCCGAACGAATGTCGAACCGACAGCGAAGCTTTGCGCCCCGATATGCCACGTGGATTCGTCGCGGTCGAACTGGACGAAACGCCGCTTCTCCAGCGTAGTCAGCAATCTGTGAACCGTCGAAGGCGACAAACCTGTGCGCACCGCGAGGTCGGTCAGCCGGTATCCCTCATCGTCTTCGGCAAGCGTTTCGATAATCAGGAGAGCACGGTCGACGGACTGTACGCCGCCATCCCTTGGATCGAGGTCGTTGTTCACGTTGGATTTCGGCTCAATGAGCCTGCGCCGGATCACGTTTCTCTTCATCGCGACCTGCATTCGTCCGTAGGATGTGATGACGTGTTCGCTGCTTCTAGTTCAGAATTCCGCTTTGCTTGGCAATTCCATTAGTAAGTGCTGCTTCCGGCTGTCCGGAGCGACACTGTCGGATAGGCAGCTCGGTCGAGCAGGCGTAGGCCGGAATGCCGTTCTGGTAGCGATACTCGGCGGCCTCCTCGACTTCGCCGGCCAGATCGATCTTGCGAGCTGCGTGCTGCACCAGTTCTTCCTCCTGCACGTCCATTTTTAATTGCCGGTGCACGCGAGGCTCGGTTGGGGCTTTTTCGCGTAACACTCCAAACTCTTGCAATGCCGACGTCAGACTTTGCGGCGCTCTGCCATTTAACAACTGGCATTTGGTATACCAATAGCCTATTTTGTCAAGAGATTAATCCCACAAATACCGGTAGAGCAGCGAAACCAGCTTGACTGTTTGGTATCTGGCATGCCACATTAGGTGGTGATCAGGTGATCGGCTCTCCAGTTTGTCGACGGTTCACGGCCTTTGCCTCAGGTCCGCGCTTACGTCGAAGCGCATGGCCAGGAGCTGTTTACGTAAACAGCACAACTTCACACCAGAAGACGATCAACTCGTCCACGCCAGGAAACGACCAGGGAGAAAGTGGAATGTCCGTAACAGCAGCGAAAAGCATTGATGCAAATAAGGCCGAGCGCGAGCTGACCGACGGCTTTAACCTGATTATCGATGCGCTGAAGCTCAACGGCCTCACCACGATCTACGGTGTGCCCGGCATTCCGATTACGGATTTCGGCCGCATGGCGCAGGCTGCGGGCATCCGCGTCATCTCGTTTCGTCACGAACAGAATGCCGGCAATGCAGCGTCGATCGCCGGCTTCCTGACTAAGAAGCCTGGCGTTTGCCTCACGGTCTCGGCTCCGGGCTTTCTCAATGGCCTCACCGCGCTCGCTCATGCCACGACCAACTGCTTTCCAATGATCCTGATCTCGGGCTCGTCCGAGCGCGAGATCGTCGACCTGCAGCAGGGCGACTATGAGGAGATGGACCAGCTCGCGATCGCCAAACCGCTTTGCAAGGCGGCGTTCCGCGTGCTGCATGCCGCCGACATTGGTATCGGCCTTGCGCGCGCGATCCGCGCGGCCGTGTCGGGACGTCCGGGCGGCGTCTATCTCGACCTGCCGGCCAAGCTTTTCGGCCAGGTGATGGACGCCGAGGCTGGAAAGAAATCACTCGTGAAGGTGATCGACGCGGCACCGGCGCAGATTCCGGCTCCCGAAGCGGTCAAGCGCGCGCTCGATGTCCTCAAGAGCGCCAAGCGTCCGCTTATCATTCTCGGCAAAGGCGCCGCCTACGCCCAGGCCGACGACGCGATCCGCACCTTCGTCGAGAAGAGCGGTGTTGCGTTCCTGCCGATGAGCATGGCCAAAGGACTTTTGTCGGATACCCATCCGCAATGTGCGGGCGCGGCCCGCTCGACGGTACTGAAGGACTCGGATGTCGTGATGCTGATCGGCGCGCGTCTCAACTGGCTCTTGTCGCACGGCAAGGGCAAGACGTGGGGCGAGACGCCGAAGAAATTCATCCAGATCGACATCGAACCAAAGGAGATGGATTCGAACGTCGAGATCGTCGCCCCCGTGGTCGGCGACATCGGCTCGTGCGTCTCGGCGCTGCTTGAGGGCATGGGCGCGAACTGGGCGGCCCCGCCATCCGACTGGACCAGCGCGGTCGCCAAGAAGCGCGAAGAGAACGTCACCAAGATGGCGCCCCGGCTGATGAACAACAACTCGCCGATGGACTACCACGGCGCACTCGGCGTGCTGCGCACCATCATCAAGGAGCGGCCGGATGCCATTCTCGTCAACGAAGGCGCCAATACGCTCGATCTCGCGCGCGGCGTCATCGATATGTACAAGCCACGCAAGCGGCTCGACGTCGGCACCTGGGGCGTGATGGGCATCGGCATGGGCTACGCCATCGCCGCCGCTATCGAGACCGGCAAGCCGGTGCTCGCCGTCGAAGGCGACTCGGCCTTCGGCTTCTCCGGCATGGAGGTCGAGACCATCTGCCGCTACAAGCTGCCGGTCTGCATCGTAATCTTCAACAATGACGGCATCTATCGCGGTACCGACGTCAATTCCGTGGGCTCGGATCCGGCACCGACCGTGTTCGTCAAGGGCTCGCGCTACGACAAGATGATGGAAGCGTTCGGCGGCGTCGGCGTCAACGCGACGTCACCGGATGAGCTGAAGCGCGCCGTGAACGAAGCCATGGATTCCGGCAAGCCTACCCTCATCAACGCGGTGATCGATCCGGCGGCCGGCTCCGAAAGCGGCCGCATCGGCAACCTCAATCCGCAGAGCGTTCTGAAAAAGAAATAGACAAATCCCAACCCATTACTCCCCTGCACGCGCAGGATAGACACAGTACGGAGCAACACGATGACAAAGGCGCTCAAGGGCGTTCGTATTCTCGATTTCACCCACGTCCAGTCGGGACCGACCTGCACGCAATTGCTGGCCTGGTTCGGCGCCGACGTGATCAAGGTCGAGCGCCCGGGCGTTGGCGACATCACGCGTGGCCAGTTGCAGGACATTCCGAATGTCGACAGCCTGTATTTCACCATGCTCAACCACAACAAGCGCTCGATCACGCTCGACACCAAGAACCCGAAGGGCAAGGAAGTCCTGACCGCGCTGATCAAGCAATGCGACGTGCTGGTGGAAAATTTCGGCCCCGGCGTGCTCGATCGCATGGGATTTCCGTGGGAGAAGATCCAAAGCATCAATCCGAAGATGATCGTGGCCTCGATCAAGGGTTTCGGGCCCGGGCCTTACGAAGACTGCAAGGTCTATGAGAACGTCGCGCAATGCACCGGCGGCGCGGCATCGACCACCGGCTTTCGCGACGGCCTGCCGCTGGTCACCGGCGCGCAGATCGGCGACAGCGGCACCGGGCTGCATTTGGCGCTCGGCATCGTCACCGCGCTCTATCAGCGCACCGTCACGGGCAAGGGACAAAAGGTCACCGCCGCGATGCAGGACGGCGTGCTCAATCTCGCGCGCGTAAAACTGCGCGATCAGCAGCGCCTCGCTTATGGTCCGCTCAAGGAATACAGCCAGTTCGGCGAAGGCATTACGTTTGGCGACGCGGTGCCGCGCGCAGGCAACGATTCCGGCGGCGGCCAGCCCGGCCGCATCCTGAAGTGCAAGGGCTGGGAGACCGATCCCAACGCCTACATCTACTTCATCACGCAAGCGCCGGTCTGGGAGAAGATTTGCGACGTCATCGGCGAGCCCGGCTGGAAGACCCATCCCGATTACGCCAAGCCCCCTGCCCGGCTGTCACGCCTCAACGAGATCTTTTCGCGCATCGAGCAATGGACGATGACCAAGACCAAGTTCGAGGCGATGGAGATCCTCAACAAGGACGACATCCCCTGCGGCCCGATCCTGTCGATGAAGGAACTCGCCGAAGACCAATCGCTGCGTGCCACCGGCACCGTGGTCGAGGTCGATCATCCCGAGCGCGGCAAGTATTTGTCGGTCGGCAATCCCATCAAGATGTCGGACAGCCCGACCGAGGTGAAGCGCTCGCCGCTGCTCGGCGAACACACCGACGAGATTTTGCGGCAGGTGCTCGGCTTGACCGATCATCAGGTGGCGGAGATCCACGATTCCGGCGCGCTCGATCCGCCGCGGAAAGTCGTTCCGGCCTACGCAACAATTTAGCACTGAAACCTTGGCATCTGGCATATCTGTTCGACACAACGTCTATTGAATCGGGGGGTGTGGTTGAACTCTGGTCTTCAGCATTGATCCGCTAAGGAACATCTACGCTTCGGGTTTCGAATACCAACACCAAAGAACTTGGCGTAGCTTACGCCATTTTCTCCATTTTGGCCCCCAAATCCCGGGGGTTATTTTCTTTTGCAACAATAGTTTCGACAAAAAGGGGCAGCGCAACAGACGCAACTTTTTCACTGGCTGGCCAAATAATCACTTGCGCTCTGGCATACTGCATACCAGAATGGTTGAAAAGAAAGCCATCCGCAAAAGCGTGTCGAAGGAGGAAGCAATGCCAGTCACTGCGCAACCATCCACATCGACAGCTACTGAGGGTCCTTTTTTCCGTTGGCTGCAACTCGCGATGGGCATCGTCTGCATGGCCATGATCGCGAATCTTCAATACGGCTGGACGCTGTTCGTCGATCCCATCGACGCGAAGTACCAGTGGGGCCGGGCTGCAATCCAGTTGGCCTTTACGATTTTCGTGGTGACCGAAACCTGGCTTGTCCCGATCGAGGCGTGGTTCGTCGATAAATATGGTCCGCGCGTCGTCATCATGTTCGGCGGAGTTATGATTGCCCTCGCCTGGGTATTGAATTCCTACGCGAACTCGCTCGTGCTGCTTTACATCGCAGCAATCATCGCCGGAATCGGAGCCGGCTCAGTGTATGGCACCTGCGTCGGCAATGCATTGAAGTGGTTTCCAGACCGGCGTGGCCTTGCCGCAGGGGCGACCGCGGCCGGTTTCGGTGCGGGAGCTGCAATCACCATCGTGCCAATCGCAAATGTCGTCGCTACGACCGGTTATGAACATGCGTTTTTCACTTTCGGTATCGGGCAAGGTGCAATTGTTTTCATTCTGGCATTTTTCATGCGCAAGCCATCGCGCGCGTTGCCGGTCAAAAGGAAGCAGCTGAATCTTCCGCAGACCAACATCGATTTCACCCCGCCGCAGGTGTTGCGCAGTCCAATATTCTGGGTGATGTACCTAGTGTTCGTGATGGTCGCTGCGGGCGGTCTGATGACGGCGGCCCAGATCGCGCCGATCGCACATGACTTCAAGATCGCAAACGAACCCGTGAGTCTTCTGGGTTTTCAGATGGCAGCATTGACCTTCGCCATTTCGCTCGATCGTATTCTCGATGGCTTCGGTCGTCCGCTCTTTGGTTGGCTCTCTGACACCATTGGCCGCGAGCACACGATGTTCATCGCGTTCGGGACTGCGGCACTCATGCTGCTGACGCTTTCGGCTTATGGCGACATCCCAATCGTCTTCGTTCTTGCGACCGCTATGTATTTCGGCGTATTCGGCGAAATATACAGCCTATTCCCCGCGACCAGCGGCGATACCTTTGGTGCCAAGTTTGCGACAACTAACAACGGCATGCTGTATACCGCCAAGGGGACCGCCTCCCTGCTGGTGCCACTCGCGAGCATTGTCGCTGCAAACTACGGCTGGCAGGCTGTCTTCGTTATCGCAGTCGGCCTGAATGCCATGGCGGCGTTGCTCGCATTGTTCGTCATCAAGCCGATGCGGCGTGCTTTCATTCTGGGTGATGAAGCCGCTCCGGTCGAAGCAAATGCGCGGACGGTCGGAGCGCTACCATTCGAATCTAAGCGAAGTGAACTTCGGTGAGCCTCTCTTTTTTTGTCTCCGACCTACTGGCATACAAAATACAAGGATAGAGGACAGCATGAATATCCATGAATATCAGAGCAAGGCCATTCTGAAGAATTTCGGCGCACCGGTTTCCGAAGGTCGGCCGGCGCTCACGGTTGAGGAAGCAGTTATTGCGGCGAAGATGCTCCCGGGCCCCGTATATGTCGTGAAGTCCCAAATTCATGCGGGCGGCCGCGGCAAGGGCAAATTCAAGGAACTGCCTGCCAACGCGAAGGGCGGCGTACGGCTTGCCAAATCCATTGACGAAGTGGCCGCGTACGCCAGGGAAATGCTCGGCCATACGCTTGTCACTGCGCAGACCGGCCCCGCAGGTAAGCAGGTCAACCGCCTGTATATCGAGGACGGCTGCGACATCGAGAAGGAATTTTATCTCTCGATGCTGGTCGATCGCGAGACATCGCGCGTCGCTTTTGTTGTATCGACCGAAGGTGGGATGGACATCGAAAAGGTCGCCCATGATACGCCCGACAAGATCGCGACTTTCTCGGTCGATTCCGCGACTGGCGTTATGGCGCATCACGGACGCGCCGTTGCCCGCGCGCTGGGCCTCAAGGGCGATATCGCACGGCAGGCGGAGAAGCTGGCGGCGCAGCTCTATAACGCCTTTGTTCGCACCGACATGGCGATGCTGGAGATCAACCCGCTGGTTGCCACCAAGCAGGGAGAACTCAAATGTCTCGATGCCAAGATCAGCTTCGATTCGAACGCGTTGTACCGACATCCCGACTTGGTCAAGCTGCGCGATCTGACAGAAGAGGACCAGAAGGAGATCGAAGCGTCAAAATACGATCTCAATTATATCGCGCTGGAGGGCACGATCGGCTGCATGGTCAATGGTGCCGGTCTGGCCATGGCGACGATGGATATTATCAAGCTTTACGGCGCGACGCCGGCAAATTTCCTCGATGTCGGAGGTGGCGCGACCAAGGAGAAGGTCGCTGCGGCATTCAAGATCATTACATCCGATCCGCAAGTAAAGGGAATTCTGGTCAACATCTTTGGCGGCATCATGCGCTGCGATGTCGTTGCCGAAGGCGTAGTCGCGGCCGCGCGAGAAGTCGGCTTGACGGTACCGCTGGTCGTGCGGCTCGAAGGCACCAACGTCGAACTAGGCAAAAAAATCATCAAGGGCTCGGGCCTCAATGTCGTGTCGGCCGATAACCTCGACGATGCCGCACAAAAGATCGTCAAAGCCACACGAAAGGAGGCTGCGTAATGGCTATTCTGATCGACAGCAATACCAAGGTCATGTGCCAAGGCTTTACGGGCAAAAACGGTACTTTTCACTCCGAGCAGGCGGTGTTTTACGGCACCAGAATGGTCGGTGGCACGTCGCCCGGCAAGGGGAGCACCAAACATCTCGATTTGCCGGTGTTCGATACCGTGGCGGAAGCTCGCGAAAAAACCGACGCCGATGCCAGCGTGATTTATGTCCCGCCGCCAGGCGCGGCGGACGCGATTTGCGAAGCGATCGATGCCGAGATCCCGCTCATTGTTTGTATCACCGAAGGCATTCCGGTGGCGGACATGATCAAAGTCAGCCGCGCGCTCGACGGTTCAAAATCGCGGCTGATTGGTCCGAATTGCCCCGGCGTGATGACGGCCGGTGAGTGCAAGATCGGAATCATGCCCGGCAATATCTTCAAAAAAGGAAGTGTCGGAATCGTTTCTCGCTCGGGAACGTTGACCTACGAGGCGGTATATCAGACCACCGCAGAGGGGCTCGGGCAGACCACCGCGGTCGGTATCGGCGGCGATCCGGTCAAGGGCACCGATTTCATCGCAATGCTTGAGTTGTTTCTGGCTGATCCTGCGACGAAATCCATCGTCATGATCGGCGAGATCGGCGGCTCCTCGGAAGAAGACGCCGCGCAATTCATCAAGGATGAGGCGAAGCGCGGCCGAAGGAAGCCGATGGTAGGCTTCATTGCAGGACGTACAGCGCCTCCCGGCCGCCGCATGGGCCACGCCGGCGCGATCATTTCGGGCGGTAAGGGCGATGCTGAATCCAAGATCGCGGCGATGGAGAGCGCCGGCATTCGCGTTTCTCGTTCGCCGGCGCGTCTTGGAAAGACGTTGATCGACGTGCTGAAGGGATGAGCGTGTCTTTGAATCACGCAGTCTCCAGCCAATTGTTTTGGAGAATGGCATGAAAATCTGTATCTACGGTGCCGGCGCGATCGGTGGCTATCTCGGTGTGCAGCTGGCTCAAGCGGGAGCGGATGTCAGTCTCGTCGCGCGCGGCGCGCATCTTGCCGCGATGCGCGCCAACGGCCTCAAATTACTGATCGGGGATGAGGAGCGCGTCGTGCACCCCCGTTGTACCGACAACCCCGCTGAGCTGGGGCCGCAGGATTTTGTCATCATTTGCCTGAAGGCGCATTCGATCACCGGTGTCATCGAAGCCATCCAGCCGCTGTTGGGTCCGCATACGCGAATTGTCACCGCGGTTAACGGGATTCCCTACTGGTACTTCTATAAGCACGGCAACGAGTGCGAGGGATCGACGCTGGAGAGCATCGATCCGGGCGGACGGCAATGGCGCGAATTGGGTCCGGAGCGCGCAATCGGATGCATCGTTTATCCCGCGACTGAGATCGAAGCGCCCGGCGTCATCCGCCATGTCTATGGCGACCGCTTTCCTCTCGGCGAAGCCTCCGGCGAAAAAAGCGCGGATGTCGAACGGCTCGCCGCGCTATTCGTTAAGGCCGGATTGCAAGCGCCCATCCTCGATCGGATCCGCGACGAAATCTGGCTTAAGCTGTGGGGCAATGTCTGCTTCAATCCAATCAGCGCGCTGACGCACGCAACGCTGGACAAAATCTGCACTGATCCGTCAACGCGCGCCCTGTCGAAGGCCATGATGCTGGAGACCCAGAGCATCGCGGAGACATTTGGCGTGAAATTCCGAGTCGACGTCGAGCGGCGGATCGAAGGCGCACGTAAGGTCGGGGCGCACAAGACATCGATGTTGCAGGATCTTGAGCGCGGACGCCCGATGGAGATCGATCCGCTTGTCACCGTGGTCCAGGAAATGGGGCGTCTCACACGAATTCCGACACCCACGATCGACGCGGTTCTGGCGCTCGTAACGCAACGCGCCAGAATCGCAGGCCTTTATTGAATGCGACTATTACCGCGCGGCCGGGCCTCAACGCCGAAGCGGTACGCCGCTCTTGGATTTCGGAGATTTTCATCATGACTTATTGGGTTCGCTTTCAACACAGTAGCATAACCGGATTTGGAACGATCTCACAATCAGAGATTAGCGTTCATGACGGCGAGATGTTCGGTAAATCACGGGCAAATGGCCGACGCCTCGCTTTGTCTGATGTCGAACTCCTGGCTCCGACTGAACCCTCTAAGATCATCGCTCTGTGGAATAATTTTCATGCACTTGCCGCAAAATTGAACGTCACTGAACCCGAGGATCCGCTCTACCTTTTGAAGGCGCCGACAACGGCTGCCCCACCGAATGCAGTTGTCAAACGGCCGGTGTCCTACGATGGTAAAGTCACATACGAGGGCGAACTTGGGATAATCATCGGGCGCACATGCAGCGGCGTATCGGTCGATCAGGCCCATGAGTGTATTTTTGGTTACACCTGCGTCAACGATATCACGGCCGCCGACATTATCGCCAGAGATGCCACCTTTGCCCAATGGGCCCGCGCCAAAGGCTTCGATAGCTTTTGCCCGTTCGGGCCTGTCATCGCATCCGGAATCGACCCGGTGAAACTCGTTGTTCGGACGATTCTCAATGGCGAGGAGCGTCAATCGTATCCGATCTCAGACATGATCTTCACCACACAACAGCTTGTCAGCAAGATCTCGCACGACATGACGTTGTTGCCGGGCGATCTGATCTGCTGCGGCACATCGCTGGGCGTCGGATCAATGAAAGAGTCGGTCAACAAGGTCACCGTCGCGATCGAGGGCATCGGCGAACTGACCAACGAATTCAGGCCATGAAACAGGTCCCTTCGTCGATCGATGCCGCTTCTGAACGACTTTCCAAGTTCAATTGGGGGTCGTATGCGGCGTTTTAACCCCCTACCTTAGGAAGCAGTAAGGAGATATGATGTCGATTGCATATGATTATTCCCGCGAGACGACGCCGCCAGTTTCGGCCTCCAAACCCAAGCTGTTATTGATTGACGGGCAGCGCGTCCCATCAGCCTGCGGGCGCACGTTCAATACCCTCAATCCGGCCACTGAACAGGTGATTGCAACCGTCGCGGAAGGCAACGAGGTCGACGTCGATCGGGCCGTCGCTGCCGCGCGCCGTGCCTTCGAAGGTCCTTGGCGCACGATGCGCGCCGCCGAGCGCGGCCATATCCTGCTCAAGCTTGTGGACCTGATGAAAAAGCACGCGGATGAAATCGCCGCGCTGGAAAGCCTTGATGCCGGCAAACCGATCTCGGGGGTGCTGCGCCAGGACCTTCCAGCTGCTATCGATACGCTGACCTACTACGCCGGCTGGGCTGACAAGATCAGCGGCGAAGTCGTTTCAACGCGGGAGGACGCGCTCACCTACACGGTCCGTGAGCCCATCGGCGTGGTTGCCGTTGTCGTGCCGTGGAATTTCCCGCTGATGATCGGGATGTGGAAGCTCGCGCCGGCCTTAGCCTGCGGTTGCACGATTGTAATGAAGCCTGCCGAGCTGACGTCGCTGTCGGCGCTGCGCATCGGTGAATTGGCGCTCGAAGCGGGTCTACCACCGGGCGTGCTCAACATCGTTACTGGTCCCGGCCGGGTCGTCGGCGATGCACTCGTCAATCATCCTGATGTGGACAAGGTTACCTTCACAGGATCGCCGGGTGTTGGACGCGGTATTCTGCGCGGCGCGGCAGGTAATTTCAAACGCGTTTCGCTCGAACTCGGCGGCAAGTCCGCCAACGTCATCTTTGACGACGCCAATATTGAGGCCGCGACCAAGGCCGCTGCGTCTGGAATCTTCTTCAACGCCGGGCAAGTATGCTCGGCCGGTTCGCGCGTGCTCGCGCATGAGAAGGTTTACGACGAGGTGGTCGAGCGGTTGACGCAACGCGCGAAGGTGATCCGGATGGGCGATCCAGCCGATCGTACCACAGCACTCGGTCCGGTAATCTCCGAAAAGCAAATGAAGAGCATTCTCGATTACGTGGATATCGGCCAGAAGGAGGGCGCATTGCTGACGACCGGCGGCCAGCGTGTCGGCGACCGCGGTTACTTCATCAGCCCCGCGGTTTTCGCCGACGTCAAGCACGAGATGCGCATCTCGCAGGAAGAAATCTTTGGTCCCGTGGTGAGCGTCATCAAGTTTCGTGACGAGGCTGATGCGCTGCGGATCGCCAACGGCACTGCCTACAGCCTTGCGGCGGGCGTCTGGAGTCGAGACATCGGACGCGTACAGCGTTTCGCGAAGAAAGCGAATGCCGGCACCGTCTGGATCAACACCTATGGCTATACTGATGTGCGGCTTCCGTGGGGCGGCGTGCGCGATTCCGGCTTCGGCCGGGAACATGGCGCGGCGGCGATCGAGAATTTTACGGAGCCAAAAGCGGTTTGGGTGAACCTGAACATCTGAGAAAGCCTGGAGGACGTTTTAACCTGTTCAAGCAGCGGACCAGTGTCCGAGCTGTCACAAAGAGCAATTCTTATGCAATAGATCGGGAACGGCGGTTTCGGCGCGCGCCGGGGTACAGACAATGCCCGTTGAGGCCTCCGTTATTCGTGATGTCCGCGTTCATGGCGACACCGCCAAGAGGGCGAGAAGCGACAGCGGAGACACAAGCGACGCAAATCAGCTTTGGCCATCTCTTACCACGTTCGAAAAAAGCACGCCGAAGCAACCAACCAACAAGATGGCGCCCGCCGCCAACGGTACGTCTGACATCAGAATTGCCAACTTTACGATCTAGCATTCGGGCAGCAGTCCAGGCTGTGGCTGCGCGGCTATATATCGTGAAGGCAATCGCCGTCTGCGACGCCGCCAGTCCTGAAGTCGCCTATCCCTGTCGTAAATTCAATCGTGCTGGCAGTTGACTGAGAATCGCGCGATGCCGGTACCCGATGCTAGATTTCTGTCGATTGATCTTTGGGAAGGAGTTTTGATGCGCACCTTAGCATGGACGCTCTTAGGGGTCGGAACGATGTTGATCACTGCGTCAGCACAAGCCTAGACCTACGATCCAAATTACCCCATTTGTCTCCAGACCTACGGAAGGGCCGGTAGCTACATCGCTTGTGGCTATACGTCGATGGCGCAGTGTAAGTCGTCTGCGTCGGGCCGCGCAGCCCAATGCATAACCAGTCCGTATTTCGCGCACGCAAATAAGGCGCCTGCGGACCGGGTCCACCGGAGAAACCGTCGCGGCTCCCCTTCGGTCAACATCAACTAAATAGATCGAGTGCTGGCCCTTTGGACGAGAGGATGTCGTGCCCCAGGTCTCGCCAGGGCGGCGAGTGAGTGCCGTGCAAGAGATCCAGCTATGCCATCCGGCGAGAAGACGGAGAACGCCGCAGATCGCGCGGCGGCCGCTGATATCCGCCGCTGCAGCATCGGCCGCTGTGACGGAGCCACCCTCCTCCAAGATCTAGCGAAGGGCACGCACTTCCAGTGAACTCCTCAAAGATCAGCCTGAAGGCCAAGAGCGAAAGCTACGCCAGGCTATCCCCTGCTTAGCGCGCAGCAGGACGCCCTATGTCCGCTTTGCGTAGAGTCGAGGTGTGACGCGGTAGCTTTAGGTTCGAACATATCTGTTTCCGCCCCTTTCGTTCGGCGGTGCCTTACTGGTTCGACCATGTCCCCGTTTCCACACCCCGCTCATCGAACTGGACAGGCAGATTTCCCGCATCCAGCTCTCGGACAAAACTTCACGCCTTCACCCACGGCACGTCGTGCCCAAGCCTGCTCAGGCGTACGAGCCCAAAGTGCCCGTAAAGATGCGAGAGTGGATAGCTCCCGCCCTTGCGACGCCTGGTTTTGTGCTTGAACTGCAACCACCGGCGCAGCCGCATCGCTGTGTAGCTGTCGAGTGCCCGATACGCCTTGCTGACGGTGCCTACTCGAAAGTAGTTCGCCCATCCGCGCAGCGTGCGGTTCACTGTGCCCACCAGCTTAGTGACCTCTTGCCATGTCCCCGTTCGGTCCGTCAGTGCATGGATTTGCTCAACCATGCGCTTGATGCTCTTCTTCGATGGCCGGTAACCCAGGCGCGCCTGGCCGGTTCTCACAGAATACATTCGTCCGAACGTGTACCCCAGAAAGTCGAACTCCCCTTCCGGGACCTTGCAGATTCGTGTCTTCTCCTCGTTGACCGTGAGCTTCAGCTTGCTCATGATCTTGCGCAGTTGTTGCAATGCCTCATCGGCTTCGCCCTTCTTGCACAGGATCACAAGATCATCGGCATAGGTCACGATACGACTGCCGAGGCGTTGCTCCAGTCCGAGCTTCTTCCATCCCAGCACGAACCGGCGCATGTATATATTCGCCAGCAACGGTGAGATGGGTGAACCCTGCGGAATGCCGCGCCGGTTGTCCCGGGCTTCGGTCGTGCGTGTCTTCCTTCCTCGATCATCGGTTTCTTCCACGGGGCATTCCAGCCACATCTTGATCAGATGCAGCACGCGTCGATCAACGATCCGGCGCGCTACCGACTGTAATAGCTCGGCATGGGGGATGCTTCCGAAGTAGTCCGCGAGGTCGGCGTCAACGACTTCCGGGTGGCCCCGGAACATCAGCTCTTCCACCTTGACCACCGCCTGTTGGGCATTGCGCCCGGGCCGGTACGCGTACTGTTCGGGTGGAAGGTCGGCTTCGAAGATCGGTTCCAGCACCAGCATCGCTGCTGTCATGCAGACCCGATCCCGCACGGTCGAGATGCCCAGCGGCCTGAGCTTGCCATTGGCCTTCGGGATGAACACTCTTCTGATAGGATCCGGATGGTAGCTCTCCTCCCGGAGCGCAAGCGCCAGTTCGCCAAGCCACCGCTCGACGCCATACGCCTCGATGTCCGCGAAGTCCTGACCGTCTACCCCCGGTGCGCCCTTGTTGGAGCGGCACTGGGCAAACGCATGGGCCAGAATGTCCTCACGGCTGATCTTGTCGTACAGGGCGTAGAAGCGATAGCCGGCTTCTGCCTTCGCTTTCGCGTGCAACGCCTTCTGCAGTTTCTGAACAGTTTTCGGAGTTGATAGGTTGCCCAATCTCCAAATCCCTCACCACTTGTTGCGTCTGTCTTGAACTGAGGTCCCTTCCCTCCACCGGCGTTACCCGGCTTCAGCGGTACTACGAACCTCTCCGCCACCCCAAGGCGCCCGGCCTGTCCCTCGCGGGCGTCCGGTTGGTCATCGCTGACCACGCCTTGGGGCTTCCCGTGTTGCGTACGCTTTCCTTGTGTACATGCCGCCGCCAGTACCCCGGTGCAGCAGCTAGGCGTAATCTTCGCTCGTTCACCTAGCCGTATCAGCCTTCCCCGATATGGCAGTCGGGTCGGCCTGCACATCGACCTTTTCGAGGCTTGCTCAGCGTTTACTCGCGTTGCGGCCTGCACACTCGCGCTGTCGCCAATTCGCGACACGCTAATCGAAGGCTTCAGCCACTTCGTTACCTCCATGACTGCTCCGATTGCTTCCGGCTGGAGCGATTGCCGGGTGGGGCTTGCACCCACTGGAAAGCGCCGCCTTTGCACGGCGCACGCCAGAAGCGGTCGTCCGGGCGAGAACGACGCCGCGTTGCGGAAGGAGGGCAATCGGTCTTGGAGCGGCGAGAATTCAGGCGCGATCCCGAAACGATATCTGCTCGACGTTCGAGGCATCACTCGGCGCTGCAAGCGGCGGCCACACCTGGTTTCGGCCCTTGCGCTTCGCTGCAATCTGTTCATGCGTCTCGTCAGAATCGCCGACGAGACGCGGCATCCCAGTCGGTCACGAATGCCTTTTAGGTGACCGCTTCTGTCGCAATAATTATACGTTGCGATAGAGCGACGCGGAGGGCGCGCGTCGTCGTCGGAAACGAAGACAATCGGTTCCTTGGCGCTCGCTGGTTCATGCGATGAGTTGGGGAGGCTGAGTCACTACGCATCCTCTTGATGCAACGGCAGAACGAATTGAAATGTCGCACCCGGCCCAGCATCAGTCCTCGCCTTGCCGACGAAAATCGCACCTGAACACCTGGCAGGTTCGAATTAGGAAACGTCAACATAATCTCCAGCGCGGCTGAACCGATCTTCGATCCCTGCGCCATACGAAATTAGGCCGCCAGAGCTGATGTATTCCTGAAGTCCGTGCATTGTCGGTAACAAGGCGTCGCGCGCCAGCGTGGCTCGGTGCGCCTTGTGGCTCATCGATATTCGAGGATAACGTTGCGGCATCGGATCCTCCGCTCGCCAACTGTCCTTTGATTGGACATTCCAAGGTTACATTGATTAGAAAGGGCCTAAACCGAGTTGTTGAAGTGGGCAGTTCCCGGCGACCCGGACGGACGAGCCAACGCGTCAAACAGCGTGAGCCCCTCGCCCAGCGGGATCACAAACGACGATCGGGAATCGGACGGACGAATCCAACTATCGGCCAGAAGCCTCGAACGTTTTCATAGCGATGATCAACTCAAGCCCCCTTCAACGAACTTAGGAGCGCTTTGGATGCCGCGGCAGTACAGCGATGGCGGCCGAAACGCGTCGGGGTCTTTTGGCCGAACGCCACAACGGCCGTTCACAGCGACTAGCAAATCCCTCAAGGAGCGAGTCGGGGCGCTTAAGAACCTGCGTCCCTTCATTGTCATGGTCTGGCGCACCAGTCCACAATTGACAGCAGCGTCGCTTGTGTTGCGGCTGTTGCGGGCGCTACTTCCAGTCATCACCCTCTTTGTCGGCAAACTGATCGTTGATCAAGTGGTGCTGTTGGTGCAGACGCCGCATAAACCCGAGACGCTCCGGCAGTGGCTAGACGGCGGCCTCCTCGACTGGTTGGGACTCCTTCTAATTGCCGAATTCGCGTTGGCCGTGTTAGCGGACATTCTCGGACGCATCGTGTCATTGGTCGACAGTCTGCTTTCGGAACGCGTGACGAATTCCTCAAGCGTCCGATTGATGGAGCACGCAGCTACGCTCGATCTGGAAGATTTCGAGGACTCCGAATTTCAGGACCAGCTCGAACGCGCGCGTCGACAGACCAGCGGAAGAATGACGCTGATGGGCCAACTACTCGGTCAAGCCCAAGACATTGTCACGGTAGCGAGTTTTGTCGCCGGATTCATTTTCTATGCGCCTTGGCTTATTGCCCTGTTACTCCTGGCCTTGATCCCAGCGTTCGTCGGAGAGGCGCATTTTAATGCGCAAAGCTATTCGCTTGATTTCGTTCGCACTCCGGAGCGACGCGAACTTGACTATGTAAGGCAGACCGCCGCCAGCGTCGAAACCGCCAAAGAAGTGAAAATCTTCGGCCTCAACGGCTTCCTGATTGATCGTTACGTCCGCCTTGCTACCGATTTTTACGCGGCAAATCGTAGGCTGGCGATCCGGCGCGCCGGCTGGGGCGGCATGTTCACAGCGATCGGTACCGTCGGCTACTATCTGGCCTATGCGTATATCGCGTGGCGCACGCTGGCGGGCGAGTTCTCGATCGGCGACCTCACGTTTCTGGCGGGTTCCTTCAGGCGTCTGCGCACCCTTTTCGAAGGGCTTCTGACCAGCTTCTCGACGACGGCGAGTCAGGCGCTCTACCTCAACGACCTATTCTCCTTCTTTGAGGTCAGGCCGGAAATCCTGTCGCCGGACAATCCGCGTCCCTTCCCGCAGCCGATTCGTCGAGGCTTCGTTTTTGAAGATGTCGGATTCAGCTATCCCGACGCCGACCGATGGGCCGTGCGACACCTTAGCTTCACGCTGCACGCCGGCGAAGTACTCGCACTGGTCGGAGAAAATGGTGCAGGAAAGACCACATTGGTCAAACTTCTCACTCGTCTCTACGATCCGGACGAAGGCCGCATCCTGCTCGATGGCCACGACCTGCGCGAATATGATCTCAACGCGTTACGCGGGAATATGGGCGTCATCTTCCAGGATTTTGTTCGCTACAATCTCAGCGCAGGCGACAATATCGCGGTGGGTAAAATTGCCGCCCGCAGCGACCACGCCCGCATCGAACGCGCGGCGAGGCGCAGCCAAGCCGACGAGGTGATCAGCAGACTGCCGACTGGCTATCAGCAGATGATCGGCAAACGGTTCAAGAACGGAGTCGAGCTTTCCGGTGGGGAATGGCAAAAAATCGCGATCGCCCGCGCCTATATGCGCGAAGCCGCCGTACTGATCCTCGACGAACCGACGGCGGCGTTGGATGCTCGCTCCGAGTTTGAAGTATTCAAGCGCTTCAAGGAACTCAGTGACGGCAAAACGGCCGTCCTGATTTCGCATCGTTTTTCCAGTGTTCGCATGGCCGACCGCATTCTCGTCCTCGCCGACGGCATGGTCGAAGCCGCTGGCACACATGATCAGCTGATGGCGCAACCGGGCCGCTATTCAGAACTCTTCGAATTGCAAGCCGCTGGCTATCGATAGTTCCCTCCCTCGTGCCCGATGCCAATTTGCTAACTGGAGCTAGAGGCCAAGGGTTGTTGTCATGCGCCGACCAGAAGTTATGGAAGCTGCCCGGGGTGACACTAGCGTGCTTGTAGCGAACGTTCGCTTTGCGCCACATGCGGTCGTTAATGATTTTTACCGCTGTGGTGCAGCGCTTCGACGAACAGAACGAAGGCTGGTAGAGGTGATGGCCTGAAAAACGGCGGGCCACCGATTGGCGAGAACGCGGACAACACGACCTTTTCGCGAAATGAGCCAAGCCGGAAGGTGGACTCGAAAAGCCCTACATCACAGGCAGATACTCAGAATCTTCAAGCGGCAGGTTTCCCTTGTGGGAGCTTTGGGCTTTGCAACAGCTGCTTGCTTCGTACCGGTCGTCAACTTGAGACGTTCATAGTCCCCTGCAATCTCCATCGCCCAATACGTACGCCCTGTTGTCGCGCTTTTCGCGCTGGCTACACCCACTCGCGAGGCGCCGTGCAAGAGAAGGTTTCTTCGGTGCCCCGCTGAATCAATCCACTGGCTAAGCGTCTTTGGGAAGCTGTCGTAGCCATAGGCGATGTTCTCTGCGGCTCGGCCCGCGCCGGTCGAATTGACCCGCGAGGTGAAGCCGCTGAGCACGTCGTGGTCGAGCTTGTCCTTTGCCGCCATCGCCTCGGCTTGCTCGTGCGCAATACGCGTGAGCGTCGAATCCATGACTACCCGCCGCTCCCCATGCTGAACGCGATAGCTCGAGATCATGTCAGCGGGGGATTCTGCTTGGGCGAACGTAGGACAGCAGCAAATAGCAAGTGAGAAGTAGAGGAAAAGTGACGGCTTCATTGCTTCCGATTATTCCCATGCCAAACGCGCTTGAGCAAATCTTCCATGCTGGTGTGCTCTCTTCCATTTTCCACGCGCGATCAGGAATCCAGGGCGCGGCTGCCGAGGCGTACCAACTTGCCGTCCCGGGACTGAACACGGCGTTTCGGGCTAAGACGTAAAGGCCCAAAAGACAACGAGAAATCGCTCACGGTTGCCGCCGGAACCTGTTTCCGTGAAATCTAACAGGCGCTGGCATTCCCTGTCCATGAATCCATTGCGGTTTCGGCTGCTCCGGCCAGGCAGCAGAACCCGCAAACGTGCGCCTTTCCAACCGTTAATGCATCTTCGCGGCCGGAAGGGATGGCAGGCGGGATTAGGTCGATGTCTTTTGATGGCACTTACTTAACGTCAGTGCTTAGGAGAACGTCCGCTTTGCGCTGACCGGACATCCGCGGCCAGTTGGTTACATCCGAAAAATCCCACAAGAGGAAATCGTCGCCGAACTTCGTCGCTAAGTGCAGCGAGAGAGCGGGCGCAAAGTGCCAACGATACGTTTCAGGGGGTGGATCAAGTGTCAGCATCGCTGACCCGCCTGTGCAAAAAAATCACGGGTGGAAATTCATGGCCGATCACAAGAAAACGGTCTACGCTCCGAGCGCTCGGTCGAAATGCGATGCTGACCTGGAGCTACCCAATGATCAAAACTCCAGTCGCTATTGCTGCTAGGACTGCGGCGGGATCTTCGTTCGCGCAACCGTCATCGGGACAATCAGACCGATACCCGACTTCAATACGTTGCGACGGCTTACGTCATTCTGCGCGAACCGCCAGCAGGCTGCCGAGAAGCATGTGATCAAACTTGGCAACGGGAGAAACGTCTATGGGTAGCAACTTGAAAAGCGCATGTGACGGGATTTTGCAAAAAGTCGTGACTGGCAAGGACCGCGTTCCCGGCGTGGTGGCGATGATCACGGATCGCTCGGCCAACATTTACGAAGGTTCAGCCGGCGAGCGCAGCCTTGGCGGCCGCCAGGCAATCACGACCGATACTGTCTTCGCCATCTTCTCGACCACAAAGGCCATCACCGGCACGGCCGTCCTGCAATGCGTCGAGGAAGGCAGGCTCGACCTGGATGCCCCGGCCAAAAACTACGTACCCGACATCGGCAAGCTCGAGGTACTCGACGGGTTCGACGCCAAGGGCAATCCGAAACTGCGAGCGCCGAAGCGCGACGTCACCACCCGCATGCTGATGCTGCACACCGCTGGCCTTGGCTACGATTTCTTCAACGCCAATTACTTGCGCCTGGCGCAGGAGCGCGGCCAACCGAGCGTGGTGACCTGCTCGAAGGCATCACTGATGACGCCGCTATTGTTCGATCCCGGCGACAAATGGGAATATGGCAGCAACATCGACTGGGCCGGCCAGGTCGTCGAAAGCATCCGCGGCAATCGCCTTGGCGAGGTGATGAGGGAGCGGATCTTTACGCCGCTCGGCATGGAGGACATCGCCTTTTCGCTGAACCCCTCTATGCGTGCGCGCCTCGCGACCATCCACCAGCGCGAAGCCGACGGATCGCTGACTCCCCTTCCCGACATGCAACTGCCGCCTGATCCGGAAGTCCACATGGGCGGCCACGGTCTCTATGGCTCGATCGGCGAGTACATGAAATTCATCCGCATGTGGCTGAACGACGGGGCAGGACCGCACGGACGCGTGCTCAAGAAAGAAACGGTCGAGTCCGCTGTCCGCAACGGCCTGCAGGCGCACCAGACCGTCACGATGCTGCCCGGCGTCATTCCGACGCTGTCGAACGATGCTGAGTTCTTCCCCGGCCTGAAGAAATCCTGGTGCTTCACGTTCATGGTGAATGACGAGGACGCGCCAACCGGTCGACCGGCCGGAGCGATCGGCTGGGCCGGGCTCGCCAACACGTTCTACTGGATCGACCGCAAGAACGGGTTCGGCGGGTACTGGGCGACGCAGATCCTGCCGTTCGGCGACCCGACTTCGTTCGGCGGCTACCTGGAATTCGAGACGGCCGCCTATGCGACCAGCGAGGCCCGCGCCGCGGCTTAATGCCGGGCGAGCGTGGCCTACCTGCGCCACGGCGCCTACGCTTTCCAGATTTAATGGAGCGAAGGCGTCGTGAGCGCGTGCTTTGCGATGGTGCCGCCACTTGTCTGCTGTTCGCGCAGGCCGGCGCCCGCGCATGGCGACAAGACGACTGAACCAAAAGTGCGTGCTCACAACGGGAGGAAAGTCATGACGAATGTGCAAGGCCAACCCCAGACGGCTGGCGCGAAAGCCGACTTCGATGCCGTCATCATCGGCGCCGGATTCTCCGGCATGTACATGCTGCATTCGCTGCGCGACAAGCTTGACCTCAACGTCACCGTGTTCGAGGCCGGCGACGGCGTCGGCGGCACCTGGTACTGGAATCGCTATCCCGGCGCACGCTGCGACTCCGACAGCTACATCTACTGTTATACCTTCGACAAGAACCTGTTGCAGGAATGGAACTGGTCCGAGCGCTATCCGGAGCAGGACGAGATCCTGCGCTACCTCGAGCACTGCGCCGAGCGCTTCGACCTGAAGCCGGACATCCAGTTCGGCAAGCGCGTCGTCGAAGTCGTCTTCGATGACGACACCGAGCTGTGGACCGTGCGCACCGACAAAGGCGATGCCGTCAGGGCGCGCTTCGTCATCCCGGCCGTCGGTGCCCTGTCGACCGCCAACATGCCGCCGATCAAGGGGCTGAGCTCCTTTAAGGGCAAGTGCTACCACACGAGCCAGTGGCCGCATGATGGCGTCGACTTCACCGCCAAGCGTGTCGGCATCATCGGCACAGGGGCCACCGCGGTGCAGGCGATCCCGGAGATCGCGCAGCAGGCGAAGCACCTCACGGTGTTCCAGCGTACGCCGAACTTCTGTGTGCCTGCACGCAACGGCCGTGTCGATCCCGAAGTGACCAAGGCGCGCAAGGCCGATTACGATGGAGTCCGCCAGCGCATCAAGGATTCCTTCTTCGGCTTCGAGCTGAACTTCATACCGAAGGCGGTGCTCGAAACGACGCCCGAGGAGCGCGAGCAGGAGTTCGACAAGATGTGGGACGCCGGAGGCTTCGCCTTTTGGCTGGCCAACTATCAGGACATGTTCTTCTCCAAGGAGGCGAACGATGTCATTGCCGACTACCTCAAGCGCAAGATCCGCTCGGTCGTCAATGACCCGGTGACCGCGGAGAAGTTGACCCCCAAGACTTACCCCTACGGCACCAAGCGCCAACCGTTGGACACCAACTATTTTGAGACCTTCAACAAGAAGAACGTGGCGCTGGTGGATGCGAGCACCGATGGTCCAATCGAGGAGATCACGCCGAATGGCATTCGGGCGGGTGGCAAGGAGTATCCGCTCGACATCATCGTCATCGCCACCGGCTTCGACGCGATGACCGGCCCGCTGAAGAACCTCGGCATCAACGGGCGCGATGGCAGGGCGCTGGCGCAGGAGTGGGAGGACGGCCCGCAGACCTATCTCGGCCTGGCGATCGCCGGCTACCCCAACCTGTTCACGATCACCGGCCCGCAGAGCCCCTCGGTGCTGTCGAACATGCCGGTCTCGATAGAGCAGCATGTCGAGTGGATCACCGAATGCATCGCCCACATGCGAAGGAACAAGCTTACAACGATTGAGGCGAGCCCGCAGGCGCAGGACGAATGGGGCGCCCACGTCGCCGAGGTCGTGAATTCGACCCTGATGCCCGGCACCAATTCCTGGTACATGGGCGCCAACATAGAAGGTAAGCCGCGTCGATTCTTGCCCTATCTCGGGCCGGAGGGCGTCGGCGGATACCGCAGAAAGTGCGCGGAGGTCGCGGAGAAGGGCTACGAGGGCTTCGTGTTCACGAGCCAAGGCCAAGGCGGGACCGTGCACACGATTGCGGCCGAATAAACTCAACGAGCCTTGATCGGGGGCCGCGTTCAATATCGCGGCCCCCGGCATGGTGATTCCGAGCGCGCTTCGACGACCATTGGTGTCGCGGCTGAGCGACACCTCAGCTTTTTAGGGTCCGCCTTTCCGGCGTCGGTGCCATTGCGAATGTCCGCTTTGCGCCCCAACAGCGGCCATTCCCGAACGGCCAGCTTTCGTCCGAAGCGGCGCTCGCGCCGTAGTTCAACAGCTGCTCTGATTGCTTTTACGAACGAAGATGGGCATGCTGCTCGTTCCCCTCGTCTCCAAGGCCAACCGCTCAATCATCGAGGTCGCCGTCTTCGCCCCGTGGTGCGCTGGTGGTCGCGCGCTGCAGGAATTGCGGCGCGTGGTGACGCGGCTCGCGCGGGGCCGGACGCTCGGACGGATCGCGACCGAGCTTGGATTGTAGTTCCACCAAATCAGTGAAGGCGTCGGCCTGGCGCCGCAACTCGTCGGCGATCATCGGCGGCTGGCTTGAAATCGTCGAGACCACGGTCACCCGGACGCCGCGGCGCTGCACCGCCTCGACCAGCGAGCGGAAATCGCCGTCGCCGGAGAACAGCACGATCTGATCGACATGCTCGGCGAGTTCCATGGCATCGACCGCGAGTTCGATATCCATGTTGCCCTTCACCTTGCGGCGGCCAGAGGCATCGATGAATTCCTTGGTCGCCTTGGTGACGACGGTGTAGCCGTTGTAATCGAGCCAGTCGATCAAGGGGCGGATCGACGAATATTCCTGATCTTCGATGATGGCGGTGTAGTAGAACGCCCGCAGCAGCGTCCCGCGGCTCTGGAATTCCTTGAGTAGGCGCTTGTAATCGATGTCGAAGCCGAGCGTCTTGGCGGTTGCGTAGAGATTGGCGCCATCGATGAAGAGCGCGATCTTGTTGGAATTGAATGACATTTTGATACTGACTAAAGTCGAATTGGAAACGGAAGCAAGCGCTTTCCCGCTTCAAGCTCTGGTTGGATTGAAAGATACGATAAAGTTTAGATTGTGGCGGTCTGGGAGACCGTCGAATCCCAAGAGAGCCCGACCCCATGGGGAGAAGAACTACACCCGACTGTTTTAAGTTTCAAATTGTTTTTTCTTGGAAGATGCTCCGCATCACAAGAGCACACTCTACGTTGCGCCGACACCTCGGGATAAGGACACAAACCTATTAGATCATCGCCGATTTTCATGCAATTTTGCCGGACTTGCTGTAAACCTTGAACCTGCGACGAACGACACAAGACCAGACGACTAATGAACGATCGCAATGCCGGATCAATTTCCTGTTTTTGAACCGCTCTTGAAAAAGCGCGGCCGCGTATGGAGGTGGTGCGTGTGCACGACGGAAGGGCAGCTCGTTATGCACGGTACGGAAAGCAGCCGACCCGCTGCCAAATACAAGGCTGATAGGGCACTCTTCCTGATGCTGCTCTGCGCTCCGTATCAATCGACCCGCCTGAGTGACCGCGACGGCACAGGCTACAACCGTTCAGGCCGGTCCCGTTCCACTAGCTGACTCTTCTCGACTTTGAGAGGTAAGCCCGGGCTGGAAACGTCCACAGGCCCCGCGCTCGCTCGCGGCTTTTCCGCACGAACGCGCAAACTTTTGCACTAATTCACAATCGACTGAACCTGTTAGGACGGCGCCGGCCACTGCTGGCTGGGCCGCAGCACCTAAGAGGAGCGGCGACTTCGCCGCGTCTCGAAGGATGAGGGTGTGCAGCTCATGGTTCGAGACGGCGCACCGGACAGCGCACGCGAGCTGCCGATGCGCGCCTCCTCACCATGAAGGTGCAATTTGCGACTAGCCAGCCGCCCGTCGCGGGATCGAATTCGAGGCTACGTCGGCCGGCGCGGGAATCTGCATCAGAATGGTTTGACCTGCGGATGCGATTTCGATTCCGCACTCCTGGAATCGTCGCTTCATGCGGCGGTTGAATTCGCGCTGCACTGGCCAGCGACCGCTGTCGGTACAGCGAATCTGGCCGACGATCGACGCCATCGAGCCGTCCACCTTGTCGACGCCCCACAATTCGAGATCGCCTCGGATCGCTTGCCGGTATTCGGGCTCGCGACGCATTTCAGCGACGATATCCTTGAGTAACTGGCCGGCGCGGTCGGTATCTTCCTTGTAGGAAACGTTCACGCTGACGGCCGCATTACCGGCACCACGGCTTGAATTGGTGATCGTCGTCACGGCGCTGAAAGGAACGATGTGCACCGAGCCGTCGCCGGCCCGCAGACGAATGGTGCGGATCGAAACATTCTCGACTGTCCCGGTCAGGCCGGACACACTGACATTGTCACCGACCTGGACGGTATTTTCCAGCAAGAGAAACAGCCCGGTAATGAGGTCCTGCACTAGTTTCTGCGAGCCGAAGCCGACGGCGATACCGACGATCCCGGCGCCGGCCAGCAACGGCGCAACGTTGACGCCGATTTCGCTCAACGCCGTCAAACCAACCACCGTGACGATCAAGCACAGCAGCGCCGTTCGCAGCATCGGCTGAAAGGTACGCAGTCGCGCTGCACGCGCGAAGTGACCGTCGCGCGACAGCACATTGAGCTGGCGATCCATCAGCGCGTTGCTTGCCTCCCAGATCGCCGCCGCCGCAAGCGCGGCGATGCCGATCGTCACTATCGCCGACAACAACCGGCTACCGATCTGGCCGCCGTAGAACCAGACGATGGCATCCACACCCCAGACTTCAAGCAGTGCAACGAAGCCGATGAAAGCGATGATAGCCGAGACGATTTTGCGCAGTAGCGGCAGATAGCGATTGGCGCGGGTTTCCAGGCCAGGGAAGCGGTGCAGGATATCCGGGCTGATACGGAACCCTCGATCGATCAGGCTCAGCACCACGATGGTGGTGAGACGCGTGATCAGAGCGACCGCAATGGTCCCGACAAAATACTGCAGCAGCAGCGAGTAACCGTTGGGGATATTCAGCGCCCACACAGCCCATAGTGCGAGGTCCAAAGCGATCGCAAGATAGTGCCACAGGCCGGCGACGCGATCGCGCACCCTGGCCGCTATGCCCTCGCGGCCGGCCGGCGCGCGAATGGCTTGGGCGACTTGGCGGCGACACTGCAGGATGATGACGACGATAAAGAGATGCACGATCAGCACCACCAGATGCAGCACCGCCGCGTAGCCGGCGCGATACAAGCCCAGTAGCAGTGCCACATTCGCAAAGGCGATGCCTGAAACTGCGACGGTAACGATGCGCCGCGCCCATACCTCGATATAGGCCGCCGTCTCGGCGCGAACGCGAAACAGACCGAAAGGTCCCGCCAACGCCCGGACGACACAGATCAGCCCGCGCGACAGCGCGTAGGCATTCACGACCGCAAAGATCACCAGCCGCGCAATTGCGAGATCGCCGATCTGGGTGCCCAACAACATCGTGGCGACACCGACAAAGACGAGCACCGGGAGCAGCTCGAGCGCGAGACGTCCCAACACGAACGGCAGTCTGACCAGCGACTGCCAGGCGCGCGCCAGGCTGAGGCGCCGTTGATGCAGTTCGGGCTCAACGATTACATCCGTCGCGGAGGATGGCGGATCGACCATAGCCAGCGTCTGAGCGGAGGCACGCGCCGTTTGCGGAAGACGCGCTTCCAGCAGCGCCACCGGGCGCTTGATGATACGGAACATCAACCATTCGGCGGCGAAAGCGCAACCGAACACCAACGCCAGTTTCCAAGCGATATCGAGCAACTGATTATAAGCGGACGGATCGTTGGCGGTTCGCACGATCCAGAAGTAGAACGCTGGAAAGTTCGTCAGCGTCCGCGCCATATCGGCGATCTCGTGCGAGATCTCGCCGACCTGCTCGGACACCGTCAGCAAGAGCTGTGCGCCAAGGCTATCCGCCGTCAGTGGAATCGCGGGTTGCGGTCCGGGCGCGGGTGGCGCGGTTTGCGCCTGCGGTGAGGCATTGGCGATAGCGCGCAGCGTATCGATCATCTGCGCGCGCTTCTTGTCGTCCTGAAGCGTATCGAGCGCCCGCTTCGCCTGATCGGGCGTCAGCACATCGGCCTTGTTCGTGGCTGAGGCGGCCGCCTTGGGCGCAGCGCCGGTCTGAGCCAAAGCAGGGAAGGCAAACAGCGCGCAGGCGGCCAGGATCGACGGGAAGAGTTTGTTCGACACGAAGGCCCCTTTGAATATGCGCACGACAGCAAAACCGGTATCGGTATTTGCCTTCGCGCATGCGTCATGTCGGATCTCCCCTATTCGCCGTTATCGTGTGTCGGAAGTTTGCCATTGTGGCGGCTTTCTCTTGGCATTTGCCGCATCACAAAAATGCCGCAGCGATTTATCGCCGGTAACTTCGAAATTTTTGCACGAATGTGAAAGGCCAGCGCGAGACCGGCCTTTGCTTAAATGGTGCGCCCTCGTTGTTGGCTAGATGTCGCCCTTCGGCTTTTTCGGGCAGGGTCTAAGGGACGGCGCGCTAAGTGCATTGCGAAAAAAACTCGGCAAGTTGCTGCACGAAGAAACCGAAATTCATGTCCTCTCGTTCACACTGCAGAGTGTCTGCAATTTGGTACTTAGCTGGCGACGATGTTTTGGTTGATGTCCGCTTTGCGCCAGAAGCGGACCTTCCTTCCAGGTCAGCTTTTGACCCCGTCTCGGACATCGCCTCGTCAATAATCGAAGGCGGCTCAGCCCCTCGACCTCTAGCAGCGGCGAAGCAACGCCGCCGTCTGCGCCTATCGATATCATTCCGCCGCGAAGGATGCGTGAGCGACGTTCGCTCTGGCATGTCTCATTGGAGCAGCCACAATTTCGATGATTTCGGTGGCATTGGGCAAGTGATCCAACTCTGCCGCAAGTTGTTGCATCCGAGCCCGACGTACCCTACCCAAAAAGCGCTACTCGTTATCCAGAGATTGCTGGAAGATCTGGGCCGGTGCCCCGTTGCGAACCGTCGCGAAGTTATCCAGTGGCATCGAGCTTGCAACGGTCAGAATGTTCGAGTCGACGACCTCGAGTGTAAGCAACCGACCGCCCTCCATTTCACGGATCAGTTCCGGCTCCGCCAGAGTTGCTGCCACGCAAGCGTTGGTGAGACACCAGACATAGGGAACCCAAAAAGGAGGCCCGCTATCCACCGTCAACTTTACACCGGGCTGCAGATACAATCCAACGGGCAGGTAAATCTGCACCCGCGCCCCGCCATCGCCTTCGCGTTCGATCAGGTCCACCCTGACAGCGATCTGACCTGTATCCCACATACCGTTGATGGTCGTCCTGCAGAGCATCTTCGCGTTGGGAACCTTGAAGCAAAGCTTGCGCCATGCAGAGTATTTGACGTCTCTCGGCATCTGCTGTCCACGCGGTCTGATCTCCACGTCTGGAGCCTTCCCGGGTGTCGAGGTATCGGGCGGGCGCACCTGCTGCGCCTGGGCGATTGTCACCGGCGCCAGCGAGAGAAGCGCCAAGATTGCTGTTGATCGACAGGACTGTGAAAACAAACCCAACCGCGAGCCCTGTTTATTCATCTGGTTTCTCCAAGAAGCCCTTGCTGCGGTCATCGTCTGTGTTTGTCTAGAAATTCGCTCACCAATGGTGTCCAAATTTGAGTGGCATCCCTCGAGTCCACCATGAAGTGACCGTCGCTCCCAAAGGCCGGCAACAGATGATATTCGGCATTTCCACCGGCGGCGGTGAAGGCTTCATACATTCGCTTCGACAGCCTGGGCCCGAAAAAAGTGTCGTTCTGCGAATAAATCCAGAGCATCGGAATACGGGATGTGCGTCCGAACTCGCCTGTCGCCTCGACGAGCTTGTCAGGAGCGCAATTGTTGTTCGGCTTCCCCTCGAGATGTCCGCCGCGACCGCCGGCAAAGACGATCATTGCGCGGACCGCCGGGGGGTTCAGGCTGGACAGAGCAATGGCTCCCCAACCGCCCCCCGATTGACCGACAACCACCACATCGTTTGGCACGATCAGCTTCTGGCCGGCCATGAAGTCGATGATCCAGTTGTCGAGCGTTGCGATCGCAAGTCCCGGATCACGGAAATTGGGATTGGCGCAGTTTCCGATGTTCGACAGGAACAATGAATAAATGCCGCGCTCGGGAATATCGAGCGCGCCGGCTCCGTATCCCGGGCGGAGCGGCGCGACCACCATATAGCCGCGACGTGCCAGCCAAAGCGCCGCGTCGCGGAATTCGATCAGTGGAAAGAAACTCCTTTCCCGTGGATCGAGCGAAACGCCGTGATTCATTATCACCAGCGGAAACGGTCCAATTTCGATCGGTCGAACCAGATAGGCGAGGATGGGCGTGGGAAGCGGAAGCGCCCAGATTTCTTCACGTATTTGGGGAGCCGCGCGCTCATCAGCGCGGGCCGGAAGGCTCATCCCCACGCTCGTCAGCGTCAAAGACAACAATATCTGCAAAAACATCTTTTGCATCTTGCCGCTTCCCAAGGAGTGGGCCAAGACGGGCTCGCAGCCGTTCTAGCTAAGAGCCTATCCAAGATAGGTGACAGTCATTCGAGAGCCAAGAGGCGGCTCTTCTTTTGGTTGCGCGAGTCCGAGCCATAAGGCGTGGTGATGTCTGTTTCTGGCACCAGGCAGACATCAACGTTTCGGCGAATGTCCGCTTTGCGCCAGAAGCGGCCCTTCATGGAAAATAGCACGGGACGGTCATGATCGGATGACGGGCCATGCTGCTTGGCGCGAGCCGCGCCTCAGCATACGCGTCTATGACCCGACACCACAACATTCGGGCAATATGTCTAAGCCCAACGAGACGAGCGCCGCACCAAAAAGGACTGCTCCCAAACGCAACGAACACGCTCGATCTCCGATGAAAATGCAATGAGATTCTCTGTGCCGCCGCCAAGGTGGGCACTTTCTTTTCGATAAATTGTGCGGCCACATTCTATGTCGGGAGCGCGAGTCCCGCGAGAACAATTCCAAGCGCAACGGATATCCGCATGACGATGCTTTACGGCTCAGGCGCGGACACGGCAACCATCGCCCGTGTTACCGCGAGGGAAGGCCCTCCGCTGGTCCGGTGCTGGCACCCGTGCCGTAGAAGGCGGCGAGCGCATGCATTTCGTCGGGCGTGAGCTGCTTGGCGGCCGCTCGCATCTGCTCATAGATGTCATTCTGGCGAATTCCTTGGGCGAAGGCCGCGAGCTGCCGTTCGAGGTAAGCGGCATGCTGCCCCTGCAGTGCCGGAACTCCGATTTTAAAACCCCCGGGACCGTGACAGGCGGAGCATGGCGGGATGCCACGTTGCGGATCGCCGGCAAAAACCAAGCGCTTCGCCGGGTCGCGTTCCCATAAGCTGCGACCCGACTCGGGAACTCGGTTTCCGCTCAGCGCCGGCAGCCCGCCCGCCTGGGCGGCAAAATAAGCGGCAACGTCGGCCGAGTCTTGAGCGGAGAGCGCTTTCGCTATCGCCCCCATGACTCCCCAGGGGCGCTTGCCCGAGCGATAGTCGTCGAGCTGCTTGAAGATCACAGCGGCATCCATTCCGGCGAGAGTCGGGATCAGGCTCGACGAGCTCACGCCCGATTGGCCATGGCAGGCCGAACAATTCAATGCGATGAACGCGCCATGCTGCGCGTTGCCGGCCGCAATCTGCTCAAGCGTGCTGCTGGTCCAGGCGATCTGGGTCGGTGTGCGCAAGGGCGGTTTTGTCTCTGCCGCCGGTCCGCTATCGGCGGTGATGCCGAGGCTACGGCAGATTGCTCCCCAAATATCGAGGGTAGGATCGT
Organism: Bradyrhizobium lablabi; assembly: GCF_900141755.1. Classification (NCBI taxonomy): domain Bacteria; kingdom Pseudomonadati; phylum Pseudomonadota; class Alphaproteobacteria; order Hyphomicrobiales; family Nitrobacteraceae; genus Bradyrhizobium; species Bradyrhizobium lablabi. The sequence goes on along the minus strand of NZ_LT670844.1, from coordinate 6,855,230 downwards.
TTTGCTGGTAGCGACCCAGCACGACGAAGCCGAGTAGCACCGAGATGACAACCAGTCCCGCCGCCGACACCCAGCCGATTAGTGGCCAGGGATTTTCAAGCTTGAATGCATCTTGGTCGCGCGCCATCACCGCACACCTGGGTTGATGGACTGACGTGTCACCTCGTAGGCGGGAACCGACGATTTCAGGATGAAGAACTGGCCGATCGGATAGCCGTAGGCGACTACCATCAACACCAGCAGGATCGCGTTCCACAGCGCAAAGCCGTTCAACGATGCGGGAACTTGCTTGGGCGGATTCACCGCAAGCGCGTAGTGTAACGGCGTCGAGAGCCGCTTCTCACCAACCTGCGACCGCACGAGAATGACAATAAGAAGGATCGCGGACAGGAGCAGGATCAGGCCGCCGATGACCGATATAATGACTAGTGGGCCCATGCGGGCGACGAATGGGTCGCTGTAATCGAAGATGGCAACGCGCCGCGGCTGTCCCATCAACCCGGTAATGTGCCACGGGATCGTGGCAATCATCATGCCCCAGAACCACAGCCAGAGCTGCCAGCATGCCAACGCCTTGGAACGCAGCGGTCTACCGGTGATGCGCGGCCACATCTCGTAAGCGATCGCGAAATACATGATCACGGTGGCACCGCCGAAGATAAGGTGGAAATGCGCCGTCACCCAGGACGTGTTGTGGATCATGGTGTTCATGGCGTAGCTCATGTTGATGAGGCCGCCGAACCCGCCGAGACCGAGCATCACGAGCGATAGTGCGACAGCGAGCACCATCGGTTCCTTCCACGGCAGTGCCGGGATCCAGCCCAGGAGCCCGCGGCCGCCGCGTGCGCGGCCAGCGATCTCCAGGCTGGCGCAAATCGAGAAGACGGTCAGCAGCGTTGGCAGAGCGACAAAGAACGTGAAGAAAGATTGCAGGAACTTGAAGCCCGAGCCGTGCTCCGGATCTGCGAGGAGATGGTGCATCCCCACTGGCAGCGAGAAAACGAGGAACATGATGAAGGTGAGCCGTCCCATCATGTCGCTGTACAGGCGTCCGCCCGCCGCTTGCGGGACCAGCGAATAGAAGGCGATATAGGCTGGCATCAGCCAGAAATAGACGATGGCATGCAGCGTCACGGCGAATAATGTGCGCGCGAGGCCCGCGTCGATTTGCGTGGTCAGGCCCAGGGCCCGTGGGAGGATGACACCCAGAAGCTCGAGGATCATACCGCTCGCCGCCCATGCCCAGAGCAGAGCCGTCGCGGTAATCGCAAACATCGGTAGCGGCACCGGTTGAGCCGGATTGTCGCGCTTCCATGCGGCCATGTTGTAGATCATCAGCACGACCCAGATCATCGAGCCGCCGACCAGCAACAGGGTGCCGAAGTAATACCACGCGCTCCCGAGCAGTGGAGGATAGAAGGTATAGAGCACCGAAGCGCGACCTGTGAGAACGATGACGACAACCATCAGGGTGCCGATCAAGCAAATGCTGAAGCCGATCCACGCCGCCATCGTGCCTCGAATGGGACGACCCAGGCTCGTCGCCGTCACGGCATAGCCGAAACCCATCGCAAAGAACGTCGTGACCACATAGGCCATCGCTGTCCCGTGCAGCGTCACCGAAGTGTAATAGGCATTCGGGTCGTCGAGCGGCGCCGGCAGCGGGCTGCGCATCAGCATCTGCCAGGCGCCCAGTACCACGGCGGGCAAAAAGACGGCAAAGGCGACCCAATAGTGATACAGGGCCAGACGACTACTATTTTGCACAGCTCGTCCTTTCAAGCGCAGCCAACTGCGGAAACTGTTCTCTGGGGACAACATTGACGTGTGCCAACATGCCGTGATGGCCATCACCACAGAATTCATGGCACGGCATATTGTAGACGCCGGCTCGACTGAATGTCGTCCGCACCTCGGCGATGAAACCCGGCATCACCATCGTGTTCACGTTGGTCGAGGGAAGCAGGAAGCCGTGGATGACATCGGTGCTGGTGATGCGGAATTTGACCGGCGTATCGACCGGAACCCGTACGCAGTCCGGCACGAAGGCGTACTGCTCGCCGATCAGCCGGACCGTGACCGAGCCGTCGGGCTCCGCCGCGGTGCCGAGATTGCTTTCGGCGAATTCGCCGCCGAGATGCAAGGTCGTCGGATCGACGGTCTCCACATTGCTGGGAGGGTGAAGCGCGTTGGTGACCCCGGTCGCCACAACGACGGCCATCATCACACCAAGAATTCCGCCCATGACGATGAGCCAGCGATTCTCGGTCCGAGCGACCTCTTCCTCCGGAACGATTCCATCCGGAAGCGGGCGCTGCATCGGGTTGGGTGCACTCTCAGCCAACGGAGCCTCGCGGCATGAACAGGAGGAAATAGAACGCGAGCCAACCCAGGAAGAGCAGCGCCGTCGAGATGCCGGCCACGAAGAATGCGCCACGCGGCCCGTGCCTGAGCGTTTCTGCCGCCGCGTCCGATCCGATCGGCGCCGATACGTGCTCGGCCGAACCGGCGGTGGAGCTATCGTCGACAATGCCGGGCATCAATCCATTTCCTATTTCGACGCCGCGGTCTTCGCCGACACGCGGACCTGCTGGTAATAGGCGGCGAGCGCCGCGATATCCTGATCGTCGAGTTTCGTCGCGATCAAGAACATTGTTTCGGGGCTGTTCCTGCGGTAGCCGTGCTGCCACATCTTGAGTTCGAAGGCGATGTATTGAGCATATTGACCTGCGAGATACGGGATCGCCGGCGGAATGCCAACGCCGCCCGGCCCATGGCAATTGTCGCAAGCTTGAACGTTCTTGGCCACGCTGCCCACTTTGGCGAGTTGCTGACCGCGTTGGATGAGCGCGGGGGCCGCGCTCGCCAGCGGCAAGAAGGGAGCGTTGACGCCGGCGTAGTAGGCGGCCACGTCGGCGGCATCATCAGGCGACAGCCCCTTCGCGATCGGCGACATGATAGCATTTGCTCGGACACCCGAGGTGAAGTCGCGGAGTTGCTGCGTAAGATAGTAAGTCGACTGGCCAGCGAGCCGCGGAAACGCGCCGCTGCCATCGGAACTGCCGTTGAAAGCGTGGCACTGCGCGCAAGCCGGTGCGCCGGCTGCCGCACCTTGCGCGGCGATGACCGCCCCGTGCTCGACATCGGGTTGGCGCGGCGTGCCCTGCGCGTGCGCGAGCCCGACCACACCGAATTTGATGGTCATGACGGCCGTCGCAGCGCGCAGAAAACGGTGTCGAGTCGTCATGCCTGCACCAACGGTCCCGGCGACTTCAGGTATCGATTCTTGATCGCGTCGAGCGCCCAATACGTCAGCGCGCCGATGGTCACGCTGTAATTGTAGGTCCCGTTCTGGGGGAACGCAGAGCCCCCGATGCTGAACACGTTGTGCACGTCCCAGCACTGCAGATAGCGGTTGACGACGCTGGTCTTGGGATCGTCTCCCATGACGGCCCCGCCGGCGCAGTGCGTGGTTTGATAAACCGTCGTGGTGTAGGGCCGCGTGGTACCGCCGCGAACAACGGTCTTGCCGCCCATGGCGCGGCCGATCTCCACGACCTTGTCGGCGATATACTGCGACATCCGGATGTCGTTGTCCGGAAAGTCGAAGGTCATGCGCAGCAGCGGCTGCCCCCAGGCGTCCTTGTAGGTCGGATCGAGATCCAGGTAGTTGAGCCGGCTCGCTGTCGATGTGCCGTGCTGGTTGATCACTACGGTGTGGTTGTAATGTCGTACGACCGCCCGCTTCCAGTCGAGACCCCATGTCGGGGTTCCGGGCGGGGTCGGATGAAACTCGATCGGGCGGCCACCGGTCATGATCGCGCCGACGTACTGGCCGCCGATGAATCCCAGCTGCGAGTGATCGAAATTGTCGCCGCTGAAATCGTCGATCATCGTCCCGGCAGAGCCCGATGCCATGAACGCATTGATGTTGATGCCCTCGTCCATGAAGACCGTGGGTCCGCCGATGGTCTGATAGGTGTAATTGCGTCCGACGACGCCCTCGCCGGTCTTGGGATCGTACGGCTTGCCAATGCCCGAGAGCAGCAGCATGCGCACATTGTTGAGCGGGAACGCCGTGATCAGCACGAGATCGGCGGGTTGCTCATACTCGGTACCCGAGGCGTCGGAGTACGTGACGCCGGTTGCCTTCTTACGAGTTGAGTCCAGATTGATGCGCAGGACCTGACAGTTCGTTCGCAGCTCATAGTTTGATCTATTGAGCAGAGCCGGCAGGATGACCGTCTGCGGACTTGCCTTCGCGAAGTGCTCGCAGGCATAGCGCTCGCAGAATCCGCAGAATACGCACTGCTGGAGGCTCAGGCCCTCTGGGTTGATATAGGGCTGACTCAAATTCGACGACGGCTGCGGGTAAGGGTGATAACCGAGATCAGTCGCGCCTTTCCGGAACAGAGCCCCGAAATAAGGCTCCTTCATCGGCGGGTTCGGATATTCCCGCGCGCGCGGCGCTTCGAAGGGATTGCCGCCCGGCTGGATCTGCCCCTTGATGTTCCCGGCCTTGCCGCTCACGCCTAAGAGATACTCAAAACGATCGTAGTACGGCTCAAGCTCCTCATAGGTAACGCCCCAATCCTGGATCGTCAGCTCCGGACCACACGCTTCGAGAAATTTCTTCCCATAGCGCTGCTCGAGATGCTTCTTGTATATGAAATCGGCGATCTGGAAGCGGAAGCTCTGGCCGTTCCAGTGCACAAACGAGCCGCCTAAGCCAGTTCCAGGCAGAAAGCTCTCCCAGCGACGGACCGGAAGCGCCGTCTGGTCGGAACTGTTGCGAAATGTCACCGCCTCCTTGACGTTGTCCTGCATCATCCCTTTGCGGATCGAAAAGCGCAGCTCGTCGTGAATCGTGGGTGATTGGAAATCCGGCACCGTGTGACGTGGAGCCCCTCGTTCGAGCCCGACCACCTTCAGTCCCGCCTTCGCAAGCTCAAGCGCCGCAAGCGAGCCGGTGAGGCCAACGCCAATCGTAACCACATCAACTGGTTTCAGACGTTCTACCATTTGTGAGTCCGCTCTGGTTATGGCAAGCGCGCCGGGATGCCAGGATTCATGTGGACATGCCCGTGGACGTCTTCGCCGAGGCTCGTCGGCCGCCGATCGATCTTGATCCCATGCTGGTCGACCAGGTCGTAATATGATGCGTAGGCGCCAGGGAAACCGATCATCCGCCATGAGGCCATGTCTCGGTTGCCGCCATAGACCGGGTCGCTGAAAAAGCCTTCGAGCGCGCATTGCCAGAGGTGCGCGAAGAACACGTCCGAGGGCACGCCGCCGAGATTCTTTTCACCCGCCTCGAGAGACCTTAGATAGCTGTCCCACTCGTCAGGGTTCATTTTCGCCAAGGGGCGATCGGTTTGCGACAGTTCCTTGTTGATTGCGCCCAGCGCGGTTCGGAACAGTTCCGCCGGCGTGAATGGAAGCTGATAACCTTGGCTCGGCGTTCCGGGCTGCCACGGACCGTTGCGATAGAGTCGCTCGCCCGCGCCCCACGCACCGGCCAATTGCTTGTCGATGTAGTTCGGGACACCAGCCTCCAATGCACCCGCCCACTGCTCATCTTTTGGGATCAGGCGCGCCACCGCGGCCTCGATGAACGCAGCCTCCTCATCGTTCAAGAACAGATAGGTCTGGGATTGCGCTGACGTCCCTGGATCAGTCGTGGGATCCGCAGGGTAATGAGTCGGAGAAGAGCTGTGTTCCCGGTGTTCTTGTGCCGTTGCAGCGTCCGGCGCTAAAGCCGCCGGTAGCATCGACGCGCCGAGCGCGCCCGTCCCTTTGATCAGCGTTCTGCGCGATACTTCAGCCATTGCCGCAACCTTCACTCAACGTGTCCACGCGATGACGATCGGCCGCCTATACGCTCAGTCGGCCGGCATTTCCTGGCGCTCTAGGGTCGTCGTGTGAGCGCTGCGATACCGGCGTCTGCGATTACCTCGTCATGCTCAGGAACATCGGCAGACACTCCGATCGCGCCGACGATATGGCCGCCCACCGTGATCGGTACACCGCCCCGCATCATGACGAAGCCTCGCGCGGTCCCGGCGGCGGGACGCTTTCCATTGATGGCGTCCTCAAGCGCCCCGCTCGGCCGGCGGAAGAGAGCCGCCGTTCGGGCTTTGCCTGGCGCGAGTACAACGCCGCCCGGAACGGCCGCGTCGTCCATGCGCTCCAGGATGATCGGCAGGCCGTCGCTGTCGACAACTGCAACCACGCATGGCCAGCCTTCGGCCTTCGCCTTGGCCTCGGCCGCCCTCAGCACCGTTCGGGCGGCCTCCAAGGTAAGGACAGGGCGTAACGGAAGCGGATCTGCGAAGGCTGCACCCGCGGAGAGGGTCATGGCGAGGGCAGTCGGAAGGGCTAGTTGGCGAACTTGTCTGAGCACGGCGAATCTCCTCGTTTGAGCCAATCGTTCATGTTGTCACCGAAGTAGGCCATGCGAACGCGAATGCTTTCGATTCCGCACGACGAACTTCTAAAATCAGTGGCTCGTCGCATCGTGGACCGGCACGTGCTCCGGCTGATCAAGCCGTGGCTGAAAGCGCCGATCGAGGAACGGGATGAAGTCGAACCAGACAGGCTCTACTTCTCGGCGCTTGTGAACGGTTCGAGCCGTCGCATCCACGCGACGACGTGGGGGAACGGGCCTAACGAGGGAAGCCGCAAACCAAAGCCGGCAGCTTTCTCCGTCGAGTGCGCCTCTATGACGGCTCGCACGAGCGGGTAGAGGTTTAGATCAGCAGCGCTTAGACTATCTCCGGCCAGCCAACCCGTTGCTGCCAGGCGCCCATTCATTTCACCAAGCAAACCTTCGAAGCGTGTGCTGGCTTGGGTTATCTCGCCTGTCGTCGTTTGACGATTGAAGATCAGCGCCCCGATTAGGGGATGGAGGACCGGTTCGGCATAGGACTGCTGTTCGCATATCTCCTGCATTGTCCTTCCCGCCTCGACCGGAGTTTTGCCATAGAGCGGGACGCTCGGATAAGCGCGATCGAGGTAGAACATTATGGCCTGAGACTCGCGCACCACAGTAGCGTCATCCTTCAGAACCGGCAGCGTGCCGGAGGGACTAATCGCCAAAAACTCGGGTGAGCGATTCTCCTGCTTGGAGACATCAAGCTGACGTGAATGATAGGGCAAGTCCTTGACCGCCATCTCTCCTTTAAGATAAAGTGTTGCGTCAACCGGTTGAGACCACCGCCATAAGCGGACCTTCGTGATCGCCGCTCTTAGCAGGTTTTCAAGGTGTCGCTACTCAGCTATCGTAGTGAGCGACGACAATTCGACCGAGGTATGCACAAAGCCGTCAGCGAGCGACAGTCGCCCCGTTCCGATATATTCGCTGGCGGTCGTCCATGTGAAATACCTTCGATTCCAGTCGAGCGATGTTATCCGCACATCGGAGAATTCGAGAAATTTCCGCGTGAGCGGAAAAAGACACTTGAAGACGGCTTCCTTTGCTGAAAACACGAATGTGCAGAATTCGCAAAAGCTGCGGCCGTGGGCCGGTTTGAAGAGCGTCGCCTCATCGACCATACAGACGTCGGCGATGTCACGCGCCGCTGCAGGGTCGATGATCTGTTCCGAATCGATTCCAACCCCGGCGATGTCCGCTGCCCATGCAACCGCCGCTGCGGCAAAGTCGCCGGTATGAGTGATTGAGCCGACCACACCGTCGGGCCAGATCGGTGCTCGGTCCTCGGCCATAGCTATATGAGTTGAACCGGCGCCCAGACACTGAAGCGCTTCCTCGGCACACCAGCGACCGGCGAGAAATTCGCGCTGGCGTTTCTGAGTTGCATACCGGAGCGCTTGCGGCAAACGCGATCGCGTTACGGGGCTCAGCGGAAGCGTAAAGGCGGCATCGGTGTTGTGGAGCGAATGATAGCAAACGCGCTGCGAAAGCCCATGAGGGTTTGGCTGCGCCGGTTGAGCCCCGCGGGCTATCTGCCGATACATGACGCCTCAACGATGATGAATGCGGTGGCGAGGATCACGTGATCAGGCCGGCTCATCGCCGTCCATCTCATTTCGCCTTTTCGGTCCGATGAGGCGCGAAAGCTTGCTGCCCAAAATCCGACCGAAGTCGTCCATGATCGTAAAGGCGGCCGGCACGAATACAAGGCTGAGAAAGGTCGAGGCCAGCAGCCCGCCAATCAGCGCGATCGCCATAGGGGAACGGAACGCACCGCCTTCGCCGATTCCCAATGCAGAAGGAACCATGCCTGCGGTCATGGCTGCTGTAGTCATGATCACGGGTTGAGCGCGCTTGCGGCCGGCTTCGATCAATGCCTGTGTGCGCTCCACGCCGCCCGCCACTTCCGTGATCGCGAAGTCCACGAGCAGGATCGCGTTCTTCGTCACGATTCCCATCAGCATGAGAAAGCCGATGATGACCGAGAGGTTGATTGCATTGCCGGTCAGAAGCAGCGCAAGGAATGCTCCGCCGATCGAAAGCGGCATGGAAAAGATAATGGTGATCGGCTGCATCGCGTCGGCGAAGAGAAGAACGAGGACGGCGAGGACCATGAGCACGCCTGCAGCGATCGCGCGCGAGAAACTCGAAAAGACCTCTTCCATGATTTCTGAATCGCCGAACCTTGAGATCGTCACGCCAGCGGGCAGGTTTCGTGCCGAGGGCAGCGCCATCACCTGCTCGATCGCCTCGCCGAGCGGGGCGCTTCCGACGAGATCAGCCTCGATTGCGACGCGACGCTTGCGGTCATAGCGTTCTATGGTCGTCGGTCCCTCGCCGAAGCCGGTGTCGGCGACCGTCGCCAACGGTACGGTCGTGCCGTTCTTAGCCTTGATGCGCAGCGTATCGAGGGTCGATAAATCGCCCCGAGCCCGCTCGTCGAGTTGCACGCGGATTGGTACCTGGCGGTCGATGACCGAGAACTTCGCTAGATTTGCAGATACATCGCCTACCGTTGCAATCCGCGCAGCTTCGGCAATCTGCGCCTCGGTGATTCCGAGATCAGCAGCCTCCTCAAGCCTCGGCACGATGCGAATCTCCGGCCGGGCAAGCGCCGCAGTCGAGACGACATTCGCGAGAACGGATACTTTCTGCCGGGCCTCGCGCTCCACCGCCAGCGCCGCCTGCTCAACAGCGGCGCCGTTGGGCCCGGAGAGGATCAGCGTGAATTCACGTCCGCCACCGCCGTTGCCGAAGCTGTAGCGGATATCCGGGATCGCGCTGAGCGTCGCACGCATGTCGCGCTCGAATGCCTTCTGGTCGTGCGACCGATTGCTGCGGGCGACGAGGTCTATGATGATGGTGGTCTTGCGTACTTCACCAGCGGTGACGCTTAGCCCGTTGGCGCCGGCGGCGCCGCCGACCGCATAGACGTTCCTGACTTCGGGCCGCTCCTTGAGCAATGCAGTGATGCGGTCCGCGGTCGCCAGGGTATCCGCGATCGTCGCGCCCGGGGGCAGCTCGATCAGGAGAACCGAACGCGACAGGTCATTGGTCGGCAGGAAGCCATACGGCAAAGACCCTGCAATCATGATCGAGCCCAGGAAGATCAGCGCCCCCAGCGCGAGCGTGATGAAGCGGTGGCGAAGCGACCACTCGAGCATGCGGAGATAGCGCCGCATAATGACGCCGTGCCCTTCGACGCAGTGCTGACGGTGGCACAGGAAATATGCCGCCAGCAGGGGCGTTATCAGCCTCGCGACCAACAGAGAGAATGTGACCGCGATGGCGACCGTGAGACCGAATTGCTTGAAATATTGGCCAGCGATGCCGCCCATGAAGCTGACCGGCATGAACATCGCGACGATGGTCATGGTCGTCGCGACTACCGCGAGCCCGATCTGGTCCGCTGCCTGGAGCGAGGCGCGATAGGCTGATTTGCCCATGCGCATGTGCCGGACGATGTTCTCGATCTCGACAATGGCATCATCGACCAGGATGCCGGTGACGAGCGTGATCGCCAGCAGACTGACGGCGTTCAACGAAAACCCGAGGATATCCATCGCCCAGAAGGTCGGAAGAATCGACAGCGGTATCGCGAGTACGGAAATCGCCGTCGCTCGAAGGTCGCGCAGAAAAATCAGCACGACGACGACCGCCAGGATTGCGCCTTCGGCCAATGTCTGCATGGTGGCGCGATAGTCGGTCTTGGTATAGCGCACCGTGCTGTCAATCTCGGATACCGACAGCTCGGGATGATCGTTCGTGAGCGTCTGCAGCTTGTTCGCGACGGCCTCCGCGACCGTCACATCGGAGAAGCCTTTGGCGCGGTAAATGCTAAAGGCGACGACCGGTTGCCCATTGAGGCTGGCGAAGCTGCGTGCTTCCGCCCCGCCATCGGTGACCGTGGCAATCTCCTTCAACCTGGTCTTTCGACCACCCGGCAGCACGATCGTGCGATTGGCCAGTTCCTCGACCGTCGCGGCGCCCGCGAGCATCCGTATGGTTTGCTCTTGCGACCCCACTTCGCCGCGCCCGCCGGCGAGATCGACATTCGTGGCTCGCAGCTGCTCATTCACGTCCGGCGCGGTGATGCCAAGCGCCATCAGCCGGTCGAGCAGCAGCGATACCCGGATTTCACGGTCGACGCCGCCCGCGCGCTTGACCTGCGCGACGCCGCGAACGCCCTGCAGCGTCCCCGCGATGACGTCGTCGACGAACCAGGACACCTGCTCAGCCGTCTGCGAGTGAATCGACGCTGCATAGGTGACGATCGCCATCCCTTCGACCTCGACCCGCTGTATCGAGGGTTCCTCGATGCTCTGCGGCAGCTCCGACCGGATGTTCGCCATCGCGTTGCGGACGTCATTCACCGCACGATCGGCCGGTGTCTCCAATTGAAATTCGACTGTCGTGACGGACACCCCATCAGAGATGCTCGACGTTATGTGCTTGACCCCTACGACCCCGGACGCCGCATTCTCGACGCTCTTCGTGACCTGCGTTTCTAACTCGCTCGGCGCAGCACCCGTCTGGGTGATGGTGATGGTGACGATGGGGATGTCGATGTTGGGCATCTGCGTGATCGGCAGGGTCTGCAGGCTGACCACGCCGAGCACGATCAAGACGACAAAGAACACCAACGGCGGAATCGGCTTGCGAATCGACCAGGCAGAGATGTCGAGGGCCATATCAACCGCCTCCCGCGGCTCTCGCGTCAATGCGGACGGGCGCAATCCGTTCGCCCGGCCTGGCGAAGGCTGCGGCTCGGACGACGACCTCCTGGCCTTCGATCAGACCGTTTACGATCTCGACACGGGTGCCGCGTTTGAAGCCAGTTTCGACGTTGCGGATTTCGACGACATTGTTCGTTGCAAGCTGGACATAGGTGCCTTCCTTGCCGAAGAGGACGGCCGACAACGGCACGGTGACGGCTTGTCGCCTGCCAAGTGTAATGTTACCGCGAGCAAAAATACCGGCCCTCATGGCCGGATGGCGCGAGAGCGCGACCGCGACGCGGCCGAGCCGGCTCATTTTGTCTACGGTCGGATCGACCAGCCGCACATGACCGCCGATGGCCTCGCTGACGCCGGCCAGCCAAACTTCAACGGTTTGGCCTGGCACGATCTGCGAGAGCATCGTTTCCGGAACCTCGGCGTCGAATTCGATTTCACTGTTGCGTACGATCCGGAATAGAGGCTCGCCCGCCATGCTGGCTACAGCGCCCAGGCGGGCGGCGCGGCGCGAGATAGTCCCGGCAGCCGGCGCCTTCAGTTCGGTTCGCGCGATTTTCAGATCGATCTCGCTGCGTTGCGCCTCCGCAAGCGCTTGTTCGGCTTTGGCGATGCGAAAATTCGCCTCGGCGGCGGTGGCCTTCGCGGCGGCGACCTTGGCCTGGGTCTCGCGCGCCAGCAGCTGCACCGGAGAGGTCGTGCCGGTGGCGCCCAATGTTTGCGTACGTTTCAGCGCGTCCGCCGCTTCGGCTTCGGTGGCCTGCGCCTCGGCGATCGACGCCTTCATCTGCGCAATCGACGCCTCGGCTATCGCGATCATCGAAGTGTTTTGCGCGAGCTGTGTCCGGAGCATAGTGGCGTCGAGGCGGGCGAGCACCTGGCCTTGTTCGACGCGATCGCCGACGTCGGCCAGGATCTCGACAATGCGTAGCCCGTCGAGTTCGGTACCGACGACAATCTCCTCTCGGGCCACGAGGGATCCGGTAACCGCGAGCGTCTCGGTTATCGAATGCCGTTCGGCTCGGGCGAGCGTCGTGGCAATCGGTGCGGCGCCCAAGGGCCCGTCCGTGTCCCGTCTTGGGTCGGGGAGTTGCGTTGCGACCGCCTCGATCTGCTGACGCTTCGCGCCGATCACCGCGAAGATGTAAACACACACTGTGACGACGAGCATTAGGAGGGCGATCCAAGCGGGCCTCAGCGACGGCTTTTTCACCCCATTGCCTTCCTTTGGATCCACACTGACGGAGCGGCATCGCATCCGAATGTGACGGCCAGCGTTAGCGTCAACAATAGCGGGGTCTCCGCAGTGAGTACGGAGGAGACTATTGAAGCATCGGGGCGGATCAAATCGTTCTCGACATCGCGCGTATCGAACCGGTGTCCACGTCGACAGCCTGGCGGCTTGCACCCCCCGCCGGAGCGTCGACAGAGCGGAGCCCGCGACGTGTATTTCCGTGACCGCTCGCCGCCGTCTCGCCGGCCGCAAGGTCTTCGACCAGTTCCGCAATCTCGTCACGAGCGTTGTGGCGGGCGAATGCGGTGCGCAGCGCCTGCGCGCGATGTCGGTATTGCGGCTTCGTGAGTACGGCGCGGACCGCCTCGCGTATCTGCGAGGCCGATGGCCGGCCGGTGCCGAGATTGATGCCGGCGCCAGCCCACGCGACCCGCGCGGCTATTTCCGGTTTTTCCTCGCTATCCCCGGCTACGACCAAAGGCACACCGAGATTGAGCGCGTGAGTGACGGCGCCATAACCGCCATTGGTCACCATGACGCTCACTTTCGGGAGCAGGCGGTCGAACGGCAAGAATGTCCCAGCCTTCGCATTGGGCGGCAACGCCACGGGGATCGACTCGACGGGTGGGCCACCGGTGCTTGCGATCACGGTCAGATCCTCGTTCGCCAGCGCCGTCAGAGTTGGCCCGACAAGCCGCCCAAGATCCTCGTTTGCGACGGTGCCCTGGGTGACGAGCACGATCGAACCGGCTTTTTCGCGGTCGTCCCACCAAGGCGGCAGGCGGACGTCGGTAGATGGCGGCGGCAGCAGCGGTCCGACGAAGCGGATGCTGTCGGGCATTTCGCCGCGCGGATATTCGAATGCCTTGGCCGTGAGCTGCAAATACAGATCAGGCAGCGTAATCATGGCGTCGAAAAGGAATGCCGGCAGAGGGTGCGATCCGTGCTTCGCGAGGATGTCGTCGAAGTATCGCTGCGTTGAGCTGAAAATCGCTTGTTGTAAATGATTGTTCATCGCAACATTGCGCGTGCGGTCCTCCGGCGTGAGCGCCGGTGGAAGCGCTGTGCCGAAGGGTGCGGTGTCCGGGCTCGACAGTGCGAGAGCCGTGATTCCGAGCGCGACGATCGGGACTCTTTGCTCCGATGGTCCGAGCAGGAGTGGAAAGGTCCCGCAGAACATCGCATCGACAATGATCGCATCCACCGGGAACTCGCGGCGGATGTCGCGTATCCCGGCGCTCTGATACGGTATTGCATCGGCGAAGAAGTGCTTCAATCCGAAGCAGAGTTGAGCGGGGCCTGGTGCGAGCTTGCGGCGTTCGGGAAAATGATCGTCAAGTCGCCGATAGTCGATGTCGATTTCCGGGCGGAACGCGACGAATCGCGCGCCGGTCGCCTCCACTCGCTCCCTGAACACGCTCCCAGTATGCACGACGACCTCGTGGCCGCGACTGACGAGGTGTTGGGAAACGGCCAACAAGGGGAAGACGTGACCGGGTACCGAGGTGGCGGCGATGAGAAACCGTGCCATATTGTGCTCTCCCTATCCCTAACCCCACTAACCTGCTCGCTGCTCATTCGCGGTTGCTGGCACCCGAGCATCGGACACAACTTCAGGAAGCCGCAAGCTGGCGAAATAGCGTTCAAGAAGGGCGGGACTGACCGGGGCAATCGGCGCGTTCACCGCAGCCAATTGTTCCTGCGTGAAGTCGGACGCGATCTCGGGGTGCGATCGCGACGTGTCCTCTTTTGACACGATGGACAGGACAGCTGCGAGATCATCGTCCTGCGTTTCCGCAAGCCGCCGTCGCGCAATGTCCATCCATCGATCGAGCGACACGAGCTCGAGCCGCAGGCCGAGCCGGTGAAAGATCCGCGGGACCTCCTGCACATGGAGCGGTTCGCTGCTCATCAGGTGATAGACGCTACCCCAGGACGCTTCGCTGCCCGCGAGCCGGACGATTGCCCGCGCGACGTCATCCGCAGGCGTCATGTTCAGCAGAAGATCCAGGTCGGGAATCGCCCCCAGCTCGGCATAGAGCCGGACAAGCCGCCAGATCAGATCCGTTTCGTTGCAGATTCCATTCACCCGATCGCCGGTGACGCTGCTCAGCCGATAGATCGAGACCGGCAGGCCGCGAGCCTGTGCCCGCCGGGCGAGCGTGTCGCCGACCCACTTGCTTTGACCATAGCCGCTCGCGAGACCCTGCCACGACGTGAGGTCGGTCTGCTCCGACACCGGCCCGCACTGAATTTTGTCGATTACCGCAAGGGTGGAAACATAGTGCAGACGCTTTGGTCGTCCATTCGCGGTCCAATCGAGCAACGTGAGGACGCTGTCGACATTGGCGGGCTTTAGCGCGGCATAATGATGAAGGAATTCCACGTTCGCGCCGCAATGATAAATCGCGTCGCACTCGTCACGCACGATGCGGGTACCCCTGTCATCGAGTCCGAGTGCCGGATGTCCGAGATTTCCGGTCAAAATCTCGATACGACGCTCGTCCCAGCACGCCGAAAGCTTTCGCTTATCGAGCGCCTGTCGCAAACGGGCCTCGGCCGATTGCCGGTCCGCGGCGCGGACATGGCAAGCGATATGCGCGTCGGTCTCCTGGAGCAGCGTGGAGAGAAGATGACTGCCGACAAAGCCCGTGGCTCCAGTCAGGAAAATGCGCCTGGGATTCTTCGGCGCGCGCGCGCCGGTCAGCTTGATGTGCGACGGCAGGAAGATGTCGCGGGACAGGTCCGGGGTGTCGTCCGAAGGTCCATCGAGATCGAGCCTCGCCGCGAGATCCCTGACGACGGGCGTCGTATAGACCGCCGTGATCGGGAAGTCCGACTGGATCTCGTTGCGGATGCGGCGGCCGAGGCGGATGGCGAGCAGCGAATGGCCGCCGAGATCAAAGAAGTTGTCATGAATTCCCACGCGCTCAAGCCCAAGCGTCTCGGCGAACAGCGTGCAGAGTTTCTCCTCCCGTGCTGTCCGCGGTGGTGTGTATTCGTTGGTGGGTTGTTGGTCGGGGGCAGGAAGGGCGTTGCGATCGAGCTTGCCGCTGGGCGTGAGTGGCAGCGCGTCGAGCACGACGAACGCGGCGGGGACCATGTAGTCCGGCAAGGTGCGCGCGAGATGCTGGCGCAGCATCGGCGCGTCCGGCGCATGACCAGCGGCGGGAACGACATATCCGACGAGGCGCTTGTCGCCAGCACGGTCTTCGCGGGCGATCACCGCGGCCTGGGCGACGCCATCATGCTGACCGAGCGCGGCCTCGATCTCGCCGGGCTCGATGCGGAAGCCGCGGATCTTGACCTGATGGTCGGCACGGCCAAGAAAATGCAGTGTGCCCTCGGGGCGCCAGCGCGCACGATCGCCGGTGCGGTACATCCGGCTGCCCGGCGGTCCGAACGGATCGGCGACGAAACGTTCGGCGGTCAGGCCCGGGCGGTTGAGGTAGCCGCGCGCCAGACCGCTGCCGGCGATATAGAGTTCGCCCGCCACTCCGACCGGCGCCGGCTGCAAGCCATCGTCCAGGACATAGACCCGCGTGTTCCAGATCGGACGCCCAATCGGCGGATCCGCCGCGCCGGAGAGCGGCATGCTCATTGTGGCGCAAATCGTCGCTTCGGTTGGTCCATACGCGTTGACCATCCGCCGCCCTTCCGACCAGCGCGCCACCATATCGGGCGGACAGGCATCGCCACCAACGATCAGCGTGCCGAATTGCTCGAGCCGCTCGGTCGGCATGCCGGCGAGAACCGCCGGCGGAATGAGCGCATGGCTGACGGCGTGCCGGGTCAGCGTATCGGCAAGGATCTCGCCGACAATGAGGCCGGCCTGCGGGACGATCAGCGCGGCGCCAGCAGGGAACGCCATGAGCAGTTCCATGATCGAAGCGTCGAAACTGGACGAGGAGAATTGCAGGATGCGCGAGCCGGGAGTGATGCCGAGCCGCTCGATCTGAGCTCCGGCGAGGCTGGTGATGCCGATATGCGAGACGACGACGGCTTTTGGGGTTCCGGTGGAGCCGGAGGTGTAGATGACATAGGCCGAGTTGAGCGGCGTGAGCGGTGTGGTGCGGTCCTGGTCGCGCGGATTAGTGTCGGGCTGACCGGCGAGGATGCCGGCGGTGTCGGAATGATCCAGTACAAGACGGGCGGCGGCCTCTGGCAGGCGCGGGGCGACGGCATTGCTGGTGACGAGGCACACCGGCTTGGCGTCGGCGAGCATGAAGGCGAGACGGTCGGCGGGATAATCTGGGTCGAGTGGTAGATAGGCGGCGCCGCTCTTGACGATGGCGAGCAGGCCGACGATCAGCTCGGCCGAGCGCGGCAGTGCCAGAGCGACGATCTGCTCGGGGCCGGCGCCTTGCGCGATCAGCAGATGCGCGAGTTGGTTGGCGCGGGCGTTGAGTGCTGCGTAGCTCAGCGTGGTTTCCTCACACACCAAGGCGGTGGCGTCACCGCGCTGCGCGACCTGCGCCTCGATCAGCGCCGGCAATGTCGCCTGCGGCACGGCGCGCGCGGTGTCGTTCCACTCGACCAGCACCCGACGCCGCTCCGCGGGGTCGAGAATGTCTATGCCGCCAATTCGATCATCCGGCGCAGCGGTTGCGGATTCGAGCAGGCGCACCAAACGCGCGGCGATGGCTTCGACGGTTTCCCGCTCGAATAGATCCGTGCTGTATTCGATTTTACCTTCGATCCCTCCCGACATGCCGTGCGTGACACCACTCTCGGTCAAGATCAAGGCTAGGTCGAATTTGGCAACTCCGATGCTCATCGGTTGCGACACAGCGGTGAGGCCGGGCATATCGAGACTAGGCATGCCTGCGTTCTGGAACGCCAGCATCACCTGGAACAGAGGGTGGCGGCTCAGAGACCGTGTCGGATTGATAGCCTCGACGAGGCGCTCGAACGGCAAATCCTGATTCGCGTAGGCGTCGAGATCCGTAGCGCGCACGCGATCCACCAGTTCGCGGAAGCTGGGATTTCCGGCGGTGTCAGTGCGCAGCACCACGGTGTTCACGAAAAATCCGATCAGGTTGTCGAGCGCGTGATCGGTTCGCCCCGCGATCGGGCTGCCGATCGGGATATCGGTGCCCACGCCGAGCCGGGTAAGCAGCGCGGCGAGGCCGGCCTGGAGCACCATGAAGAGGCTGGCCTGCTGTTCGCGCGCCAGCATCAGCAGGCGTCGGTGCAATTCGGGCGCGATCTCGAAGGCGATAGTATCGCCATGATGGCTGGAAACAGCCGGCCGGGAGTGATCAACCGGCAGTTCCAATTGCTCCGGCAGACCGTGCAGTGCCGTCTTCCAGTACGCGAACTGGCGCGCTATTGGGCTCTCGGAATCACCTTCGTTGCCCAGCAGCGCGTGCTGCCAAAGCGTGTAGTCGGCGTATTGCAAGGGCAGCGGCGTAAAGATAGGCGCGTTGCCTTCACTACGCGCGGTATAGGCTGTAGCGAGATCGCGAGCCAGCGGCCCGAGCGACGCTCCGTCGCCGGCGATATGGTGAACAAGCAGCAACAGAACCTGCTCGTGCGGCGTGAGGACGAAGAGGTCGACGCGGAGCGGCGGGTCGACGGCGAGATCGAAGCCGCGGCTCGCGGCCGCCGTGAGCGCCTGTGGAAGCTCGGCCTCGGTGGTTGCCGTCACCGCGAGGATGGGCCGGGCGATTTCCGCATCAAGGATCAGCTGGCGCGGTATGCCCGCCGTTTCCGGGAAGACGGTTCGCAGACTCTCGTGTCGCTCTACCAAATCGGCGAGGGCGGATTCGAGGGCGTCCCGGTCGAGGGTACCGCGAATGCGCAATGCGAGCGTGAGATTATAGCGCGGGCTTTGTCCTTCGAGATGGTTAAGGAACCATAGCCGACTTTGCGCGAAGGAAAGCGGGATCACCTCCGGACGCGGCTCTGGGCTGAGAGCCGGTCGTGCCGCCGCCTGGGCCTGGTCGAGCCGTTCGGCGAGCCCGGCGATGGTAGAAACTTCGAACAGCGTACCGAGTGGCAGCTCGACGTCGAAAGCAGCACGGATTTTCGAGATCAGATGCGTCACGAGCAACGAGTGGCCGCCGAGATCAAAGAAGTTGTCATGGATGCCCACACGCTCGAGCCCGAACGTCTCGGCCCAGAGGCCGGCAAGCACCTTCTCCGTCGCTGTCCGCGGTGGTGTGTATTCGTTGGTGGATTGTTGGTCGGGGGCAGGAAGGGCGTTGCGATCGAGCTTGCCGCTGGGCGTGAGTGGCAGCGCGTCGAGCACGACGAACGCGGCGGGGACCATGTAGTCCGGCAAGGTGCGCGCGAGATGCTGGCGCAGCATCGGCGCGTCCGGCGCATGACCAGCGGCGGGAACGACATATCCGACGAGGCGCTTGTCGCCAGCACGGTCTTCGCGGGCGATCACCGCGGCCTGGGCGACGCCATCATGCTGACCGAGCGCGGCCTCGATCTCGCCGGGCTCGATGCGGAAGCCGCGGATCTTGACCTGATGGTCGGCACGGCCAAGAAAATGCAGTGTGCCCTCGGGGCGCCAGCGCGCACGATCGCCGGTGCGGTACATCCGGCTGCCCGGCGGTCCGAACGGATCGGCGACGAAACGTTCGGCGGTCAGGCCCGGGCGGTTGAGGTAGCCGCGCGCCAGACCGCTGCCGGCGATATAGAGTTCGCCCGCCACTCCGACCGGCGCCGGCTGCAAGCCATCGTCCAGGACATAGACCCGCGTGTTCCAGATCGGACGCCCAATCGGCGCGAATTGGCTATCACCGTCCTGCTGCCAAGGCCACGACATCACCTGGATCGTTGTCTCGGTCGGGCCGTAGAGATTGACCAGTCGGACGTTCCAGGCCGACGTCACTTCTCTCGCGAGGTGAGAAGCCAGCGCCTCGCCACCCACGAAAACGTGCTTTAGGCAATGCGTGTCGGCCCGACTGATGAGTTCGGATGTTGCTGCGAGCAGCGACGGCACGAACTGAGCAACGGTGATGCCCTGATGCTTGATATAGTCGATCAACTGCTGCGGATCGCGAGTGACATGGGCTGGCGCGACGTTCAATGCAGAGCCTGAAAGCAGCGGCAGCCAGATCTCCCACCCCGCGGCATCGAAGCTGACCGACGTCCGGGACAGCACCTGAGCCTCTTCGCTTACCGGGTATTCGCTCATCATCCACAGCATGTGATTGAGCAGACCACCATGCGAGACGACGACGGCTTTTGGGGTTCCGGTGGAACCGGAGGTGTAGATGACGTAGGCAGAGTTTGCCGGGGTGAGCGGTGTGGTGCGGTCCTGGTCGCGCGGGTTGGTGTCGGGCTGGCGGGAGAGGATGCCGGCGGTGTCGGGATGGTCCAGCACAAGGCGCGGGGCGGGTTCCGGCAGGCGCTGGGCGATGGCAGTGCTGGTGATGAGGCACACCGGCTTGGCGTCGGCGAGCATGAAGGCGAGACGGTCGGCGGGATAATCGGGGTCGAGTGGTAGATAGGCGGCGCCGCTCTTGACGATGGCGAGCAGGCCGACGATCAGCTCGGCCGAGCGCGGCAGGGCAAGGGCGACGATCTGCTCGGGGCCGGCGCCTTGCGCGATCAGCAGATGCGCGAGCTGGTTGGCGCGGGCGTTAAGGGCGGCGTAGCTGAGCGTGGCGTCCTCGCACACCAGCGCGATGGCGTCACCGCGCTGCGCGACCTGAGCCTCGATCAGCGCCGGCAATATCGTCTGCGGCACCGCGCGCGCGGTGTCGTTCCACTCGACCAGCACCCGACGCCGCTCCGCCGCGTCGAGAATGTCTATCCCGCCAATCGGCCGGCCGGGATCGCGTACGATTGCGTCGACAAGCCTGACGAGACGCCGCTGGTGATCGGCGAGGTCCTTCGCGCTGTAGAGCGCGGGATTGGCATCGAAATCAATGCGCAGGCCTTTCCCATCGCCGCGGTCGTAGACGAACACGCCAAGGTCGTCGGCCGAGCCATTGGACAGGTTGTGCGGCGTCGCAGGATGCCCGGCGAAGCGAAGATCATAGTCGAACGGCTCGATATTGATGAGGGTCGTAAAAAGGTGCTGGTTGGTAGGAAGCAGGTTGAGATCCCGCCTCAGGTCCTCATACCTGTAGCACTGGTGCCGAATAGCCTCGCGGACTGTCCGTCCCACCTCGCGAATGAGCGACGTCGCGCTCATGTCCGGCCTCATGGCCAAACGCAACGGCACGGCGTTCGCAACCATGCCAGGAACACAGCGCAGGCGTCCTTTGGGCCGGGCAACAACCGGCAGGCCAATGACCAGATCTTCAACACCTGTCACGCGATAGAGATATGCCGCGGTCGTGGCGATCATGATCTGCGGGAGAGTTGCACCGCTGACCTGCGCTGTCGCGCGCAGCGCCTGCACACTTTCAGCAGAGAGATGGATCGTCTGACGAAGGAGACCGCCGACATTTTGCCGCCGCTGATCGGCCAGACTGAGCGCGACCGGCCGATCGGCGAAGCGCTCCACCCAATACTGGCGGTCGCGTGCAAATCGTTCGGAGCTTCGGTACGCGGTCTCCTCTTCAAGGAGGAGTTCCAGGGGACCGAACGTGCCCTCTTCTGGAGAACGTCCCTCGGCGAACGCGGTGTAAATCTCGGCGACGCGCCGGGCGAAGAGCCCGCCCGCGAAACCGTCCCAAACGATGTGATGACCGCGATGGTACCAGAAATAGCGGTCCGGCGCGGCCTTGAACAAGGCGCAGACCCAAAGCGGCCCTTTCAGCAGATCGACCGGTCGAGCAACCTCTGCCATCATCCAGTTTTCTGCCGCCGCTCGCGGATCCGGCTCGGAGCTGACATCGATGAACGGAAACGTCGTATCCAATCTGGGGGAAATCACCTGTCGAGGCCCATCGTTCTGCTCGATGAAGCTTACCCGCACGGTTTCCGCTTCCATTCCGGCTTGCCGCAAGGCCGCCTCGAACAGTGCAGGATCAATCGGCCCGTGAATTTCTATGGACTCGGCAAGATTGAATATCGAATCCGGCGAACCGAATTTCTGCGCAAACCACATGCCCGCCTGGGCAGCGGTGAGCGGCAGGATTTGTGAAGAGTTGCTGATCGCGTCCACGGCTTCCCCAATCGTACATGTCTTTAGCGGATGATCGATTACCGGCTCGGCAGTGATGCCTGTTGGATGTCGGCGCCGGTTCTCGGACGCATGTCCGTCCAATTCTTGCCGATGTATTCGATGCAGGCCTCGCGGCCGTTCTGCTCGTAGGCGGTGGACCAGCCGGCCGGAATTTCGGCGGCTGCGGGCCAGAGCGAATATTGACCTTGGTCATTGACCAGAACGACGAAGGCGCCGCCTTGATCGTCAAAAGGGTTGCTCACGTCTCGTGCTCCAATCTCGACTAGTGGATGAGTTCAGTCGTGCTCTTACGATCAGGCTGCGGCGGCGTGCGCGAGGCCCACGCGTGCTTCAAGCTGTCGGAGGATTTGTGCGGACACGTCAAGCTGTCCGGCCATGGCGATGGTGTTGCCGATTCGGTGCGCGGGGCCGAGGCGCTCGAGCTGCCAGCCAGCGCGCCTCAGGATTCGCTCCATTCGCACGTCGACGACACAGGCGATCGTGCTTATGCCGTTTGACAGGCCGAATTTCAGAACGCCGATCAGCAGGTCGTAGGTCGTTTGTGATAGGCCTGCTTCAGCCGCGGTAGTGTTCCCGCTCACGGCAAATCGGCTGGCTTCCCACACCCGTTCGCCGCGAGGCACGGCTGCCTTGGTCACAAAAGACGCAAAGATGTCGCGAAGCATATTCGGACCGGTCGTCGGCAGAAGGCGGACGCAACCGTTGAGGGTACCATATCTGTCTATCGAGAGCAGATAGCTCGGCCCCAAGGCGTCGTATTCGTCGAACTCGAGTTCGCCGCTTACGGTGACGTCCCAGCCGAGCCGGTCCTTGAACACCGTCTTCCGAATGCGATGCATTTGATACAAACTGCTGACGTGGCGTTCTGCGTTGTCTTTTGTGACAATTCTTATCATCGGCGCCCTCATCCCGTGCATTAGGATGGAACATTACCCGACGGTAGGCATCAGCTTGAGCTGTCTACCTTTACAGGTATCCTGTGCGCGGGGGATGTGAGAGGGTGGAGGTTGATTGCGCGTGAACACGTTCCGCCATGTAGCCAGAACAAGACGACTCAGAACAAAACGACGATGCTGACACGATAGACTAATGGGCGCTGACTCGGCCGGCCGAGAACTATGATACGAGGACGCGCATCGGCAAACCCAAGCGCCGCTCTTGGACTCAAGTCAGGGCACAAACTTCAGATTGCACCGACCGAGCGGCTACATGCTGATGATGTCGTACATCAGTCCCTTGGCGACCGCCTGCTGCACGGTCGCCACTCCGAGCTTGCGCTTGGCGTTCTCGGTGTGAAAGACCACCGTTCGGCGGCTGACGCTTATAATTTCCGCGGTATCCAAAGCGCTCTTTCCGCGAGCTGCCCATTGCAGGCAGGACCTCTCGCGCTGAGTCAGGCATGGGCGAAGCGGTGAAATGTGCGGCGGCGTTACGTTGCGCAGTTGCGCATGCAGGTAGATCGCAATGAGATGCAGCTGATGGCGGTATTGCTCGACTCGGGCATCGAACGCCGAACGGGAATCGCAAGCGGCGAGCGTGAGCGTTGCAACCTTTCCCTGGCGATCATGGATCGGAATGGTGACGCCATGTCGAATCCCGAACTCGCTGGCCTCGTCTAAAAGCCACTTTTGCTTGTTGGTTAGCTCTGTATCGAATCGGTCGCCCGACCACGCGAAGGGAAGCGTCGTTGTGATCGAGCGCGCGATAACCGGATCGATCCTGTCATACCGATTTGCGCAGTACTGTTCCACCCAGGAACTCGGATACGTCGTCATTACCAGTGTGTCGTCGTCATCGCCTCGTGGCGCGAAGCTTAGATAGGCAAAACACGAAAAGCCGTATTGATCCAAAGTTCGTCGCAACAAACGCTCAATTTCAGGCGTGCTATCGTGCATCGAGAGATCTTGAACGAATTGTTCAAATATTTTATCCATTTTGCACGCCCTCGCCCCACGCGGCCTAAATCTGATTCATGACCGATTTGCGGCCTGTGGTAACATTTCTGATCTCTGTTGTGACGCAGCCACACAATGATCGCAGACCATTGTGGCAACCAAGAACATCATGGCTACCTTACTGTTACTGAACCCGGAGGCGCGGTAATCGTTCCTCCCGATTCTTTCATGTCGGCCCGTTTCAAACTCGTTGTCGAAATGGCCACGCGTTACAACGTTCCCGCGATATTTCAGTTTAGGTATTTTGCCGCTGAGGGCGGCCTCGTTTCCTACGGCATTGATCTTCCCGATCTGTATTTGCGTTCCGCTTCCTATGTCGATCGCATCCTTCGGGGCGAGAAACCAGCCAATCTTGCGGTACAGCAACCCACAAAGTTTCAACTAGTGATCAACCTCAAAACCGCGAAAACGCTGGGGCTTACCGTTCCCTCCGCCCTATTGGCCACCGCGGACGAAGTGATTGAATAAAGGAGCCTGCTTCCGCTAATGGGCACTTTTCAGACTTGGCATCCGGGCGCGTACTGCATCACCAATATGCTCGGGCTTGATTTGCGGTAGGCACACCCTGCGTTAACGCGTTGGTCATTTCTTTGCGTTCATTTTCACGATCTCATTCAACAAGAGAGGCACCATGTCTGACATCAGCATTCCCGGCGGACGGATCCGTTCTTTCGTAGAGCGGATCGAGCACTTGGACACCGAATTGCAGGAGTTGAACGAGTCGAAAAAGGAAGTCTTTTCGGAGGCCAAGGCTGAGGGTTTTGATGTGAAAATCCTCAAGGAAATCATCAAGCTGAGGAAGCAGGACAAGGACGAGCGCGACGAGCGCGACACTCTGCTTGATATGTATATGAGGGCGATGGAAACAGCCGGCCCGGAATTGGCCGCCAAGGCCGCTTGACTCAATCGAAATCCAGGCTCGGCCCAAGTGCTTCTCGCCGGACAGGTGATCGGGACAACCCGGTCACCTCTCAATTCCTGTGACTGCTTCTGTGAATTCCTCCACGGGAAGTGAACGCGGCACACCCTGAATCAAAAACCTCTCAGCGTGTGATGGTTGCTAACGCGCTCGCGCCGGCCCGCTATCGTGCCAGCGGAGCCAGGCGGGTTTGGAAGAATTGCACGAAGCGGCCGATGGCGTCGGCGGTTAACCACCCCGCTTACACGATGGTAATTGGGAGACGCTTCGAGCTTCCAAATGCGCACGAAGCTGACCTGTCTACTACAGCGGTTTTTGTTGAATGTCCGCTTTGCGCCTGCCGGCTCAACCGGTCGACGCAACACAGGCGCTAAATCTCTCTGCTGGGGTTTCAAATTGCAAGGTCTCACGTGGTCGTTCGTTTAGCTGACGAGCCACTTTGTTCAGGTAGGCTTGTGAGTGCACCGACAAGTCGGTGCCCTTCGGAAAGTACTGTCTCAGCAGGCCATTGGTGTTCTCGTTCGACCCGCGCTGCCACGGGCTTTGCGGATCGCAAAAATAGACGTCGATTTTGGTCGCCAACGTAAAGCGGCGATGATCCGTAAGTTCCTTTCCCCGGTCCCAGGTCAGCGACTTATACAGCTCCTTTGGTAGCTTCTTCGCCTGCTTGATGAGCGCGGTGACGACCGTTCGGGTGTCCTTACCGGCCACCTTGGCCAACATCACGTAGCGCGTATGACGCTCGACCAAGGTCGCGATGTAGCTGTTGTTCGGCCCGGACAGCAGATCGCCTTCCCAATGGCCAGGCACCGCTCGATCTTCAACCGCCGCCGGTCGCTGGCGGATTGAGACGATATCCTTGATATGCCCCCGTCTATCGCCATCCGGATCGACCGGCTTGGAGCGACGCATCGAGCGCTTCGATCGAAGATGACTAAGCAGCTCTTTCTTGAGCACGCCACGGGTTTGTACAAATAAGCTGCGGTAGATCGTCTCGTGTGACACCTGATTACACTCGTCTTCAGGATGCGTTCTCTTCAGCCAGCCGGCTATCTGCTCGGGTGACCAATCCAATCTGAGCTTCCCCGCGACAGCTCGCCGTAGCCGCGGACTGCTCGCCAATTTACAGCATTTTGGACGACGAGCTCGCGCCCAGGCATTCTCGTCCGCAAGCGTCGCTCGGTAGCGGTCATAGCCGCCATTACGGTTCATTTCCCGGCTCACCGTCGAGGGTGAGCGGCCAAGCAACTTGGCGATCGATCGGGCCGATCGATGTGCCGTAACACCTCTGGAAATCACCTCGCGTTCCGCGAGCGTCAATGCCAGCCTGGAGCGACGCCGCTCGGCAGGACGAAACCCACCATGCGGAGCCACCAAAAAATAGATCGACGATGACTGCTTACCAAAAGCGCGTCCGATCGCCTTTAGCGACTCCCCGCGCTTCCAGCGATCCCATAACTCCGTTTTCTCTGCCGCAGTAAACCCTCTATGAAATTTGTGAGCCATCAAACCACACTCCATCTCTCCTTCAAGATAAAGTGTTGCGTCGACCGGTTGAGACCACCGCCATTGATCGGGATAGGGGGGAGCCTTTCGGCTCCGCCCCTCCCACACCACCGTGCATACGGGTCCGTACACGGCGGTTCGAGAGATTGCGCTAACGCGTTTCGACCAGGGTTGGAAGACCGAGCAATTTGAAGTAGGTGTTGGAAAGCCCAACAGAGAGGGCTTTCAGGACGCCATTACACGCGACACGGCGCAGGATAAAGTGGCCGAGCACCAGAACGCGGAGAGCACAAGCGAGCCAAAGGGGCAGGAGCTTGCCTATGCTGCGCGGGTCTCGCTGGACCGCACGCAGATGAAGGTGGAGAACAACCCCGTCAATCTGTCGCCCGGCATGGCAGTCACGGTGGAGATCAAGACGGGGTCACGCCGGATCATGAGTTATCTGCTTTCCCCGCTGCTGAGGTACAAGCAGGAGACCCTGCGGGAGAGATGAACCGTGCGGGGGCGAGGCCAAATGCGCCCCCGGCCCGCGATTGCACCGGCTGTGTGTGCCGAAAATTAGATTCTGCAATATTGATGGTGAAGGCCGCCAAGGACAGGTCGTGAGACGACGGCGCCGAGGCGCTCAATCGCGCGACGGAGAGGGGCGTCCTTGTTCAGAGATCGATGGGTCCTCGACACATTATAATAGGCGGCATATCCGCGTAGGAACCGGCGCAGGTGCGCTTCACAACGTCGAGCGCCGCTTCCTTTGCCCGCTTGCGATGGTACTCGGCAAGTAACCTGTGCATGGCTGCGAGTTGTTCATGGGTCATTACCTTGCTCCGAGCCAAATGCGAAGACTCTCCGGCGTCCCTAACGCGATCAATGCCGTTGATGACTGTGTCTAACCCATCTCGTGCCACCGAACAGAGTTTCGACAATCACAAGCGTCAGTGCGGTGGCGATGATCACTATCACCACGCTGCGCGGCGCGACTATCGGCTCGGGTTTGCGATCGGTGACGACGATGGACTTCGGTGGCACTATCTGTGTGATATCGGTCCAGCGTTCGACCCATGGTGTCACCGTTATCAGATCGGTTTCGGGTTCATCGGTGGCCATCGCGTTCGCCGATCTGCGCAGGTCTGGCGATGGCATCGGGACCACGAAGCGCGGTGTCTGCTCGGGCTCGGGATGACGCACGCGATGGCGAACCCCATGGGGACGCGTCGGTGTCGCGTCCCAACAATGCTCCGGGCCATGCCAATAGAGGTACACCGTACCAAAATGCTGACGCGCTTCGGTCTTGCTCATGCAGGACGTTGAAGCTTCTGACGGTGTGGTCAGCACTGACAAGAACACGACAATCACTGCGAGGCGCATGCGGTCGCTCCGTCTTAGACCATATACAGACGTTACTCCGGCCTATATCGAATCGATTTCCAAGGCCAACTTGCGTTCACTTGAAGGGCGAAATTTAGAAACCCGAAGAGTGCAAGTTATGCCTGATTTTAAGGGGCAACATGTATGTCCTATTAGCTTGCTAAAATCACCATGCCACGATCATCAAACCGTGCCGATCATGTTGGGCTGGTCATTGATCCCTCGTGGGCGCAAAACCCGCTCACATCCCAGTCGAACAGGCAGAAAAGTTCGTGACGATTGTGAACATCACAACTACCAAGCCGATCGGGATCGAGGTGCCGACAACCCTTCTGCTACGCGCCGACGAGGTGATCGAATAAAATCGGTCGATGACCGCTTTTGGCAGATACTGTTGCAAAAGTCGAAAATCGATCAGCCCCAGAAATCTCGCGAAAGTTGATTTTTAGACGTCCCTGCGGCTGTGTGGCTTTTCAACGCTACTAGGAAGGTCCGTGGTCGATTTTGGACGAAACGATATGGTCCCTCACGTCGCCGCGCGTAAGACGCATCAGCGGCTCTAAAAATTTTCGTTCATCACCCTAAAAGGACTTTTTCAACACTATCGGCACTTAGCTGACGTTGCCAGTCTGGCCGATGTCCGCTTTGCGCCAGAAGCGGCCCTTCATGGAAAATAGCACGGGACGGTCATGATCGGATGACGGGCCATGCTGCTTGGCGCGAGCCGCGCCTCAGCATACGCGTCTATGACCCGACACCACTACATTCGGGCAATATGTCTAAGCCCAACGAGACGAGCGCCGCACCAAAAAGGACTGCTCCCAAACGCAACGAACACGCTCGATCTCCGATGAAAATGCAATGAGATTCTCTGTGCCGCCGCCAAGGTGGGCACTTTCTTTTCGATAAATTGTGCGGCCACATTCTATGTCGGGAGCGCGAGTCCCGCGAGAACAATTCCAAGCGCAACGGATATCCGCATGACGATGCTTTACGGCTCAGGCGCGGACACGGCAACCATCGCCCGTGTTACCGCGAGGGAAGGCCCTCCGCTGGTCCGGTGCTGGCACCCGTGCCGTAGAAGGCGGCGAGCGCATGCATTTCGTCGGGCGTGCGTTCTGCTCAAAGTCTTGCCTTGGCTGAGCAAAATACGCAACCATCCCGGCCGGTCCGACGGTTCGGGGAGAAGCTGAATGGTGGTCAGGGTGAAGTTCAAAGGGCTTAAGATCGCGAACGCTCGGGGCAAGTATTACGTCTATCGCCGAGAGACCGGCGAGCCCCTGATCAAGGGTTTCATTGGCTCGCGCGCCGAATTGCTGCAGAAGCTGGAGGATCCTGAGTTCATTCAAGTCTATAACCGGCCGCGACTGCTCAAGCGTCGGGCGGGCGACTTCCCGATCGAGACCCTGGGCGGCTTCGTCCATTGGTACACCTGCGGCGCGATCGATGACGCCAAAGAAGGCGAGGTCGACGGCTATCCGAAGTGGTGGAAGCTCGCCAAGTCCACTCGTGACGACTATCTCGATGCCTTCGATTATCTGCGGCCCGAGTTCGATATGGTGCTCAACGATATCACGCAGCCGGCTCTCTACGAGGTGCGCGACACCTGCGCGAATGACAAATGGCCCCGCTTCGCCGACCAGATGATCGCGGCGCTATCCTCGATGTTCCGGCAAGCCGTGAAGCGGGGCAAGATGTCCTTCAGCCCGTGCCTGGGCATGGACAAGGCCCACAAGGCCGATCCCAACGCTAACCGCGAGTGGGAGCCAGAGGAGTGGCAATTCGCGCGCGAGAACGCTCGGCTCGAGATCAAGATTTGCCTGTTCCTCGCACGCTACGCCGGCCTCCGCGGCCAGACGATCGTTCAGGTCAACCGGAAGCAGTTCAAGGCGCATCCACTTACCGGGCAAGCCGTCCGGTACAAGGCGCGCAAGAACGACAAATTCGTGAACCTACCGGTGCTGTCCGAGCTGCAGGCCTTCATGGGCGAGCTGAAGGTGCAGCGGGCAGACGGGCTGATCGCCGTCCGCGACGACGGCACCGCGTGGCCGTCCGAGAAGGAGATGCAGACCCGGGTGAGCCATTGGCTGCGCGACCAGGAGCGCGCCGGCCACATTGGCGCCGGCACCACGCTGCACGGTTTGCGCGTGTCCTACGCCGCTTGGTGGAGGCGCACCGGCGCCAACACCCGCGAGGTGGCCGATCTGATAGGCGACGAGTCGGAACGCATGGGCGCCCACTATACCCGGCACGTCGAGGCCGAGCAGAACATCATCCGGGCATTCAGCAGGATCAGCGACCGTCCGGACAAGGCGTGAACAGGTTTTGTAACCGAAATGGAAAACCGCAAGGGTTCGATTGGAAAACATTTGCCGGCCCGGGACGAAAAAGCTATGGAAATCAATAGGGCGGACGTGGCGGAACTGGTAGACGCAAGGGACTTAAAATCCCTCGATGGCAACGTCGTGTGGGTTCGAGTCCCACCGCCCGCACCAAGGCCTAGGATTGTACCACTTTGAAATGGCGTCGCGTGCCGCGATCATCATCTCACGGGCTTCGCTCCCGCGAGTGATTCATTGGGCCGTCCAAGAAGATCAGCGAAGCGCGTTGGCAATTCGGGAAAAGCCGCCGCTTTGGCTGCATTGGACTATCGTTCATTTGCAACGAGCGGAGGAGCTGACGATGAAGACGATTTTGGTACCAATCCAAAATACCTCGGCCATGAAATCCACGCTCGAAACGGCGGTGCTGCTCGCGCAGCGCACCGGCGCCTATATCGAGGGTGTTCCACTGTGGTTTGGCGCCCCTGAGTTTGTCGTGGCAGAGCTGGCCAGCAGCTATTCCATGGAAACCTATCGAGCGCGGCGCGAAGAGGAAACGGCGGGGGCGCGCAAGCTCTTCGAAACCTTCATGCAGGAGCACGGCGTTGCTGCTGTGAGAACGACCACGGACCGGCCTTCGTTTGGCTGGTTTGCCGAGGTGCCGCCGGGTGAAGGTCTTGTTGGCAGCCATGGCCGCGCGTTCGATGTGATCGTCATGAGCAGGCCGGACGCTGAAACGGCCGCTCTATATAAACGTGCCATCGAGTCGGGACTATTCGAAAGCGGTGGGCCTGTTGTGCTGTCGCCACCGACCGCTCCGAAACAGATCGCGACCAACATCATGATCCATTGGAATGGCAGCACCGAGCAGGCCCGCGCCAACGCTTTGGCGATGCCATTGCTGCGGCTAGCCGGGCGCGTGACGGTTTTGACTGTCGTCGGTGGACAGGGTGTGCCGGGTCCATCAGCCGATCAGGTGCGCAAGCAATTGCGGTATAATGGGATTGCCGTCGAGGCCATGAACGTTGAGCTGGACGGCCGCAGCACTGGTGAAGCGGTCCTGGCTGCGGCCAAGGAGCAAGGCTGCGATCTATTGGTCAAGGGAGCCTTCACAAGGAACAGGCTGCGGCAAATGATTTTCGGCGGCGCCACCAGCCACATCATGGAGCACGCGGACTTGCCGTTATGGATGGCGCATTAGACAAGCGCGCTACCGTTGCCGTGCACCGATAGCGACCATATCGCGGGCGCCGATACGTCGCGAAAAGTGCGAACCGCAAACATGTGTCTATGGCATCGTTGTAGCGGGCTTGAGTTGACCTCAATCGACGAAAGCGGCGAGTCAGACCACCCATGCGCCCAGCAAAACAAACCCGCATCCAAATGATGAACCCGCGGCGGAAGGCCGACCGGATCGACCCGGATGCGGGTGATCGAAGGCCGACGATTCCTATCGGGCGGGCTTATAACCCTTGGCAACGGACTCCGACTTCTTCAGGGCCCCCAGGAACTCCGCTCCGGTCATCAATGCAGTGGTATGGCTGGCCTTGATTGCGCCGCCCCCGGCAATCGTCACGGCGATGGCGGCCATGCTCTCGTTGTTCGGCACATCGGCGATCAGGATGAGATCATAATCGCCGAAGCAATACCAACCACCAACCATTTTGCCGCCGACGGCTTCGCACACCTGCCGTCCAACGGATTCAACGCGGTTTTGCGGGTTCTTCATCTGCGCTGCCCATGATTCTCCGGTGTAGCTTGCCTGATACATATAGAGCGCCATGTCTGAACTCCCTGGTTGAAGTTTTGGCCAGAAATCTCAAATGAACCCTGGCGCTTGTTGATAGCATATTCGCCACGCGCCGTCCTTGCGTCCTGCCTGCTGTCGAAACGGTTGCACGCCGCGAACGGCCACGGAACTCTCGTGATCACCAGGCCTGGAGCAGCACGACGCCGCGCCAAAGTCGCCGGTGGCTATATGACAATCGAGAACAGGGATCGGCGTCCGGCCGGTTGCTTTCGGGTTCCACCGCGCGCGCGAAAAGCGCAAGGGGCATGCAGGTGCTGCCGATCGCATTGCAGTCGCCCGATCAGCTCGATTCGGTTTTCGCCACCCTTGCGGCGCAACATCCCGACACGCTGCAACTTGTCGCGGATTCCGGGAATATCGATCTGAACGATCGCATCGCCGCGTTGGCGCTGGCGCATCGTCTGCCGAGTTTTTCCACCGTAACCGACTTCGCCGACTTCGGCGGCCTGATGACCTATGGGATATCATTGCAGACGCTGATCGTCAGAGCGTCGTTTTTCGTGAAAAGGATTTTGGATGGCGCAAAACCCGGCGCCCTGCCGGTGGAGCAACCGACCAAGATCGAGATGGTGATCAATCTCAAGACCGCCAAGGCGTTCCTACCAACGTATCACCTCGCCTTTGACGGATTTCGCCGTCCTTGATCACGGCGACGGTTATCCAATCCCCCCGTTTTTTGATGCACCTCGTAAAAGCGACGCAGAACTGTATTGATACGAGTCTGGTAGCCTTTACCCTGGTCCTTAAACCAGCCCAGGACATCGCTATCGAGCTTAAGGCCAACGGCAACCTTCTCCGGCCGCACAATCTCCGCCCTGGCCCACTCCGCATCAGACATGGGCGCACCTTCACGATCGTTGGCCGCAATAGCTTCCACCTGGGCAGAGGTCTGGCGATCCAGACGCTCCCAGTCGGTCTTGCCCTTAAGAGGCACCAGGCTGCCATCTGCTTTCTTCTGGTAGGGTTTGCCGTCGATTAGGACGGCGCGCACTTTTGCCTTAGCCATAACGCCGTTGCTCCCGCTCGTTTGCTTTGCGCGCGGAAATGATCCAGGTGATCTCTCCGCGTTCGGTGAAGGTGACGTGAAAGACCCGGCCGTTGACCTTAGCGAGCATGTTGTAGCGCACCTCGCCGTAGTCTTTGCGCGTGTCCTTGACCACTTTCCTTCCGGGGTCCGCAAAACCCACCACCACATCAGCGAAGTCGATGGCGCGTTCAGCGATATTCTTCGCGCACTTGGCCGGGTTCCACTCGAACTCCATATTCCATTATGGGGCTCATCTAGACCTTTATCAAGCCTTTTGTCTAGATAAAAGACTAGACCGCTACAGAAACTCCAAGTCTTTTCTTACTGTGACAGTGCGCACCTTAATTGATCTCCGGTGACGCCCGTAAAGTGCGCTGTCACCGCAATTGCAGAAATTCCAGGTCGCATTCACCGAAAGCACGCAGCCAAGAGCTGATTGGGCACCCCCGAAAACATTGACAACCGTCAATTTGCGACGGCGGCCGCTTGTGCTACAAACTCTATCTCGCATTCGGATGCCGCGCGCCGGAAATATACGCGCCACGCCGCGCAATCTTAAATCCAATTGCAAGCAGCAGTGGAGGAGCGAGCCATGAAGAGACCTTCATTCCCGGCGATATCGATTATCGTGGTCTTGCTCGCCGTCTTGGGCGGCATGGCGCTAGCGGCTCAAGACAGATTCACGCTGCAAGTGCCAAACGGCTCTCGTTTTCCGAGTTCAGGGGATACGAAACCTGGCAGGATGTCGCCGTCAGTCAGACTGAAAGCAGCTTGAAAGTGATCGCGGCGAATGACGCGATGATCGAGGCGTATCGACAAGGCGTCCCCGGCAACGGCAAGCCTTTTCCCGAAGGCTCCAAGATCGTGAAGATCGAGTGGTCCTCGAAAAAGAACCCCGAGTCCCCCTATTTCGTGATGGTCCCGGACACCCTGAAATCGGTTTCGTTCATCGAAAAAGACAGCAAGCGATTCCCGGACACCAACGGATGGGCCTACGCCCAGTTTCTTTATGATGCCGCGTCCGACACGTTCAAGCCCAATGGGAACGACGCGAAGTGCGGCTACGCGTGCCACACGACCGTGGCGGCAAAGGATTACATTTTCACGGCGTATCCCCAGAGGTGAACCGAATCTCCGCTGGCTCATCACGGTCATCATTTCAAGTAACCGTTCATGTATCTCCCGAACAGAAACATGAACAAGGCCGCCGCCACCGGGAATTACGGTGACAGTGCTGGACTGCACCCCTGGAACGAGACACGATAATTTCTGTGACAGTGCGGTTGCCATGATGCGTTATCGTGGTTTGTTTTGCGCGAACGCGGTTTCGAACTCAAGGGGCGATTGGTACCCGAGCGCCGAGTGCAACCGGTCCTTGTTGTAGACTTCTGCGATGAAGCTATTGATTCGGCGGCGGGCGTCACTGAGGTCGGCGAAGGCCTTGCCGTCGATCTCTTCGGTCTTCAGCGTCTTCATGAAGCTCTCGGCCTTGGCGTTGTCGAAGGGATTGCCCGGTCTGCTCATGCTGATGGTGATGTCGCGATCGGCCAGCCGTTGGCGATAGGCGATGGAGGCGTATTGCACCCCGCGATCGGAGTGATGGATCAGGCTGCCGGGTTGCGGCTTTCGGGCATCGATGGTTGTCTCCAGCGCGGCGATGGCGAGTGAGGCATCGAGCGTGTTCTCAAAAGCCCAGCCCACGGCCTTGCGCGAGAAGGCGTCGAGAATGACGGCGAGATAGGCGAAGGCTCTGGCGAGATGCACATAAGTGATGTCGGCGACCCAGATTTGATCAGGCGCTGACGGAACAAGGCCGCGCACCAGATTGGGCACGATGAGAAAGGCCGAGGGGCGGTCGGCTGGTGGCTTCAGGAACGGCGCCTTGCGCTGGGCCAGGAGATTGTCCTCGCGCATAAGCCGCTGAACTTTCTTGGCATTCACCACCATGCCCTGCCGTCTGAGGGCCGCTGTCACCCGCCTATAGCCATAGAAGCGGTGCTTGAGGCAAATGCGCTGGATAACGTCGCGCAACTCGCACTCAGCCGCCTCACCGCTGCGTCCGGCAAGGTGCCGGTAATACGTCGCGCGCGGCAGGCCTGCGAGCCTGCACAGGTGCAGCACATCGGCGTGCGAACCGGCCGCTTCTAGCGTCATGGCTTCAATAACTTCGATGATGCGGATGCGGGTTTGCCTTGCGCTGCCGGCCGCTCCAAGGCGCGCAAGGCTTTTCGAAAAAAATCGATGTCCAGTTGCTGGCGGCCCACCAGCCGTTCAAGCTCGGCGATGCGCGCGCTCGCCTGGGCGAGCGCAGAGCGTTTTTTGTCATCCGCCTGTAGCGGCCTGAGCCTGCGGGGGCCAGGCTTGGGCCCGCGCTTGCGATTCAACCCCTCAGGCCCATGGGCCTTCCACGCCTTGATCCAGTCATGCAGAAGCTTGCGCGATATCCCAAGCTTGCGGGCCACAGGCAGAACGCCTTCGCCTCCTTCAGCAAGCTTGATCGCCTTCAATTTGTACGCCGTCGGAAACTGACGGATCTTTCCTTTTGCTGCCACAGGTCATCCTCGAAATGCCTGTCACAGAAATTATCGTGTCTCGTTCCAGGGGTGCAGTCCAGTGCTGTCACCGTAATTCTTATTCGATCACCTCATCCGCGGGGGCAAGCAGAAGCGGCGGAATAATGAGGCCGAGTTTTTTCGCGGTCTGGTGGCCGGAACGCTGTTACGGGTGTGCAATCCACAGCCCGCTTCAATCGCATTGAACCGTCACCGTAATTCTCCGATCCTGTCAGCGAATTTATTGCTTCAACAGGTCGTGACTCATTCGGCGTAAGGGAGCCGCGGGACTTGCGGAACATTGCTGCAGTGCGGATGTTGTACTGCAGCAATGGAGCAAGACGACATGGCCAATGACAATCAGAAGGATCAGCGCCCGGGATCAGCGCGCGAACCGCGCAAGGACGTGCGTTCGCCCCCTGCGCAGAGCGCCCCGCCGGTCCTCAACGACGGGCTGGAATCGCCCCGCAGCAACCACTGCTGATCGCATGCGAAGTGGGATCCGCGCCGAGGTTGGGCTGTTTGCGCTCAGGCCGCCTCTGCCATCTCCGACACCCGCTCCCACGTGGTCGCCCGCATGCTCCGCCGGTCTTCCATTCGTGCCAGCCACGCGACGAGGTTTTGATGCGGCGCGCCGAGCTCGGTCCATTCCGGCGTCTGCGCGAAAAAGCCGATGGCGGGCGCCACCATCAGGTCGGCGAGCGAGATCGTTTCGCCTGCGAAAAAAGCTTGCTCGCCCAGTAGCCGCGCCAATTCACAAAACACCGTGCGCGCCCTGGGCATCGCGGCTTCGATGGCGGCCTCGTCGGGCGCAAGCCCCATTACCCGCGGTCCCACGACGCGATGAAAGACGATGACGTTGCCGACGCCGTGGAACAGGTACCAGTCGTTGATGTTCATCACCTGATCCATCCGCGCGACGCGTTTTACATCTGGTGGCGTCAGCGCGGGCGCCGGCAGCACGCGGTCGAGATAGCGCAGAATCGCTTGCGTCTCATAGAGCATGAAGCCACCGTGCTGCAGCACCGGCACCCGGCCGAAGGGGTGCCGGGCGAGATGTTCGGGCGCGCGCAAGCCGCCGCCTGCGACCGCTGAGAACCGATAGGATGCGCCCTTCTCTTCCAGCGTCGCCAGGACGGCGCGTCCGAACGGACTGCCGGCAACGGAGTGGACTGTGAATTCCGACATGACGATCTCCTTCGCTTGATGGTTTCACGCGGTCTGATTTTTGCTTCGCTCGGCTTCGCTGGCGAAACGTGCCATCAGACCCGGCCAGCCGCCATCGACATCCTTCCGCATTGAGGCGCCCGCTTCGGCGCCCATCGTCTCGAACTTGTGGTGCAACAGTTCGACCTCGGTCGCATCGGGCCCGTCGGCGGAAAAGCGAACATCGACTTCGGATTTCATCGTCGCGTCAGGCTTCCATTGCGCGTTGACCTGCCAGACCATCACCAACCGATGCGGCGGCTCCCACACCGTGATAGTGGCGACCGAGGTCTCGCTGCCGTCGTCCGCGATCTCGAGCCAGCGCCCGCCAAGCCGCGGCTCCATCAGAACCTTCTGGATCGGTTTCTTGCCGACGCCGTGGTCGAATGGCCACCAGCGCGTCAGGCCGCTGGTGAAGACCTCGAACGCATGCGTAATCGGCGCCTTGACGCGGACGGTTTTGCGTACGGGTGCGATGGCGGCCATCTCGTTCATTCACTTTCTCCTTCCGCTCTTTAGCGGTTTTTCCGCTTCCAGTTTGAAAGCCTCCAGCGCATCGCCCCAAAAACTGTCGAGCCATTCGCGCAGCTCCTGAAGGCCCTCGCGCCTCAGCGAATAGATCCGGCGCGCGCCTTCGCTGCGCTCTGCGACCAGGCCGGCGTCCTTCAAGACTCTCAGGTGTTGCGACACCGCCGGCCGCGAGACCGGCAGTCCCGCAGCAAGCAAATTCACCGGATGCGGCCCGGCGCGCAGGCGCTCGAACACTTTCCGCCGCGTCGGGTCGGCAAGCACGGTCAACGCATTTCCGTGGGCCGGTTTTCTGTAAGCCGCATTTGCGTAAGTCATGACTAACGGTAAGCTATAGCTTACTTATCTGTCAAGACGTCTTGTTTCGGTGCTAGACTGCGAGTCGTGACCGAGCTTCAGCACATCGCCATCACCCCTCACCTCACCTTCGACGCCCTCGTCGAGGGCGACGTGGGTGCGCCAATGGTGCTGTTGCTGCACGGCTTTGCCGAATCCATGCATTGCTGGCGCGCGCAGCTGGAGGCGCTGGCCGATGCCGGTTATCGCGCCGTGGCGCCAAGCCAGCGCGGCTATTCGCCCGGCGCGCGGCCGGACCCGCGCGACGCCTCGAACTATCATATCGACCGGCTGGTGGAGGACGCGATGGCGATCGCGGCCTCGTGCGGCTACGGCGAACGGCGTTTCCATCTCGCCGGCCATGACTGGGGCGGCAGCATCGCCTGGGCGCTCGCCGATCGCTTCGCCGAGCGGCTGGCCTCGCTCACCGTGTTGTCGCGGCCGCATCCGAACGCGTTTAATCGCGCGTTGCCGATGCTCGACGGCGATCAGGCCTACCGCTCGCGGCACCACACGGCCTTTCTCGAACCCGATGCCGGCGAAAAACTGCTGGCCGATGATGCCAAACAACTGCGCGAACGTCTCGCCGCCGCCGGCGTTCCCGAAAGCGCGATCGCCCAGCATCTTGCCGTGCTCGGCAACCGCGATGCCATGGAAGCCGCACTCACCTGGTATCGCGCGCGCGGCGCGATCCGCACGCCGCTTGGCCCGATCCGCGTGCCGACGCTTTACATCTGGGGCGATGCGGATGAGACGGTCGGACGAATGGCGGCCGAGGGCACGGCGGATTTTGTCGCCGCGCCCTATCGCTTCGAAGCGCTCGCGGGCGTCGGCCACTTCGCCGGCGAACAGGCGCCCGATCGCGTCAACGAGCTAATGCTGCCGCACCTTGCGGCGTTTCCGGTGTAACGGCGAGCCTTGCCCTCGAGCCCTGCCCTCGAGCCTTGCCCTCGAGCCTTGCCCTCACTCCGACTTGTCGATGTTCCAGAAGATCGGCGTCGCCGGACCATCGAGTACACCGGAGAGCGACTTCCGCCATGCGCTCGGCCCGAAGAACTGCCCGAGCGGAATATAGATCACCTGGTCGTAGACTTCCTTCTGGATGTCGGCGGCGATCTTCTTCTGCTCTTCGGGCGATGAGGAACGCGCGAAGGCATCGCGCAGCCCTTCGATCTTGGCGTTTTCCGACCAGCCGAACCAGCCGCCCTTGGTGCCTCTGCCGCCGATCGACACATTGACGACCGGGTTGATCACGTCGGCGGCGACCCAGTTGGTGAAGAACATATTCCAGCCGCCCTCCTTGATCGGTTTCTGGCTGGTGCGGCGGCTGACCACGGTTCCCCAGTCGGTGGCCTGCACGTCCACCTTGAAGCCGGCGTCGCGCAGCAATTGCGCCGCGACGATCGGCTGCGCCTTCAGCGTCACGACATCGCCGGGCGCCATGATCACGATGGGCGTGCCGTCATAGCCGGATTCGGCGAGCAGCTTTTTCGCCTCCGCCATGCCGTTGCCTTTGATGAGCGTCTCCGCGCCGATGTCGGTGGCGAGCGGCGTGTCGCAGACGAACACCGCGCCGCAGACCTTGTAATATTTGGGATTGCCGACGAGTGCGTCCAGCACGTCCTTTTGGTTCAGCGCCAGGAACGCAGCGCGTCGTATTTTGACGTTGTCGAAAGGCGGCTGAAGGAAGTTCATTCGCCCCAGCGTCTGCAGACCGAGCTTGTTCAGGGTTTCAAGTTTTATGTCCGGGTTGGCTTCCAGCACCGGCAGAATATCATACGACGGCGCTTCCATGAAATCGATGTCGCCGGACTGCAGCGCATTCACCGCGGTCTGCGCATCCGCCATCGTGATCCATTCGACGCGGTCGACCTTCACCACCTTGCCGCCGGCGGTCCAGCTCGGCGGCTCCTTGCGCGGCACATAGTCCGTGTTCTTCTCGTAGACCGCCTTCACGCCGGGCTGGAATTCGGCCGGCACGAACTTGAAGGGACCGGACCCGATCAATTCCGGAAGAGGCTTGTCGGCCGGCGCTTCCGCCAGACGCTTGGGCATCATGAACGGCACGAAGGAGGAAGGCTTTCCAATCGACTCCAGCACCAGGCCGTAGGGCTCTTTCAGTTTCAGCGTGATGGTTTTCGGGTCGGTGGCCTCGATGCTGGCGGTAAAATCCATCAGCTTCTGGCCCATGCCGTCGGCCTTGCCCCAGCGCTTGAGCGAGGCGACGCAATCTTCCGCGGTGACCGGCGGACCGTCGTGCCACTTCAGGCCGTCGCGCAGCGTGAAGGTGTAGGTGAGCTTGTCGTCGGAGACCTTCCATTCCGCCATCTGCGGCTGGATCTTGAAGTTGGCGTCCTCCGCAAGCAGCGTGTCAAAGATCATGTAACCGAAATCGCGCACGATGTAGGCGGTCGTCATCATGCCGGGCGTGCGCAGATCAGCATGCATCACCGCGGTGATGGTCTTGCCGGCGGCAACCGCCTGCGACGGCAATGCCAGCGCCAGCGCCGCCAGCGCCAGGCTCGACGCGATCAAGGGGCGCTTCCAGCGCGAGAAGTGGAACATCGATTGGTCTCCTGACGTGAAACCGGTCAAACACCGGTCATTTGTTAAGCATGAGGGCCGTTATTTAGGCGCACTAACACGCTGCAAATCCTTAAGTTTTGAGACTTGCACCAAGTGCTCGGCGCGTCAATCGGGTTTTGGCGCATGACTTCCGGTTACCAATGTTGGCTGACGGCCGCGCATGTTTCACTTTACAAATCGCCTGCCGATCCTTCTCGTAAGCCTCGCGTCGCTGCGACGACAACCGAAACATCCCGCTCAAAAACCAAAGAGAATCCCGATGAACCCCGCCAACCTTCCCTTCGATTCCGAGGCCATGTTGCAAGGCTTGCGCAGCTGGGTCGAATGCGAAAGCCCGACCTGGGATGCGAGCGCGGTCGAGCGCATGCTCGACATCGCCGCGCGCGAGATGGCGATCATGGGAGCGACGATCGAACGCATCGCCGGGCGGCAAGGATTTGGCGGTTGCGTGCGCGCGCGCTTTCCCCACCCCAAACAAAGCGAGCCCGGGATATTGATCGCGGGCCATCTCGACACCGTTCACCCCATCGGCACGCTGGAGAAGCTAGCGTGGCGGCGCGAGGGCAACAAATGTTTCGGCCCCGGCATCTTTGATATGAAGGGCGGCAATTACTTGACCCTCGAAGCGATCCGGCAGTTGGCGCGCGCTTCCTTTACGACGCCGCTGCCGATCACGGTGTTGTTCACCCCTGACGAGGAAGTCGGCACGCCCTCGACCCGCGACATCATCGAGGCGGAAGCCGCGCGCAACAAATATGTGTTGGTGCCCGAACCGGGCCGGCCCAATAACGGCGTGGTCACAGGGCGTTATGCCATTGCGCGGTTCAATCTCGAGGCCATCGGCAAGCCCAGCCATGCCGGCGCCACGCTGTCCTCGGGCCGCTCGGCGATCCGCGAGATGGCGCGCCAGATCATCGCCATCGACGCCATGACGAGCGACGACTGCACCTTCTCGGTCGGCATCGTGCATGGCGGCCAATGGGTCAATTGCGTCGCCACCACCTGCACCGGCGAGGCGCTGAGCATGGCCAAACGCCAGGCCGATCTCGATCGCGGCGTCGAGCGCATGCTGGCGCTTTCAGGCGCCGCCAATGATGTCACCTTCAAGGTGACGCGGGGCGTGACGCGGCCGGTATGGGAGCCCGGTGCCGGCACCATGGCGCTCTATGAAAAGGCGCGCGGGGTGGCGAAACAACTCGGGCTCGAATTGCCCCATGGCAGCGCCGGTGGCGGCTCCGACGGCAATTTTACCGGCGCGATGGGAATCCCGACGCTGGACGGCTTAGGGGTGCGCGGCGCCGATGCCCATACGCTGAACGAACATATCGAAGTCGACAGCCTCGCCGAGCGCGGCCGCCTGATGGCGGGCCTGCTGGCGACGCTGGAGTGATAAGGTGCTATCTTCGTCATGGCCGGGCATAGCCGTCCGAAGGACGGCGTCGCTTCCGCTCGCCTATGCCCGGCCATCCACGTCTTCCTGCTTTGACGCGAAGAAAGACGTGGATGCCCGGCACAAGGCCGGGCATGACGCGGGGTGATTGTTTGGCCGTCCCGATGGCACAGGATTTGCTCGCCCGACGACTACGGGCGGGAAACAAAAAATCCGCGACAACCCCAAGTCTGGGTTCAAGTCTGGGTTGGCGCATAACTCACGGAAAACGATGCTCGGATATCTGCTTCGCCGCGTTCTTGCCGCCATTCCCGTGATGGGCGTGGTCGCCTTATTTGTGTTTCTGTTGCTGCGGCTGACGCCCGGCGATCCCGCCGCGATCATCGCCGGCGACAATGCAACGCCCGAGCAACTCGAGCGCATCCGCGTCTCGCTCGGATTGCACGAGCCGCTCTACACGCAATTCTTTACCTGGATCAACAAGCTGCTGCATGGCGATCTCGGCGTGTCCCTGATCTCCAATGTGCCGGTCCTGAAAATGATCAGCCAGCGCATCGAGCCGTCGATCTCGATCGCGCTCTCGACCATTATCCTCTCCATCGTTGTCGCGGTGCCGCTCGGCGTGATCGCGGCGTGGAAGCACGGCACCTGGATCGACCGTTTTGTCATGGGATTGTCGGTAGTGGGTTTTTCGGTGCCGGTGTTCGTGATCGGCTATGTGCTGATCCAGATTTTCGCGATCGACCTGCGCTGGCTGCCGGTGCAGGGTTTTAAGAGCATCACCGCCGGTTTTGGGCCGTTCCTCGAACGCATCGTCCTGCCGACCTGCACATTGTCCTTTATCTATGTCGCCTTGATCGCGCGGATGACCCGCGCCTCGATGCTGGACGTGCTGGGCGAGGATTATGTGCGCACCGCGCGCGCCAAGGGTATCAATGAGACCGCCGTGCTGCTGCGCCACGCGCTGCGCAACGCCGCGGTGCCCGTCATCACCGTGATCGGGACAGGCTTTGCGCTTTTGATATCGGGCGTCGTCGTCACCGAGAGCGTGTTCAACCTGCCTGGCATCGGCCGCCTCACCGTCGATGCGGTATTGGCGCGCGACTATCCGGTGATCCAGGCGATGATCCTTCTGACCTCGGGCATCTATGTCGCGGTCAATCTCTTGATCGACGTCGCCTACACGTTCCTTGACCCCAGAATTCGTTATTGAGGATTCGCTGCTGATGGCGATCGAAACCCTTCCCGAACCCTCGATACCGATCACGACGCCGTTCCGGCCGGGGCTCGGATTTCTCACGGCAACGCCGATCATCGCGGCCGCCACCATCTGCCTCACACTGGTGATCCTGTCCGCCGTGCTGGCGCCCTGGCTGTCGCCGCATGATCCCCTGCTGCTGGCGCCGGCGCAGCGGCTGAAACCCGCCAGCGCGCAGTTCCTGCTCGGCACCGACGGTTACGGCCGCGACGTGCTGTCGCGCATTCTCTATGGCGGGCGCATTTCTATGCTGATCGGCCTCGGCGCCGCCGTCATCTCTATCGGCATCGGGCTTCTGATCGGCCTCGTCTCCGGCTTCTTCAAATGGGTCGACGCGGTCATGATGCGGGTGATGGACGGGTTGATGGCGATCCCGAGCATCCTGCTGGCGATCGCCGTGGTCTCGCTGTCGGGCGCGAGCCTGATGACGGTGATGATCGCCATCACCATTCCGGAAATTCCGCGGGTGGCGAGATTGGTGCGTTCGGTCGTGCTGTCGGCGCGCGAGGAACCCTATGTCGAAGCCGCGATCTCGGTCGGCTCCAGCCTGCCGAAGATCATGTGGCGGCATCTGATGCCGAACACAATTGCGCCGCTGATCGTGCAAGGCACGTATGTGTGCGCGTCCGCGGTTCTCACCGAGGCGATTTTGTCGTTCCTCGGCGCCGGCATCAGCCCGGAGACCCCGACCTGGGGCAACATCATGGCCGAGGGCCGCGCCTATTTTCAGATCAAACCGTCGCTGATCTTCTGGCCTGGGCTGTTGCTGTCGATCGCGATCCTCAGCGTCAATCTGATCGGCGACGCCGCACGCGACGCGCTCGATCCCCGCATGAAGCAGCGGGAGGGCGGGAAGTGATGGAACGTCATTGCGAGCGCAGCGAAGCAATCCATAACAGTATCGCCGCGCGGAGAATTGGATTGCTTCGTCGCTGCGCTCCCTTGCGCAAACGCTTCGCGTTTGTCGCAGGCAATGACGCGGAGAGAGCGGTGACGGCATGACCAACGTCGTCCTCGACATCAACAATCTCGTCGTCGGCCTCGGCAAAAATCCGAAAGCTCCGCGCATCATCGATGGCATCTCGCTGCAGGTGCGCGAGCGCGAGACACTGTGCCTGGTCGGCGAAAGCGGATCGGGCAAGTCAGTCACGTCGCTGACCGTGATGGGCCTGTTGCAAAAAGGCTCGCTGGTGCCGTCTGGCGGCAGCATACAACTGGTCGGCGAAGAGCTGCTCACGGCTTCCGATCGCCGCCTGCGGCAGTTGCGCGCCACCACCATGGCGATGATCTTTCAGGAACCGATGACGGCGCTCAATCCGGTGGTGCCGGTCGGCCGCCAGATCGACGAGGTGCTGCGGGTCCATACCGACCTCGACGCCCGGGCGCGGAAAAAGCGCATCCTCGAGATGATGGAACAGGTGCGGCTGCCCGAGGTCGAACGCATCTTTGCCTCCTATCCGCACCGGCTGTCGGGCGGCCAGCGCCAGCGCATCATGATCGCGATGGCGCTGGTGCTCGAGCCAAAACTCCTGATCGCGGACGAGCCGACCACGGCGCTCGACGTCACCACGCAGAAGCAAATTCTGACCCTGATCCGCGACCTGCAGCGGGATCACGGCACCGCGGTGCTGTTCATCACCCATGACATGGGCGTGGTCGCCGAGATCGCCGACCGCGTCGCGGTGATGCGCCACGGGCAATTGGTCGAGACCGGTCCGCTCGACACCATCCTGCGCGCGCCGACCATGGAGTACACCCGCAATTTGCTTTCGGCGGTGCCGAGCCTGGTGCCGCGCCGGCCGCGCGCGGAATCGCGGGAACCGGTGGTGCTGGAAGCCAACGAGCTCGGCAAAGTCTATCGCGAGCGCTTTTTGTTCGGCGGCACCCGCGAGGTGGTGGCGGCAAAGGACGTTACTCTCACTTTGCGCAAGGGCCGCACGCTCGGCATTGTCGGCGAAAGCGGCTCCGGCAAATCGACGGTGGCGCGCTGCATCGTGCGATTGATCGATCCGACCTCCGGCGGCGTTCGGCTTGTCGGGCGCGAAATCTCCGAACTGTCGCGAAGGCTATTGCAGCCGCATCGCAAGCGCATCCAGATCATCTTCCAGGACCCTTACCGCTCGCTCAATCCGCGCATCACCGTCGGCGAGACCATCGCCGAGGGTCCGATCAATTACGGCATGCCGCGAAAGGAAGCGCTGGCGAAAGCGCGCGAGCTCCTGGAATTGGTCGATCTGCCGCCGGATGCCATCTCGCGCTATCCGCATCAATTCTCCGGCGGCCAGCGCCAGCGCATCGCGATTGCGCGCGCGCTCGCGCTCGATCCGGATGTGCTGGTGGCGGATGAAGCGGTCTCGGCGCTCGACGTCTCGGTGCAGGCGCAGGTCTTGGAACTACTCGACGAAATCCAGACCAGGCTCGGCATCGCGCTGTTGTTTATCACCCACGATTTGCGCGTCGCAGCGCAAATCTGCGACGACGTCGCGGTGATGCAGCATG
Source organism: Bradyrhizobium lablabi (assembly GCF_900141755.1). Lineage (NCBI taxonomy): Bacteria > Pseudomonadati > Pseudomonadota > Alphaproteobacteria > Hyphomicrobiales > Nitrobacteraceae > Bradyrhizobium > Bradyrhizobium lablabi. Next base: position 6,810,475 of record NZ_LT670844.1, on the reverse strand, counting down.
GCCGCGTCGTCGAACAGGGGCCGGCGGCGCAGGTCCTGACCCATCCGCAACAGGCGTACACCAAGCAGTTGCTCGAAGCCGCCCCCGGACGGGGGTGGGATTTTGCGAATTTCAGGCCGGTTGCGGCTGGGGCGGTCGCCTAAATCCCGCCGTCATTGCGAGGAGCGCAAGCGACGAAGCAATCCAGCTTGCTTCCTTCACGATGGATTGCTTCGTGGAGCCTGTCATCGGGCGGCGCTTTGCGCCGACCCGTTGGCTCGCAATGACGGGGATGGGCCGGTGGCAAACCTAGCAATCCCGAAACGGTTCGAAGCCATGCGCGGCGGGATTGCTTCATCGCTTGCGCTTTTTGCGACGACGAGGCTAACGTCGCGCGCACGAACGATCGACTGAGGCAGAATTAATGACCCGTATCGCCGTTGCCGGCTTCCTGCACGAGACCAATACCTTCGCGCCGACCAAGGCGACCTATGAGGATTTTGTGCATGGCGGTGGCTGGCCGGCGATGGCCACGGGCGGCGATGTGCTCAAAGTCATGCATAGCATCAATGTGGGTCTGGCGGGCTTTGCCGGCGAAGCCAAAAACAACGGCTGGGAATTGGTGCCGACGATTTCCTGCGGCGCCACTCCCTCGGCGCATGTGACCAAGGATGCCTATGAGCGAATCGTCAAGGTGATGGTCGACGGCATAACAGCGGCAGGGCCGCTCGATGCCGTCTATCTCGACCTGCACGGCGCCATGGTCACGGAGCACCTCGACGACGGCGAAGGCGAAGTTTTGCGGCGCGTGCGCGAGGTGATCGGCCACGACGTACCGCTGGTGGCGAGCCTCGACCTGCACGCCAATGTCACGCCGCAGATGATGGAGCAGGCGGACGCGCTGATCGCCTATCGCAAATATCCGCATGTCGACATGGCCGAGACCGGCCGCGCCGCCGCCAAGCATCTCGCCTTGCTGCTCAAGACAAAGCAGAAATTCGCAAAAGCGTTCCGGCAATTGCCGTTCCTGATTCCGATCAGCTGGCAATGCACCAACGATCAGCCGACCAAAGGCATCTACGAAAAGCTGGCGGCGATGCAAAGCGAGGCAGTTCCGACGCTGTCATTCGCGCCGGGTTTTCCGGCGGCGGATTTTGAGCATTGCGGGCCGAGCGTGTTCGCCTATGGGAGGACGCAAGGAGATGCCGACGCCGCCGCGGACGCGCTGGCAAAAATCGTCACCGGGCACGAAGACGATTTCGACGGCCGCATCTTCGCGCCCGACGAAGGCGTGCGTTACGCGATGGAACTTTCAAAAACCGCGAGCAAGCCGATCGTCATCGCCGACACCCAGGACAATCCCGGCGCCGGGGGTGATTCCGACACCACCGGCATGCTGCGCGCGCTGGTCCGCAACGAGGCAAAGCGCGCCGCGATCGGCGTGATCTACGATCCGGCTTCCGCAAAAGCCGCGCATGAAGCCGGCGCCGGCGCCACCATCACGCTCGCGATCGGCGGCAAGTCGGGCATTCCCGGTGATGCGCCCTACCACGAGACGTTCGTCGTCGAAAAACTGTCCGATGGCAGATTTATCGCGCCGGGTCCCTTTTATGGCGGCCGCGACATGGAGATGGGACCATCGGCGTGCTTGCGCATCGGCGATGTCAGGGTGGTCGTGGGCTCGCACAAGGCGCAGCTCGCGGATCAGTCGATGTATCGCTATGTCGGCATCGAGCCGACCGCGCAGGCGATCCTCGTCAACAAGAGCTCGGTGCATTTCCGCGCCGATTTCGAACCGATCGCCGAAAAGCTCCTGATCTGCGCCGCGCCCGGCGCGATGCCGGCCGATCCCGCCACCCTGCCGTGGACGCGGCTGCGCCCGGGCATCCGCATCAAGCCGAACGGCCCCGCTTTCGCGAAATCACGTTTACCTTCCTCTGCAACCGGATAACAGACATGCCCAATATCGACCGCATCGAAGCCTTTGCCGACGAACTCACCGCAATCCGCCGCGATCTGCACGCCCATCCCGAGATCGGCTTCGAGGAAGTCCGAACCTCAGGCATCGTCGCCGACAAGCTGACGCAATGGGGCATCGAGGTGCATCGCGGCTTAGGGGGCACCGGCGTGGTCGGCGTGCTCAAGGGCAAGGGCTCCAACGGAAAGCGCATCGGGCTCCGCGCCGACATGGACGCGCTGCCGATGGAAGAAAACACCAACTTAAGGTGGCGCTCGACCATTCCCGGCCGTTTTCACGGCTGCGGCCATGACGGCCACACCACCATGTTGCTGGGCACCGCGCGCTACCTCGCCGAGACCAGGAATTTCGACGGCACCGTGCATTTCATCTTTCAGCCGGCCGAAGAAGGCCTCGGCGGCGCCCGCGCCATGATCAAGGACGGGTTGTTCGAGAAATTCCCCTGCGACGAGGTTTATGGGCTGCACAACGCGCCCGACCTGAATCATGGCGAGGTCGCCATCCTTCCGGGGCCGGCGATGGCCGGCGCCGATTTCTTCGACATCACCATTTCGGGCTATGGCGCCCATGGCGCGATGCCAGAACGCTCCAAGGACGCGGTGGTCATCGCGATGACGCTCGGACAGGCGCTACAGACCATCGTCAGCCGCAACGTCGATCCCCTGAAGGCGGCGGTGGTGTCGATCACCCAAATTCACGCCGGCTCCGCTTACAACGTGATCCCGGGCGAGGCAAAACTCTGCGGCACCGTCCGCGCCTTTTCCGACGAGGTGCGCGCGCTGATCCGCGAGCGGATGCGCGCGATCTGCGCCGGCATGGCGACCGCGTTCCAAGTCGAGATCACAGCCGACATTCGCGACACGTTCAGTGTGCTCGTGAACCAGGAAGAACAGTCCCGCGTGGTCGAGGCGGTGGCGCGCACCGTGGTCGACCCGGCAAAAGTCATCACCCGCTCGCAGCCGAAGATGGGCAGCGAGGATTTTGCCGACATGATGCAGGCCATACCGGGCGCCTATTTCTGGGTCGGCCACGACGGCTCGGTGCCGGTGCACAATCCCGGCTATGTGCTGGACGACAAGATCTTACCCGTCGGCGCCAGCATGTTCGCGCGCATCATCGAAACCCGCCTCCCGGTCGGCGCCCATGCATAAGCCGGCATCGAATGACGCGGTCACCTCGCTGCACGATCTCAGCGCGATCGACCTGATCGCGGGCTTTCGTGCCAAGCAATTCTCGCCGTCGGAAGTGCTGGAAGACGTGCTGGCCCATGTCGCGGTATGGGAACCGCACATCAAGGCACTTTACGCGTTCGATCCCGACGGCGCGCGCGCGGTCGCAAAAGCGTCCACCGAGCGCTGGCAGAAGGGCGAGCCGACCGGCGCGCTCGACGGCGTGCCCGTCACGATCAAGGACAACATCGCGACCAAAGGCGTGCCGGTGCCGCTTGGCGCGGCCAGCGTCAAGCTGGTGCCCGCGGCCGTCGACGCGCCGCCGGCGGCGCGCTTGCGCGAAGCGGGCGCGGTGATTTTTTCGAAAACCACCATGCCGGATTACGGCATGCTGTCGTCGGGGCTGTCGAGCTTCCACCCATTGACCCGTAATCCCTGGGACCTCAGCAAGAACCCCGGCGGTTCGAGCGCAGGCGCCGGCGCCGCGGGCGCCGCGGGTTACGGCCCGCTGCATCTCGGTACCGATATCGGCGGCTCGGTGCGGTTGCCGGCCTGCTGGTGCGGCCTCGTCGCGTTGAAGCCGAGCCTCGGGCGGATCCCGATCGATCCGTCCTATGTCGGCCGCGTCGCAGGTCCCATGACCCGCATTGTCGACGACGCCGCGCTGATGATGAGCGTGTTGTCGCGACCGGATCGCCGCGACGGCATGAGCCTGCCGCCTGACAACATCAACTGGAAGGCGCTCGAAAAGTCGCCGCGGAAACTGCGCATCGGGTTGATGCTCGATCTCGGCGTCGGCCAGGCGCTGGAAAAGGAAGTCCGCGCGGTGGCTGTGAAGGCCGCGAAAGCATTCGAATCCGCCGGCGCCGTTATCACCGAAGTCGACGGCATATTGACGCGCGAGATGCTCGACGGTCTCGACAATTTCTGGCGCGCGCGGATGTGGGACGACCTTGCAAAACTAAGCGAGAGCGAGCGCGCCAAGGCGCTGCCCTATATCGTCAAATGGGGGGAATCCGGCGCGAAACTTTCCGGCGTCGATGTCATCAGGGGTTTCAATGCCACGATGGCGATCCGCAGCGCCGCGGCAAAGCTGTTCGCCGATGTCGATTACGTGGTGTCGCCGGTATCGCCGGTGGTGAATTTCCCCGCCGAATTCGCTTCCCCGATCAACGATCCGGCAAAACCATTCGAGCACATCTGCTACACCGTGCCGTGGAACATGTCGGAAAATCCGGCCGCCGCCATCAATGGCGGCTTCAGCGAAAGTGGATTCCCGATCGGCGTCCAGATCGTCGGCCGCCGTTTTGATGATCTCGGCGTCTTGGGGATGGCGAAGGCGTTCGAGGGGATGCGCGGGCCGCAGAAGCCGTGGCCAGGCGCCGCCAGGCTGACGCCCCGATAAACAACACCGTCATGGCCGGGCTTGTCCCACGGGTGTCTGGCACGGTCTGTGCTTATCATGCCGCCTTCTCCATGGCGGCATCCACACGAATATGGCTGCGCCGTTGCGCCGCACGGGTTGCGTGTGGTCCGAAGTCAAATCTGGACTGTTGTGGCTCGGGGGGTGGCGTAGCTTGGAGAAGCTCAGCGATCGCGCGCCGATGCATCAGGTTTGTTCGCAGGAGCCTTGCGAAGGCGAGCGGGCCGGTCACGATCCTGTTGGCGTCGTGAGCCAGCCGCAGCAGCAGGAAGGCGATCAGCGCGACAGTGATCTGAATGCGAACGGCGTTTTCGGAGGTTCCCAAGAAGTGGCCGATCTTCAAGGTCTGTTTGACCCATCGAAAGAACAACTCGATGGCCCATCGCCGCTTGTACAAATCGGCGATTTCTTGCGCGCTTGCCTCCAGGTCATTGGTGAAGATGCGCAGCACCTTGCCGGTCTCGATCATGACGCGAATTTCACGGACGAGACCCGCCATCGGGTTTTGACGCGACGCGGCGAGCCGTTTGGGAAGATACCCGGTCCGATCGCTGAGGATCGACGATCCCGGCGACACCGGCCGATCCTCGACGACGGTGAAAGGCGTGTTGGACTTCAGGCGCGTGACAATGCGGCAACCCGCCTGATCAAGCTCCGCCCACCAACCATAATCGTAATAGCCGAGGTCAAAAACGTAAGTCGCTCCCGCCTCGATTGGCATCTCCTTGGCGGCCGTGATGTCGTTGACGTTCGACGGTGTCACCATCAGGTACAGCGGTTGATCGGCATCCGGATCGTAGATGATGTGCGCTTTGGCGCCGCAAACTCCCGCCGAAAACGTCGCCCAATCGCCGCTCAGGCTGCTCAGCTGCACGCTGGTCGAATCAATCAGCCGAACGCAATCGCCGATCTTCCGCCGATAGCCGGCCTGCAACTGCGCCATCAGGGCCGAAAGCAGGCCTGCGAAGACCTCCACAGGACGCGAAGCATTGGCGGTCGAGAGCGCCGATCTCGATATGGTGCGGCCGCCGAGATGGTAAAGCTTGCCGGCGTGGCTTTGCAGGTTCGTTTCAATCTCGCGCAGGCTCCGCGCGCCGCAAAACTGCGCATACAGCATCGCGATCAAATGAGCCCTGGTCTTGACGACACGGCCATCCCAGTCGGCATTGTACTGATCCACAAGCCGATCGAGCATCGACCACGGAATATGCTTCAGAAGCCCATGAAAAACGATATTCTGATGCCGCACGGCGTTGATCCCTTTTCGTGTCCAGATGATTCGCAACCAGCTGGAAACGAGTAGAATCAATGCCGTGCGCTCCTTCAAGCATGGACCGTGCCAGACACCCGTGGGACAAGCCCGGGCATGACGAGAGGAAAACAACAAACAACACCGGAGGAAACCCCATGGCGTATGAGACGATCAAATACGAGGTCGCCGAGCAGATTCTCACCATCACGCTGAACCGCCCCGAAAAGCTCAACGCCTTCAATGCCGCGATGCAGAAGGAGTTGATCGACGCCTTCGATGCGGCCGACAAAGACGACGACATCCGCGCCATCATCGTCACCGGCGCTGGGCGCGCATTCTGCGCCGGCGCTGATCTCTCCTCCGGCGCCGACACCTTTGATCGCGACGCGCGGCGCGGGCCCGTCAAACGGCTTGCCGATGGCAGGGTCGATTACAGCGATCCAAATGTGCGCGACGGCGGCGGCCAGGTCACCTTGCGCATCTTCAAATGCCTAAAACCTGTGATCGCGGCGGTGAACGGGCCGGCGGTCGGCATCGGCGTCACCATGCAGCTTGCGATGGACATCCGTATCGCGTCGGTCGATGCGCGTTTCGGTTTTGTGTTTTCCCAGCGCGGCATCGTGCCGGAGGCCGCCTCGAGCTGGTTCTTGCCGCGCATTGTCGGCATCTCGCAGGCGCTGGAGTGGTGCTACACGGGCCGGGTATTTCCGGCGCAGGAAGCGCTTGCCGGCCGCCTCGTCAGCAAGGTGGTGCCGGCGGACGAATTATTGCCGACCGCGCGCGCGCTGGCGCGCGAGATCGCGACAAAGACCGCGCCGGTGTCGGTGGCGCTGATCCGCCAGATGATGTGGCGGATGCTGGGCGCCGACGATCCGATGGAAGCCCACAAGGTCGACAGCCGCGGCATCTACGCGCGTGGGCGTTCGGAAGATGTGAAAGAAGGCGTGGTGTCGTTTTTGGAAAAGCGGCCGGCAGAGTTCAAGAACAAGGTGTCTTCGGATATGCCGGATTACTTTCCGTGGTGGGACGAGCGGGAGTATGAGTGAGGCGATGCCACAACCCCTTCCGTCGTCCCTGCGAAAGCAGGGACCCATAACCACCGGCTTTAGTTTTACGAAGAGCGTCTCCCAATTGTGCGTTCTCGATAGATCACGCGGTATGGGTCCCTGCTTTCGCAGGGACGACGATTGAGAGACTACCGCATCATCAGCGCTACGCGCCCGATCGCCTTGCGATCGATCAGAAGCCGCATCGCCTGCGCAAAATCTTCCAGCGGCAATCGGTGCGAGATGTTCGGCCGCAGCTTTCCAGCCTCCGCCCACCCATTCAGCGCCTTCAACCGAACCTCGCCAAGCGCCGGATTTTTCCGCACCGCTTCGCCGGCACGGACGCCGAGCACGCTGGCGCCCTTGATCAGCACGAGATTGGTACGGGCGAGCCCAATGCCGCCGGTGAAACCGATCACGAGGACTCGCGCGCCCCAGGCGATGCAGCGCAGTGAGTTCTCGAAAATCTCGCCGCCGACGGGATCGAACACCACGTCGGCTCCACGGCCATCGGTGATGCGTTTCACCGCGTCGCGGAACGGCTCGCGGGCGTAAAGCACGAGATGATCGGCGCCGCGCGCCTTCGCCACCGCGAGTTTCTCCTCGCTCGAGGCCGCCGCGATCACGGTCGCCCCCAAAAACTTGCCGATCTCGACCGCGGCTAGCCCCACGCCGCCGCCGGCGCCATGCACCAGCAGCACTTCGCCCGGTCGAAGCTGGCCGCGGTCGATCAGCGCGTGATAGGCGGTGCCGTGGGCTGCGAGAAAGGTCGCGCCTTCGGCATAGTCGAAGGTCGATGGCAATGGCGCAAGCTGCGACGGCGCCACCACCGCCTCATCGGCATACGCGCCGTGCCGCATCTTGACGATCACTTTGTCGCCGACGGCGACACCGGGCGCGCCATTGACCTCGATCACGTCGCCGGCGGCTTCCACCCCGGGCGTGAATGGCAGCTCAGGCTTTAACTGATATTCGCCCGCCGCCATCAAGATGTCGGGAAAATTGATCCCGGCGGCGCGGATGGCGACGCGTACCTCGCCCTGCTGCAGCGGCGCGTTGACAAAAGTTTCGAGGCGCAAGCGCTCGGGCGGACCGAGCTCGCGGCAGATGACCGCCTTCGGCATCAGGCCGCGCTCGCTTTTCGCCGCGCCAAGGCTTCGCGCACCAGCGGCAAGCGGTCGTTGCCGAAATACATGTCGGTCTTGTCGACAAAAATGGTCGGCGAGCCGAACCCGCCGCGCGCCATCACTTCGTCGGTGTTGGCCTTGAGCTGATCCTTGATCGCCTGGTCGCTGATCCCGGCCAGGAATTTCGCGGGATCGACGCCGACGCTCTTGCAGACCTCCGTCAGCACCGCATCCTGTGAAATATCCTGGTCGCCGCCCCAATAGGTCTCGAACACCGCGCGGGCGAACGGCAACATGTCCTTAGCCGACCAGATGCAGCCGCGCATCGCCTTGACGCTGTTGACCGGAAATACCGTCGGCCGCATCTTTATGGCGAGCCCCGCGGAACGCGCCCAGTCGGCCATGTCCTTCTTCATGTAGTTGACCTTGGCCTCTACCGGATGCTCCCGCGAAGCATAGACGCTCGGATTGATGGAATTAAAAATGCCGCCTACCAAAATCGGCCGCCACGAAATCTCCTGGCCGAATTCTTTTGCCAATGGCTGGATGTTGTGGAAGGCGAGATAGGTCCAGGGACTGGAACAGTCGAAGAAGAATTCGATCATGGCGTTTCCTTTGATTTGATTTTGTTTCGCAGGCTGTCGACGTCTTACTCCCTCTCCCCGCTCATCTTCGCGGGGAGAGGGTTGGGGTGAGGGGCTCTCTCGACAGACGCGGACTCGCGGAGAGTCCCCCTCACCCGATCACTTCGTGATCGACCTCTCCCCGCAAGCGGGGCGAGGTAAAGGAGTCACTTCCTCTCCGCCATCTCCTTCGCCTTCTGCCCGAACATGTTCTTGCGCGCCTCCTCGTCGAACGGCTCCTTGACGAATTTGCCGATCGCCAGCCCCGCCTGCACCTGCGGCCGCGCGCGCACCTGCGCGTACCAGCGCTTGATGTTGGGATAATCGTCGAGCGTAAAGCCTTGCGCCTTGTGGGTCATGGTCCAGGGGAAGCAGGCGATGTCGGCGATCGAGTAATCGCCGGCGACATAGCGGCCTGTCTTGCCCAGTTGGGTATCGAGCACGCGATAAAGCCGGGCGGCTTCGTCACGATAGCGCTCGATGGCGTAGGGAATTTTTTCGGGCGCATAGAGCGCAAAATGGCCGTGCTGGCCGAGCATCGGACCGAGCCCGCTCATCTGCCACATCACCCATTGCACCACTTTCGAGCGACCGCGCATGTCCGCCGGCAGAAAGCGGCCGGTTTTTTCGGCAAGATAGATCAGGATCGCGCCGGTCTCGAACACCGCAAACGGCTCGCCGCCGTCGGCGGGTGCATGGTCGACGATCGCCGGGATACGATTATTGGGGCTGATCGCCAGAAACTCCGGCTCGAACTGTTCGCCGGAGCGGATGTTGACCGGAATGACAGAATAGGGAATTCCGAGTTCTTCCAGCATGATCGAGATTTTCCAGCCGTTCGGCGTCGGCGCGTAATGGAGGTCGATCATGGTTTCCCTTGCCATCGCCCCGGGGACAGGCCAGAGGGCGACTTTTGTTGTTCTGTACCTAAAGCATAAGACATGGCAGAGAGGCACTCAATCAGAACCCTCCGGGAGGCACCCATGCTGTTTCCAACCACGATCGCAGGCTCGTTACCGAAACCGGAATGGCTGGCCGAGCCCAACAAATTATGGGCGCCCTGGAAATCGTCCGGCGACGAGCTGGTGCGCGCCAAGCGCGACGCCACCATGCTGGCAGTAAAGCTGCAGGAAGACGCCGGCGTCGACATCGTCACCGAGGGCGAGCAGGCGCGGCAGCATTTTGTCCATGGTTTTTTGGAGAAGATCGAGGGCATCGATTTCGCCCACAAGGTCGAGATGGGAATCCGCAAGGATCGCTATAAGGCGATGGTGCCGCAGGTGGTGGCGCCCTTGCGGCTGAAGGGCCGCGTCCATGCCGACGAGGCGCGCGTCGCCCGCACCCACACGACGCATAAGCTAAAGTTCACCCTGCCCGGCCCGATGACCATCATCGACACCATCGCCGACAAATATTACGGCGACCGCGTCAAGATGGCGTTCGCGTTTGCCGAGCTGCTCAACGAGGAAGCCAGGGCGCTGCAGGCCGACGGCGTCGACGTCATCCAGTTCGACGAGCCCGCCTTCAACGTTTACATGGACGAGGTCTCGGACTGGGGCATCAAGGCGCTGGAGCGCGCCGCGGAGGGGCTCACTTGCGCGACCGCCGTTCACATTTGCTACGGCTACGGCATCAAGGCCAATACCGACTGGAAAGAGACGCTCGGCAGCGAGTGGCGGCAATATGAGGATATTTTTCCGGCGATCGCAGCGAGCCCGATCCAGCAGGTCGCGATCGAATGCCGCAATTCCAAGGTGCCGCTGGAACTGCTCGCGCTGCTTACGGGCAAGGTGGTGCAGGCCGGCGTGATCGACGTTGCCAGCGATACGGTGGAGACCGCGGAGGATGTCGCCAAGGTGATCGACGCCGTCTCGAAATTCGTGCCGAAGAGCAACATCGTCGCGACGACCAATTGCGGCATGGCGCCGATGCAGCGGACCATCGCCGAAGCAAAACTGATGGCGCTGGGGGCGGGCGCGAAGCTGGCGCGGCAGAGGTTTGGGTAAATTGTCATTCCGGGATGCGCCTTCGGTCGGCAATTGCCGACCTGAGGCGACAGGCCCGGAATCCATAACCCCCAATCGTGGTTATGGATTCCGGGCTCGCCGCTGCGCGGCGCCCCGGAATGACGGCATCTATGGGATTGGCGACATCGCGCTTCCATGCAGCACCGGTCGATACCCCGACGCCAGCGCGCGCAGCGTCGAGGGTGGCGTCAGCAGCATGGTGTCTTGGAGCGCGGGCTCCGCCTGACGATAGCCGGCAGCCGACCACTTTAGTACCCGGGCCTGCCCAATCAGATAGCTCTCGCTTCCCTGCTGCACCATCGCCCCTTCGGGCAACTCTTCCAGTGGCAGCGGCAGCGCGTGCAACCGCTTCTTGGCTCCTACCAGCCGCTCGCGGTGCAGCACCGCGTCGATGTCGCGCGCGAGAACGCCTCGCACCCCATTGCCCTCCTCCCACGCGGCGCGGAACCTATTGGCGTCGTCGCGGCGGCAGAAGAAGCACGGGCGGTGTCCGGCCGAAAGCGCGGTGGCCTCGTCGAGAAAGAACAATTCGGTCCAGCTGCGGCCACCCATCACCTCGCGCCGCCAGCCACGGAATTCGCACAGGCAAGTCAGCCACGCCTGGCTCGCCCAGCGCCGCGTCAGCGTTTTCGTCGCGGGGTCGTGAATGATGCCGCGATTGCCAGTGAACATCCCGCGATGCGAGGTGGCGATGATGTCGCCGGTCGGCGTGACGCGGTTTTGCAGCGGCATTCGCTATTCCTGCTCCCTCGCCCCGCTCTTCGCGGGGAGAGGGTTGGGGTGAGGGGCCGCTTCCGCAAATTCTGAAAACGAAGTATGCGCGGAGAGTCCCCCTCACCCGATCGCTACGCGATCGACCTCTCCCCGCAAGCGGGGCGAGGTAAGAAAAAATCACGCCGCGCCGTCGCGGATCGGGGGCTGGAACGAGAGCGCGGTATCCCAGGGAAAGAAGATCCAGGTATCCTGCGACACTTCCGTGATAAACGTGTCGACCAGCGGCCGTCCCATCGGTTTTGCATATACCGTTGCAAAATGCGCATCGGGAATCATCTCGCGCACCAGACGCCCGGTCTTGCCGGTATCGACGAGATCATCGACGATCAATAGCCCCTTACCCGTTCCGCCGCCGAGTTTTGCGGTGTCGGCCGAAATGCCCTTCAACACCTTCAAATCGCCCTGCTTGGTGTGATCGTAGCTCGCGATGCAAACGGTATCGATGATGCGAACGCCGAGTTCGCGCGCGACGATCGCCGCCGGCACCAATCCACCGCGGGTGATCGCGATGACCGCATGAAACGGCCCGACCTCGTTCAGCCGCCAGGTCAGCGCCCGGCAATCCCTGTGGAACTGGTCCCAGGACACCGGAAAGGCTTTTCCGGCCCGCTCCTGCGCGCTCAGTTCCGGATGCTCCGCCATCTTCATTCTCCTTAAGTTTCTGGGCTCACCGGGCGACGTTCAATCCCGCCAGCATTTCCTTTACCGCGCTCATCGCGGCATTGAGTTTTTCCGGGTCGCGCGAGCGGACCACGAGATTAGTGTTCGGCTTCTTGTCGTCGTCGATGAACGGATAGCTGCCGATGATGGTGTCGGGATGGGCGATGGCGATGTCGCGCAAGGGGCCGCCGATGTCGCCTTCCCGCGCGTTGGCGCGCACCGATTCCGACAGCATCCGCACGCCTGATTTCAGCTTGGGGGCGACGATGTCCATCATCGCCTGCATGATCGAGGGCACGCCGGCCATCACGATGACGTTGCCGATCTTGAAGCCGGGCGCCAGGATGGTCGCGCTCTGGATCAATTCGGCGCCGTCCGGAATCCGCGCCATCCGCAACCGCGCCTCGTTCAGATCGGCCGCGCCCCAGCGTTCGCGAAACCGCGCCACCACCTCCGGATGATGGTCGATGCCGACGCCGAACGCTTTGGCGACGCTGTCGGCGGTGATGTCGTCATGGGTCGGCCCGATGCCGCCGGTGGTGAAGACGTAATCGTAGCGGTTGCGCAGCGCGTTCAGCGCGGCGATGATGTCGGCCTCGTCGTCGGCGACGACGCGGACTTCCTTGAGGTCGATCCCGATATTGGTCAAATATTCGGCGATGAAGCCGATGTTCTTGTCCTTGGTCCGCCCGGACAGGATCTCGTCGCCGATCACCAGAATTCCCGCGGTGACGATCTCGCTCATGCGTTCTCCTCGCCCTCTATTTTCGTGACCTTGCCCAGCCAACACCTTGAAGTCACGGGGTTTTGCTGCCGAAATAAGCACCCGCCAGCCGGTTTTTCAGGCAAGTCCCCGGAACGTCCTTACCAAATGACGCCAGCGAATGCATATCGCGCTGGCCCGGGCCTTGCTACCATCCCTTTCAGTCATGCACTGTCCCGCATGGCCCCAGAAAAGTGTCGGGATATATGGCAGTTGCGTTCGATGAAATGAATGGGCCCGGCGGCGAGCTTCGCCCGGCCTATCAGGAGCTCTCCCGCTGGCTCAAGGAGACGCCGCCGGATGCGCTCGAATATCGGCGTCAGGAAGCGGAATTGCTGTTCCGCCGGATCGGCATCACCTTTGCCGTCTATGGCGACGCCGAAGCCCAGGAACGGCTGATTCCCTTCGACGTGATCCCGCGGATCATGTCGGCGAAAGAGTGGACCATCCTCGAAAAGGGGCTGAAACAGCGGGTCCGCGCGCTGAACATGTTCCTGCGCGACATCTATCACAACCGCGACGTGCTGCGCGCCAATATCATCCCGGACGATTTGATCTTCCAGAACCCGGTGTTCCGCCCCGAGATGAACGGCCAGGACGTGCCGCACGACGTCTATGTCCATATCGCCGGCATCGACATCGTCCGCGTCGACCCGGAAAAATTCTACGTGCTGGAGGACAATGCGCGGACGCCCTCGGGCGTGTCCTATATGCTGGAAAACCGCGAAATCATGATGCGGCTGTTTCCGGACCTGTTTGCCCGCCACCGCGTCGCGCCGGTGGAAAAGTATCCGGACGAATTATTGTCGGCGCTGCGCTCGGTGGCGCCGCTCAGTGCCTCGGCCGAGCCGACGGTGGCGCTGATGACGCCCGGCGTCTACAATTCCGCCTATTACGAGCATTCATTCCTCGCCGACAAGCTCGGCATCGAGCTCGTCGAGGGCCGCGACCTCATCGTCAAGAACGATGAGGTGTTCATGCGCACCACCGAGGGCTTGAAGCGCGTCGATGTGATCTACCGCCGGGTCGACGACGACTTCCTCGATCCCCTGACGTTTCGCCCGGATTCGGCGCTCGGCGTGCCCGGGCTGATGTCAGCCTATGCGGCCGGCAACATCACGCTCGCCAACGCGGTCGGCACCGGGATCGCCGACGACAAGGCGATCTATTCCTACATGCCCGAAATCGTAAAATTCTATCTCGGCGAAGAGCCGATCCTGAAGAACGTGCCGACCTGGCGCTGCCGCGAGCCGAAGGATCTGGCCTACGTGCTCGACAATCTCGGCGAGCTGGTGGTCAAGGAAGTGCACGGTTCCGGCGGCTACGGCATGCTGATCGGACCGGCCGCGACGAAAGCAACGATCGAGGCGTTCCGCGACAAGCTAAAGCGCGAGCCGGAGGGATTCATCGCCCAGCCGACGCTGGCGCTGTCGACCTGCCCGACCTGCACCGAAGCGGGGCTGGCCCCGCGCCATGTCGACTTGCGACCCTTCGTGCTGACCGGAAGCAACCACGTCACCATCGTGCCCGGCGGGCTGACGCGGGTGGCGCTGAAGGAAGGCTCGCTGGTGGTGAATTCGAGCCAGGGCGGCGGCACCAAGGACACTTGGATATTAGACGAGTAATTGGATATTGGACGAGTAATTGGATCCTGGACGAATAGCTGGATACTGGACGAGTAGAGAGGGCAGAATTCACGCATGTTGTCGCGGACCGCTGAAAACCTGTACTGGCTCGCCCGCTACGTCGAACGCGCGGAGTATCTGGCGCGCACCATCGAGGCGACGCTGCGCGTCACCGCGCTGCCGAATACCTATATCGGCAAGACCAACGAATGGGATTCGGCGCTACTGACCGCGGGCGTCAGCGCCAGCTTTTATGAAGTCTACGAGGAAGCCGACGAACACAACGTGGTCGAGTATCTGTCGTTCGCGCCCTCAAACCCGTCCTCGATCAAGAACTGTATCGAGAACGCCCGGCTTAATTCGCGCTCGGTGCGCACCGCGCTGACCAGCGAGATGTGGGATACCATCAACGGCGCCTGGATCGACCTGCAGGAAGTCTGGGGCAAGGGCACCAAAACCCGCGAGGAACTGACGAAATTCCTCCGCTTCGTGCAGGAAACCTCGCTGCGCTTCGACGGCTCGGCCTACCGCACCATGCTGCGCAACGACGCCTACTGGTTCTCGCGGCTCGGCCTGCATCTCGAGCGCGCCGACAACACCGCCCGCATCCTCGACGTCAAATATCACGTGCTGTTGCCGGAAGAGGAACATGTCGGTGGTCCCCTGGATTATTACCAGTGGACCTCGATCCTGCGCTCGGTCTCGGCGCTGACGGCCTATCATTGGGTCTATCGGGAGACGCTGAAACCGTGGCTGATCGCTGATCTGTTGATCCTCAACGACTCGCTGCCGCGGTCGCTCGCAAGCTGCTACGGCAACCTGGTGCGCAATCTCGACCAGATCGGGGTTGCCTATGGCCGCCAGGGCGCCTCGCAGCGCCATGCCCGCGGTGTCCGCAACCGGCTGGAACACAGCCACATGGACGATATCTTCCAGCACGGCGTGCATGAATTCATCCAGGAATTCATCGCGGACAATTCGAGGCTCGGCGAAATCATCACCAAGCAGTATTTGATTTGAATTCCGTCATGGCCGGGCTTGACCCGGCCATCCACGTCTTGCTTTGGGAGAGTGAACAAGAAAGACGTGGATGCCCGGGACAAGCCCGGGCATGACGAACTAATGTAGCCTGAACCCTAATTCTGTCCTGGTAAGTCATGCGCCTGCGAATCGCCCATTCCACCCGCTATCGCTACGAGCCGCCGGCGACCGGCGTGATTCAGATCCTGCGGATGACGCCTGGCAGCCATGACGGGCAATATGTCGCCGAATGGCAGATCGACGTTTCCACCGATTCCCGGCTCGACGTGCACCAGGATGCGTTCGGCAATGTCACGCACGTCCTGACCCACGGGCCGATCGCCGATCTCACCATCCGTGTCGAGGGCCTGATCGAGACCCACGACACCGGCGGCGTGCTCAAGGGAACCGATGAGCGCTTTCCGCCGAGCCTGTTCCTGCGCTCGACGCAGCTGACGGAAGTCAATCCGGCGATGGCGAGTTTTGCCCGCGAGCTGCGCTCGGAATCGGAAAACGACGTGCTCGGATTCCTGCATGCGCTGATGATGCAGATCAACGAGCACATGACCTTCGACGAAGACCCCACCAACAGCGGCACCTCGGCGGTGGAAGCCTTCGGCCTGAAACGCGGGGTGTGCCAGGACTATGCGCATATCTTCATCGCCTGCGCGCGCAGCGGCGGCGTTCCGGCGCGCTTCGTCTCCGGGCATTTCCTGCGCTCCGACGGGATGGTCAATCAGGAGGCCGGCCATGCCTGGGCGGAGGCGTTCGTGCCGGGTCTGGGCTGGGTCGGGTTCGATCCGGCCAACGGCATCTGCACCACCGACGCGCATGCCCGCGTCGCCATCGGGCTCGATTATCTCGGCGCAGCACCCGTGCGCGG
Source organism: Bradyrhizobium lablabi (assembly GCF_900141755.1). NCBI lineage: Bacteria > Pseudomonadati > Pseudomonadota > Alphaproteobacteria > Hyphomicrobiales > Nitrobacteraceae > Bradyrhizobium > Bradyrhizobium lablabi. The sequence continues at coordinate 6,794,126 of NZ_LT670844.1, read as the reverse complement.
CACCCGCTATGGCGGCGGCACGGAAACCCTGTCGGTTATGGTCAAGGTCGACCAGGCCGGCGGACGCCAGGGGCAGTCGCAGAGCCAGTCGTGAAATCTGGTCATTCCGGGATGGTCCGAAGGACCAGACCCGGAATCTCGAGATTCCGGGTTCGCGCTAACGCGCGCCCCGGAATGACGAAGAGCGATGCCCGAATGGGGTTGGAGCCACGTGCAAAATTGGCTACTAATTCCCGCTGCCTGAGCTCGGGGATTGCGGAAATGACCTATTGTTGCGGAGTGCTGGTGCGCGAGGGGCTGGTCATGATCGCCGACACCAGGACCAATGCCGGTCTCGACAACGTCTCGACCTTTCGCAAGCTCCATATCTTTTCAAAGCCGGGTGAGCGCATCATGGCGATTGCGAGCGCCGGCAATCTCGCGATCAGCCAGTCGGTGCTGTCGACCCTGACCGAAGGGCTCGAAGACCCCCACACCGGCGATATCGAAACGCTCCTCAACGCGCCGACCATGTTCCAGGCCGCGCAACGGATCGGCCGGGCGATCCGGGCGGTGCATGCCACCGAAGGCATCGCGCTGCAGTCCGAGGACATCAATTTCGACGTCTCTTTCCTGTTCGGCGGCCAGATCAAGGGCTCGCGGATGCGGCTGTTCATGGTCTACCCGGCCGGCAATTTCATCGAATGCACCACCGACACGCCCTATCTGCAGATCGGCGAGCACAAATACGGCAAGCCGGTGCTCGACCGCGCTATGCATTACGACGTCGAACTCTATGAGGCGCTGAAGACCAGCCTGATCTCGATGGATTCGACGATGCGCTCCAATCTCGGCGTCGGCCTGCCGATCGACGTGCTGGTGGCGCGCACCGACGTCTGCGACGCCGACCTCAATCACCGCATCGAAGCCGGCGAGCCGTATTTCCACGACCTGCGCTCGCGCTGGTCGGCGGCGCTGCGCGCGGCGCATCAGAATATCCCGAGACCACCCTACAAGACCGAAACAGAACGAAAAACTTAAAAAGGCAGGAAGCAAATGACCGAGGTAAAGAACAGAATAGCCGTCGTGACCGGCGCGGGCACCGGCGTCGGACGCGCGGCGTCGCTGGCGCTGATGAACGCCGGCTTTACCGTCGTGCTCGCCGGACGCCGCATGGAGATGCTGGAGGAGACCAAGAAGCTCGGCGACAATGTCGGCAAGAGCCTTGCGGTTTCCGCCGACATGACCGATCCCGGCTCGATCGCAGCCCTGTTTGCCAAGGTGATGGAGGTCTACGGCCGGCTCGACGTGCTCTTCAACAATGCCGGCATGGGCGCGCCGCCGGTGCCGTTCGAGGATCTGAGCCTCGTGCAATGGCAGGCCGTGGTCGCCACCAATCTGACCGCGCCCTTCCTGTGCACGCAGCACGCGTTCCGCATCATGAAGGACCAGACCCCGCGCGGCGGCCGCATCATCAACAACGGCTCGATCTCCGCGCACGCGCCGCGGCCGTTCTCGGCCGCCTACACCTCGACCAAACACGCCATCACCGGCTTGACGAAAGCAACCAACCTTGACGGCCGCGCCTACGACATCGCGGTCGGCCAGGTCGACATCGGCAACGCCGCAACTCCGATGACCGACCGCATGGTCGACGGCGTGCTGCAGCCCGACGGCCGCAAGATGCCGGAGCCGCGCATGGACGCCAAGGCGGTCGGCGACGCCGTCGCCTACATGGCAAGCCTGCCCCTCGACGCCAACGTGCTGTTCATGACGGTGATGGCGAGCAAGATGCCGTTCGTCGGACGGGGGTGAGCAACAGCGCGGCGCGATTCACGCCCGCGAACGTCGGCTCCTGGCTGCCTGCCCCTGCACGTACTCGCGCAGGGCCCGGTTGATACGGGTTTGATAGCCCTCATCGGATTTCGTGTGGCGCTTGAACCAGTCGACCACGTCGGCGTCGAGGCGAAGCGTTAGTTGCTGCTTGACCGGCCGATAGAAAAGACCACGCTTGGCCCCGGACCAGTCAAGAAGCTCCGGCGCGTCCGAGGTATCGATGGCGCTATCGGGCAGAGCAGCCAGCGACTTCAGTTCCGCCAATTGCTTAGACGACAACCGCTTAGAAGTTCCCTTCTTCATAGATTTTCCTTTCGTGCGCGGTGGCCTTGCGGGCACTGATGATGCGACCGACCTGATCGGCTTTTTCGGAGTAGGTTTCCGGCAAGGTGTGAACCACCAGCAGCAACACTGACCCAACAAGTCCGATCGTATGCCAGCGGTCGCCATCCGCGTGTGGGTCCGGCCTTGATGCGTGCAGCGGATCGTCAAACACCAGCACCGCGGTTTCGAACGACAAGCCATGCTTGACGCGGTTTGCCGCCGCCTTGTCCGGGTCCCACGTCCAACGCACCGCCACCTCGCTAGTAACTACAAATATGGCGTTACAACCGGGTAGTGTCAAGCGGCCGTCGATGCGGCGAAACCGCCTGTTCAACTGGAGTATTGGCATCCATCCGCTGGGCATCACCTTGCGTAGCCTGCGGCCCTGCCCTCATAATCACCCCGGCCTCGGGGGAATCATGCTTCAACTGCAATCGGCGTTCGGTGTCATCGCGTTGCTCCTGATTGCATGGGCATTCGGCGAGAACCGCCGCGCGGTTTCGCTGCGACAGGCGGCGATCGGGCTCGTGGTTACCGTCCTCACCGCCGTGGTGCTGATAAAATTGCCCCTCGTCGCGCATGCGTTCGGTGTCATCAACGATGCCGTCGGCGCGATTTCGTCGGCCTCGCGCGCGGGCACGTCCTTCGTGTTCGGCTATCTCGGCGGCGCCGCGCTGCCGTTCGACCTGAAAGCGCCCGGCGCGGATTTTATCCTGGCGTTTCAGGCGCTGCCGATCGTGCTGGTCATGAGCGTGCTCACCGCGCTGTTGTTCTACTGGCGCGTGCTGCCGCCGGTGGTGCGCGGCATGGCGTGGCTGTTGGAACGCACGCTCGGCGTCGGCGGCGCGGTCGGGCTGTCGACGGCCGCCAACATCTTTCTCGGCATGGTGGAATCCCCCCTGTTCATCCGGCCCTATCTGGCTCAGCTGACGCGCAGCGAATTGTTCCTGGTGATGACCGGCGGCATGGCCGGCATCGCCGGCACCGTGCTGGTGCTCTACGCCACACTGCTCGCGCCCCTCATCCCGGACGCGGCGGCGCATTTTGTCATCGCTTCCGTGCTCGGCGCGCCGGCGGCGATCCTGATCAGCCTGATCATGGTGCCGGAGACAAGCGAAGCGCGCACCGGCGGCGCGTTGGAGGACCCCAAAATGCACACCTCCTCCACCATGGACGCCATTGTCAAGGGCACCACGGCCGGGTTGGAGCTGCTGCTCAACATTGTCGCGATGTTGATCGTGCTGGTGGCGCTGGTCTATCTCGCCAATGCCTTCCTCGGACTGTTGCCCGAAATCGGGGGCACGCGCGTTTCGCTGCAACGGATGCTCGGTTATATCATGGCACCGGTGTGCTGGCTGATGGGCCTGCCCTGGTCGCAGGCGATCACCGCCGGCAGCCTGATGGGCACCAAGACCGTGCTCAACGAGCTGATCGCCTATGTCGATCTGTCAAAGCTCGGCACTGAGGCGCTCGATCCGCGTTCGCGGCTGATCATGCTCTACGCGATGTGCGGCTTTGCCAATTTCGGCAGCCTCGGCATCATGATCGGCGGCCTCGGCACCATGGCGCCGGAGCGCCGCGACGAGATCAATTCGCTGGGACTAAAATCGATCGTATCCGGCACGCTGACGACCTGCCTGATGGGCGCGATCGTGGGTGTGATGACGTGACGCCTTGGCGTCATTCCGGGACACGCGTCAGCGTGGACCCGGAATCTCGAGATTCCGGGTTCAGCCCTGCGGGCTGCCCCGGAATGACGCGTTTGAGCGCCAGCCTGCTCACCACATAGACCGACCCCTCCGCGGTCAGATGCGCGTGATCCCACGCCAGGGGAATGCCGCCGTCGAGGGTGAGCGGACATTGCCGCGCGGGACAGATCACATCGACCACAGAGATGTAGGAAAACCCTTCATGCGCCGGCAGCGCCGCCTTCATGTTGCGGTCGAGATCGAAAATTTCGGGCAGCACGAAATCATCGGGGCGCGCGTCGACCTGGCGCAGATGCGCGCGCATCAGCATCGACGGCAGCCGGCTTCTGAACTGCACGGCGGGGCCGAGCAGCACCACAGGCACGCCCCGCTCGTTGAGTTTGGCGATGGTTTGCTTGAGGTCGGCGATCATGCCGTCGAACCGCGGCGGGCGGGAATATTCCAGCCAGTCCGCCGAGAGAATGACGAGGGCCGGCTTGTGATCGGCAAAAAATGCATCCATCTGGCCGGCAAAACCGCGACACCACGCATTGCCCTGCGCCGCCGCATTGAAGGTCGGCATGCACGCCGCCTGGGTCGCCTGCAGGGTTTTTGTCAGTCGCGGATCGGTTGTCTTGCCAAGACCATGGAAATAATGCGCGGCCAGACTGTCGCCCCAGAGCAGCAAATTTGTTTTATCGGGCGCGAAAGCAAGACACACCTCGTCGAGGACGCCGCTCGCAGGCGCGAAACAACTGCCGAAGCGATAGAGCGGCTGGTAATCATAGGCGTTAAAGGATTCCAGCTGCAGCGCGACGCGGTCGGCTTCCGACGGCCTTTGGCTGGCGACGATCCCAAGGGCGCTGCCGGCCAGCAAGACCAGCGTTGCAAGGCCGGCGATGCGAAACATGAACCCGCGTGTCGGCGCCAGCCCCTTCAGCCGGAACGGCTGTTCGACAAATCGCCACGACAGAGACGAGATCAAAACCGTCAGCGCGAACAGCGCGACCTTGTCGGTCGCGCCGAGCACGAGGCCTGCCTTGGAGAACCGCGCAAAGGTGAACAGCGGCCAATGCCAGAGATAGAGCGAATAGGAAATCTGCCCGAAAAATCTTGCGACATTGAACGGCGAATAGCGACTTCGCTTCAACGTCGGCACGCCGATGCCGCTCCAGGTGAACATCGCGGCGCCGATGCACGGCGTCAGCGCGTTGAAGCCCGGAAATCCCGGCCCTTGCCGCAGCGAGAATATCGGGATCGCGATCAGCACCAGCGCTGTGGCGCGCGCGACTGCTTGCGCCAGCGCATGGCGCAACACCGGAAAGCCGGGGATCGCAACGATGCCGCCGATCAAGAATTCCCAGGCGCGCGGCGGGCTCATGAAGAACGCATCGGCGGAGCGGTCGGTCCGCATCAGCCAGATGCACAGCGCAAACGATGCCAACGACAGCACGCCGAGTGCTGCGGGCACGACGCGGCGGCCGCCTACAAAGCGCAGCAGCGCCCATAACGACAGCGGCAGCGCCAGATAAAATTGCTCCTCGACCGCCAGCGACCAGGTGTGCAGCAAAGGTTTTTCGACCGCGGCATGCTCGAAATAGCCGGTCTGGAACCAGAAGAAGAAATTCGAGGTGAAGGTCACGACCGCTGCGACCGAGCGGAAGAATTCCTGCCGCTCCGATGTCAAAAGATAGTGGAACGAGGGGATGGCCGTCAGCACCACCATGGCGTAAAGCGCGGGCAGCAGCCGGCGCACCCGCCGCTCATAGAACTGCGCGAAGGAAAAGGTCCCGCTTTTTACTTCAGACTGGATGATCCCGGTAATCAGATAGCCCGAGATCACGAAGAAGATATCGACGCCGACAAAGCCGCCGTAAACCGCCGGCGCCTCGAAATGGAACGCGACCACCGCCAGCACGGCGATGGCGCGCAGCCAGTCGATGTCTTCGCGATAGTCGCGCCTCACAATCGCTATGCCGCCCAAGCCTGATTGAAACCAGCCTGGTGGAAAGAGGTCCGGCAGCGCGACAAACGCATGATGAGGCGCGCGGGCATCATGCCGCGAGTTCGACGGTCTTGAAGTCCGCGGGCAGGATCACTTCCAATAGTTCGACATCGTCGGAATAATCCAGGATCAGGTGCTTGATGCGGGGCGGCTGGGTCCAGCTGGTGCCCTCCTTCATCAGGGTCTCGCCGTGACCTTCGATGTAGGTTTTGACCCAGCCTTTCAGCACATAGACCATCTGGAAGTCGACGTCGTGGAAATGCAGCTTTGAAACCTCGGCCGGATTGCACGGCCCGATCAGGCGGATCACATGCGCCCGCGCCAGGCCGTTTGTGGCATCGGCAATGCCGAGATCGCGGTATTTTGCGTAAGCGCGCAAGCCATCGGCCTTGAAATCCTCGTCGCGGTAATGGCTGATCGCGATGCGCTGTTTCGGACGCGCGCGCTTTGCCGACGGCACGGCACGCGCTTTGGCCTTGAGCTTTTTTCGTGCTGTGGATTTGGCTGCGGTTTTATGGGCAGTCTTGCCCGCCGGAGATTTTTTCTGCGCGGCGGCCTTGGCCGCGGCCCGCGATGTCGGCTTCTGCTTGGCCATTGACGTTCTCCCTGTTGCACGTTGTGGGAGAACGTTAGCACAGTTCGCGCTTCGGGTCCTTTTCAGTGCAGCCGGAACACGCCGTCGACCGCACGCAATTCGGCGGGCTTGATCAGCTTGGAATGCGCAACGGTCACCGAATGAAGCGGGCCTTCCAGCTTCTCCTGCCAGAATGCGAGGAAGTCCTTCAGCACCGGGAAATTCGGGCACAGATCGTAGTTCTGCCAGACATAGGTTTGTAACAACGAGGGGTGATCCGGCATGCGATAGAGAATTTGGGCCGTTGTCAGCCCGTAACCCAGCACCTGCTTCCGGAAATCCTCGGAAACCCCAACCCGCGAGACCATGCCAACCTCCATTGCTGGAGCGCATTCCCGAGATGGCCGCCGACCGGGAGCCACCCGGTGGAGATGCGCTCACATGAGAGAAATGTGACGCACATGACCAACCCATCACAAGCCTAAATGTTTAATGAACTGTTGAAAATTCTTGCGTTAGCAGCAGCTTACCGCACGTGCTAATACCGGCTTTCGACGTCCATTCTGGCCGATTAATCATGATTAACGAAATTGGCAGGCGTCATATTTGAGTGCCAGTTTTTCTGCTAGAAGCCCTTGTCCCCGGAACAAGTCTGGCCTATGTCGTCTGCAGCCGCGCTGGCACTCGCCGGCGGGGACTGCTAATTTTCAAAAACTGGCAACATCTTCAAAAGCTTAGGAGGACTGTATGAAATTCCGTCCGCTCCATGACCGCGTTGTGGTCAAGCGCATCGAGGCCGAAGAAAAGTCCAAGGGCGGCATCATCATTCCGGACACTGCCAAGGAGAAGCCCTCGCAAGGCGAAATCACCGCGGTCGGTCCCGGCGGCCGTGACGAAAATGGCAAGCTGATCCCGATCGACCTCAAGGTCGGCGACCGCGTGCTGTTCGGCAAGTGGTCGGGCACTGAGGTCGTCCTCGACGGCGAGGATCTCCTGATCATGAAGGAGAGCGATATCATGGGTGTTCTCACCGACCTCCCCGCCGCCAAGAAGAAGGCCGCGTAAGGCCAAAGCCTGCACACGGCTCACCCTGAGGAGCGCCTGCAAGGCGCCTCTCGAAGGGTGAGAGACCGACATCAACTCAGGGAAAACCAAATATGTCAGCTAAGGAAGTTAAATTCGGCGTCGAGGCGCGCGACCGCATGCTGCGCGGTGTCGACATTCTCAACAACGCGGTCAAGGTGACGCTCGGCCCCAAGGGCCGCAACGTCGTGCTCGACAAGTCGTTCGGCGCACCCCGCGTCACCAAGGACGGCGTCACCGTCGCCAAGGAAATCGAGCTTGACGACAAGTTCGAGAACATGGGCGCCCAGATGGTGCGCGAAGTCGCCTCCAAGTCGGCCGATGCGGCCGGCGACGGCACCACCACCGCGACCGTGCTGGCGGCTGCGATCGTCCGCGAAGGCGCCAAGTCGGTTGCCGCCGGCATGAACCCGATGGATCTGAAGCGCGGTATCGACCTCGCCGTGGAAGCCGTGGTCGCCGACCTCGTCAAGAACTCCAAGAAGGTTACCTCGAACGACGAAATCGCCCAGGTCGGCACCATCTCCGCCAATGGCGACGCCGAGATCGGAAAGTTCCTCTCCGACGCCATGAAGAAGGTCGGCAACGAGGGCGTCATCACGGTTGAGGAAGCCAAGTCGCTCGAGACCGAACTCGAGGTCGTCGAGGGCATGCAGTTCGACCGCGGTTACATCTCGCCCTACTTCGTCACCAACGCCGACAAGATGCGCGTTGAGATGGAAGACCCCTATATCCTGATCAACGAGAAGAAGCTCTCCTCGCTGAACGAGCTGCTGCCGCTGCTGGAAGCCGTGGTGCAGACCGGCAAGCCGCTGGTCATCATCGCGGAAGACGTCGAAGGCGAGGCACTCGCCACCCTCGTCGTCAACCGTCTGCGCGGTGGTCTGAAGGTCGCGGCCGTCAAGGCTCCGGGCTTCGGCGATCGCCGCAAGGCCATGCTGCAGGACATCGCGATCCTGACCGGCGGTACGGCGATCTCGGAAGATCTCGGCATCAAGCTCGAGAACGTCACGCTGCAGATGCTCGGTCGCGCCAAGAAGGTGATGATCGACAAGGAGAACACCACCATCGTCAACGGCGCCGGCAAGAAGGCCGACATCGAGGCGCGGGTGGCGCAGATCAAGGCGCAGATCGAGGAAACCACCTCGGACTACGACCGTGAGAAGCTGCAGGAGCGTCTGGCCAAGCTCGCCGGCGGCGTCGCGGTGATCCGCGTCGGCGGCGCGACCGAGGTCGAAGTCAAGGAGCGCAAGGATCGCGTTGATGACGCGATGCATGCGACCCGCGCGGCCGTTGAAGAAGGCATCGTGCCGGGCGGCGGCGTCGCTCTGCTGCGTGCCTCCGAGCACCTCAAGGGCATCCGCACCAAGAACGACGACCAGAAGACCGGCGTCGAGATCGTGCGCAAGGCGCTGTCCTGGCCGGCCCGCCAGATTGCGATCAATGCCGGTGAAGACGGTTCCGTGATCGTCGGCAAGATCCTCGAGAAGGACCAGTATTCCTACGGTTTCGACTCGCAGACCGGCGAATATGGCGATCTCGTCAAGAAGGGCATCATCGACCCGACCAAGGTGGTGCGTGCGGCGATCCAGAACGCGGCCTCCGTTGCCGCGCTCCTGATCACCACCGAAGCCATGGTGGCCGAAATGCCGAAGAAGAACACCGGCGCCGGCGCCGGCGGCATGCCCCCCGGCGGCGGCATGGGCGGCATGGATTTCTGATCCGGCCGTACAGCCGATTACGACGACGCAAAACCCCGGCAGCGATGCCGGGGTTTTTTCGTTACTGGCGTAGGCGTTGTCAGCGTAGCCCCGTGAAGCGAACCGCGACGCCAAGAACTCAGTCGTCATTCCGGGACGCGCCACTTGGCGCGGGCCCGGAATCCATAACCCCCAATGTCAGTTTGAAATACCGGGATAAAGATCCACCCAGCCCGGATTCTGCTCTTCGATCAGCCGGATCTTCCAGTCGCGCCGCCATTTCTTGAGTTCTTTTTCGCGGGCGATCGCGGTCGTTACGTCGTCATAGATTTCGAACCAGACAAGTTTGTCGACGCCGTATCGTTTCGTAAAGCCCTGAACGATCTTGGTTCGATGCTCGTACACGCCGCACGATGTCGTTTGTCACGCCGAGATAAAGCGTGCCGTGCTTCCTGTTCGCAAGTAGATAGACGCAGTACGCCATCGCGGGCATCGGGGGTTATGGATTCCGGGCTCGCGCGAAGTGGCGTGCCCCGGAATGACGAATGATAGTGCCATAGAAACTTCACTCGACCAGCGCCCGGCCGCCCTGCTGATATCGGCTCTTGCCGATTTCGAAGATGAAATACGGCACCGCACCGGACGACTCCCGGGTAAAGAGCCCGTCGCGCCGCACGCCGCCGATCTTTTTCATCGCACCCTGCGAGCGCCAGTTTTTCTCGCCCACCCAGAAGATGACGGTATCGACTGACGTGAAGGCGTGGTCGAGCATCAGGCGCTTGACCTCGCGATTGGTCGCCCCACCCCAATGGGAGCGGACTACAAACGTCCAGCCGATCTCGATCTCGCTCCGTTCGGCGTCATAGCCGTGATAGCGGCTCGAGCCGATCAGGGCGCCGGTCGACCGGTCGACGAACACAAACGCCATTTTCGAGGCGACCGCGCTGTCGAAATACGCCCTGAAGGCCGGCTCGGTGTAGCGATCGGGAGAGGGATGCACCTTCCAGATCTCCGGATCGGAGCCGGCTGCGAACAGCTCGGGCCAGTCTGAGGCCATGATCGGTCTGACCGTCACGGTCGGGCCGATCAGCGTTGGTTGGAAATCAGGTTGTGACATCGTTTGGTGATAGCCTTGTTCAGCCTCGGGGGAACCAACCGCTCAATGAACGAACTGGCCGATCCGACCCCAACGCACCGCTGACGGGGAGCGGGAAAAGAAGATCAGCCCGGCACGGCCGATGATATTTTCCCGTGGCACATAACCGACCGTCGAAAGCACCCGGCTGTCGGTCGAATTGTCGCGGTTGTCGCCGAGCATGAAGAAATGGCCTGAAGGCACGGTGTAGACGTTGGTGTTGTCGTAAAAGCCGTTATCGACGCAATCCAGGATCTCATAGCTCGCCCCGTTCGGCAGGGTTTCGCGCCAGTGCTTCGTATTGGCCCGAGCATCCGATCCACAGGGATCCAGGCCAACGAAATCGGCCAGACGGTCGCGCGCTACGGGAACGCCGTTGATGTGAAGCAACCCTTGCTTCATTTGAATGCGATCGCCCGGCAATCCCACCACGCGCTTGATGAAAACGGTTGAAGTATCCTTCGGCAACAAGAACGCGACCACGTCGCCGCGGGCCGGCTCCGACCCTAAAATGCGTCCCGACGACAGCGGCGCCGGAAAACCATAGGCATATTTCGAAACGAAGAAATAATCGCCCAACAGAAATGTCGGCATCATCGAGGTGGATGGAATATTGAAGGGCTGGAACAGGAACGTGCGAACCAGCAGCGGGAGCGACAGCAACAGAACCATCAGGACGAAGCTGAGGGCGACAAGCCCTCCAATCGCCCACGGCGATTCTGATTTTGCTTCCTGAGCCAGCGTCATGAAATGGGCGTTCCGCACGAACCAGCCGGATTAGCCGGAAAGACGAACGTCAATATGCAACGCTCGGCGTCAAAAGCAAATAGCCGGCAATATAGGACTCACTCCACCCGTGCGACCACGGCGAGGCGCTTGATGCCCTGATTGCGGTAGGCGTTGAGGAAGGCGTTGTAGTCGCGGAACGAGACGCAGCCGTTGGAATCGCCGTTGGCGCCGAGCATGAAGCTATGCGCGAGCAACCCGCTGCGGCCGTAGATCGCCTCCTCGCCGCCGATCGGGGTTAGCCGCAACGCCGGCACGCCGTGAAACAGCGCCTCGCGCGGCTTCAATTCGTAGATATGCGGCGGCGTCACCCCGCGCATCCTGATCTTCGCCGAAGATGGATCGTCGAGCTTGTCGCCGAGGCCGGAATGGGCTTCCAGCTTGGTGCCGTCGGGCAGATAGACCATGTGCGCGGAGATATCATAGACCGCGGTCGAGCGATCATAGGGCGCCGATCCGCCGAGCGCCGGGTTCTGGTTTTGCCCGAGGCTGCCGGTGATGCTGGCGTCGGCGGAGGCATAGGCCAGCAGCGAGCCCTGCGACGGCTGCTTGCCCCAGAGCTTTTCAAAGACCGTCCGCTTCTCGGTGGAGGCGATCGACATCACGGCCGCTTTTGCGCGTTGCGCCATGTCGCGGACCGTCATGCCTGCGCTGTTCGCGGTCTTGGCCTCGCCCGGGGGCGGCGGAACGGGAAGTGCGGCAACCTTGACCGGCGCCGGCGAGGTTTCCTTCTTCGGCGCCTCGGCGACTTTTGCCGCGAGCGAGGAGGTCTTGGAGGTTTCCTTGGACGCGAGCTTCGGCGCCTCGCCCGGCGGGGATGCGTTCGCTGCGTTCGACGGCACGCCTTGCGCCTCGGACGCTGCAAACCGTTCGTTGAACATGGGCGGCGTGATCGGTGCGACGGTTGCCGGCTTCGAAATCACCGGAGCCGCATCAGGCAGCGCCGCAAACACCTCGTTGACGGCCTGTGTTGCGGACCGCGCGGCGAGCCTGGGCTGCGACTTGATTACGGGCTCGTCGTAGCGGGCGCTGCCGAGCGACGGATAGACGCTGGCCGCCAGGATGTTGGTATAGACGGTCCAACCACAGCCGAGCACGAGGCAGGCGATGGCGGCGCCGCCGAAGAGGTTCTGCGAGATGGTTTTTCGGGATGAACGTCTTGGCTTGAACGCCGCGAACTCAACACACGCACTCGTACTCATTCACCTTGCGCCCACACAATGTCCACTTTGTTCCTCTCGATGCCGCCGCACGGGGAAGTCCCGGCAGAGCATCTCGCAGAGGCGCGGAGCGTCATTAAGGCGACTTTTAGTTAAATGCAGATTAAGTGCGGGCAGATGTTGGGCGGTGGGAAATAGCGTTAACGCAAGCCCCGCGCGCCCGCAAAATTACGGGGCGCGCGGGGCTCGCGCTCTCAATAATTGAGCTTCGGATACCAGTCGGTTCCCCTGCCCTCCGGCGTCACGTCCAAAATCGTCCAGAGCGGCATCAGGTCCGGCGCGCCGCGCGGATCCTGTCCGGGATCGGCGGAAGCGCCGTTCATCTCGCCGCCCCAAAAATGCCTGATTGTGACCCCGTTTCCTTCCGGCCGCCGCGTGAACACGTTGAACGCGGCGTCATCGCCGCCGTCCTTGGTTAACCCATGATAATCGCGGCTGAACTCGCCGGAGATGTCCGAGTATAGCGGCAGATGATGCCAGCCGCGCTCGCGCTTGAATGCTTTCAGCCGTTCGATCGGCGAGCGCGCCACGATCGCAAGCCCGACACGCTGAAGAATGTCCGGCACCTCGCCGTCCCATGCGCTCAGCAATGACGTGCACATCGGGCACGGCCGTTCGCGCTGCGGGCCATACATGTAATTGTAGACCACGAGCGTGTCCTTGTTGCCGAATAGCTCGGCGAAGCCTAGAGGCCCCGCTTCGCCCTCGAACGCGTAATTCTTCTTGACCTCACCGCCCGGCGGCAGCGCGCGGCGCTGCTCGGCGACGCGTTCGATGTGGCGGCGAAGCTCGATCTCTTCCGCCAGCAACCCCTCGCGGGCGCGGCGATATTCGGCGCTTTCGTTGGGAAAACGAAAACCGCTTAAGCGGGCGAGCTCGGCGGCGGGCTTCAAGGCGGAAATATCGGCGGATTTCTGGGTGGAACTGCTCATGGCATGACCTCCGGCTTGGTGGCTTTGGATGTTCCCAGGCTACAAGACGTTTTGCCGAGGAGCGATCCGACAGGACGGCGGAATATTTTTTCCGCCTCTCCCGCCACGTCATTGCGAGGAGCGCAGCGACGAAGCAATCCAGCTTTCTGTTTCCGGGTAACAAAGCTGGATTGCTTCGCGGAGCCTGTCATCGGGCGGCGCCTTGCGCCGACCCGTTGGCTCGCAATGACGGGGTGAGATTGCGTGTCCCCCGTCACTCCAGTTCCGGCGGCGGAGAGGGATCGAGCACTTCGCCCTTCGGCCCCTCCAACAGATCCAGCGCGTAGGTCTCGATCGTCAAAGGCCCGCGCTTGCGCGGCAGCTCCGCGACCAGCTCAACCTGCGTGAACGCGTCCTTCAGATACGGCCGCCCGCCGGGCCGCGCCTCGTCGACATAGAGTAGCTTGCCCCTCAGCAGCGCCGGGTCCGGCTCGGGCATGTTGACCCAACGGATGCGCTGCGTCGGCTGCACCACGCAGGTGCCTTTGGGCAGATAGAAGGCGAGCCAGCCGGTGGTGCCGTAATCCGGCGCCAGCACGCAGGCTGCACCGACGCGCGCGCGCACCGCTTCGATCCCGGAGGCGAGTTCGCGCCAGCCGACGCCGACACTGCGCACGGTGGCGTCGCGGCGGTAGCCCGACAGCATGCCGGTATCGGCCTGCACGATCAGAAGCGCGAACATCACGATGCCGACCGGCGGGGCCCAGCGCGCGCAGAAATCGACGATGCGCTGCTGGCGCCTCTCCCATCGCGCGATGTTGGCGGCGACCGCGGCCGCGATCGCGAAGGCCGGATAGACCGGCGCGAACCAGTTCGCCTCGACGCGGGCGTGCAGCGAATGCCAGACGAAATACGCCACGATGGTCCAGAAGGTCGCGTTGATCAGCACGCGCGCGGCGGATGCGCCGGCATTGCGCCTTGCGAGCGCGTAAAGTCCCATCACGCCGAGGATGAAAACCAGCGGTGTTGCGAACGCGATCTGGGTCGGGATCAATTCGCCGATGAAGGCGGGCCTGAAATCCTCAATTCTTGCCCGCCCGATCTGCTTGATGAAGGAGACCCAGTGGTGATCGGCGTTCCACAGAATGACCGGCGAGAATAACGCCAGCGAAACCAGGCCGCCGAGATAGAGCCAGGGCGAGAGCAGCCAGCGCCGCAATTTTGGGACGGCGATCAGCCAGATCAGGATCGCCGGGCCGAAAAACATCGCCGTGTACTTTGACAACAGCGCTGCGCCGACCGCGGCGCCGACCGCCAGCCACCAGGCGCCGCGCCCGGTCTCCAGCACTTTTGCCAGACCAAACAGCACAAAGCTCGAGGCCACCAACAGCGGCGCGTCCGGGGTCACGATCAGCGTGCCGATGGCGGCCATCAGCGTGACATTGAGCAGGATGGCAGCGGTCGCAGCCACCCGGAAGCCGCCGAACAGGATCGAGGCGGTGCGAAACACCGCCCAGCTCATCGGCAGCGCCAGCAAGATCGACACCAGCCGCACGCCGAGTTCGGTGTCGCCGGCGATCATGGTGCCGAGCCGGATCACCGCGGCGACGCCAGGCGGATGATCGTAATAGCCGCCGGCGAGATGTTTCGACCACATCCAGTAATAGGCTTCGTCGAACGTCAGCGGGGTCCAGGCGGCTGCGGCCAGCCGCAGCGCTACCAGCGCCGATATCGTCATCGCCGTGGTGCGGACGAGCCGCAAATCGCTTGGAGTCATCTAAACGTTCATCGCTTGCGCCAGACAAACAGCCCGGACATCGCGTAATTCCACACCACGCCCATCAGCGCGCCGGCCGCACCGGCCAGCCACCAGATCGGCTGCTTGTCGTAAACCGAGAATGCGACGCCGACATTGGCGAACAGCCCAACGCTGCAGACGAGATAAAACAGCAACAGACCGCGCAAAATGGCAAAACCCTTCAGGCGCTGGTCGCGATAGGTGAGAAAATTGTTGAGGATGAAATTGCTGGTCATGGCGACCACCGCGCCGCAGGCCTGCGCCTGCGGGAACGGCCAGCCAAGAATATTGAGCGCGACGAACAACGCGGCCAGATGCACGAACAGGCCGGTCGATCCGACCATCGCAAACAACAGGAAGCGCAACGACACCACGTCATTCGTCAGTTTCGCGAGCACCAGCCCCAGAAAATCCAGCGCCACCATCGAATCGAGCTTGCTCTCGCCGTGCAGCCGCGAGCCGAAGGTGTAGGGGATTTCCTTCACGCGAAGATCGCCGTGCGCGGTGGCGATGATATCGAGCAGTATCTTGAATCCTTGCGTGGAGAGCTGCGGCGCCAATTGCTCGAACCGCTCGCGGCGGATCATGAAGAAGCCGCTCATGGGATCGGCGATCTTGACCCGCAGCACGCGCCGCGCGACTTCGGTCGCGAGCGCGCTGGCGCCGGCACGCTGCTTGTTGAAACTGTCGGCGCTGCCGCCTTCGATGTAGCGGCTGCCGACCACGAGATCGGCCTCATTGCCCTGCAAAAGCGCCAGCATCTTTTTAAGCTGCGTCTCGTCATGCTGCAGGTCGGCATCGATCACCGCCGCACAGGCCGCGCTCGAGGCCAGGATGCCCTCGATGCACGCGCCCGACAGGCCGCGCCGCCCGATCCGCCGGATGCAGCGGACCCGCGAATCCTGCCGCGCCAGCCCGCGCACGACGTCCCAGGTGCCGTCGGGGGAATTGTCGTCGACGAAGATGACTTCAAAGGCCTTGCCCGCAAGCGCGGTCTCCAGCCGCCGGAACAGCGTTAAGACGTTGTCGCGCTCGTTGAAGGTGGGGACGACGACCGAAAGCTCGGGCGAGGCGACTGCCTGCGGCTGGCTTTCGGGGCCCGGTCTGATGGCTTCATTCATGACGGCCAAGCGTATATCCGCGCCGCCAGGGGAAGCCAAGGCGCAGTTCCCGAAACGGGGGTCGGAGGAGCTTAAAAACGGCCCAAAACAGGCCCCAAAATGCCAACGACCACGAACAGGGGCGCGCGTACATCCGGCGCAGCCGATCTATTCAGTGGTCGTCCCAGCGCCGGAGCTATCAAGCATCGACGTCGCCGTTAGTAACCAGATAGGGATGATCCGGGCCGTCCGCAAGGGGCTCCTGCTCGGGCCCAGCGTCTGCGGCCTATTGAGGCACCTCTCTGATCACCGGCCCCCTGACCGCCGGCGGGGCCGGTTTCGTCGGCTGTTCAGTCTTTTGAATCTGCGTTTGGGGCTTGCTGATTTGTCCGATCGGCACGTAGAAAAACGCCATCCCCAGCACGGCTGCCGCGACGATCGCACCCAAAATGCCTGCTACTTTTTCCGAGTCCATCTCGATATCCCGGCCGCCCCTTAAAAACTCACCCCGAGGAAATAGACATACAACGCTTCGCTGACAATCTGGCCAAGCAATTTCCAATTTGGCCAAGCTATTTCGGCGCCTTGTGCTTGATGAAGGCCGTCACGATGTCCTTTTGCGCCGCCGCGATGGCGCTGTTGGCGGTGGTCATATGCGCTCCCGCGTCGACGTCGGGGAACTGCATCGAAAGATAATCCACCAGCGTCACCCGAAAATTCTGCCGCTCGGACGGACAAACGCTGGCGATCAGAGATGTAAAATCCTGGCCCGACAGGCCCTTGTTGCTGTCGCGGTTATACTCCTGCGCGAGGCAATTCCAGTAGGAGTCCCGCCCCACAACCGCGTCCCGGTGCGCTTCGTCGATCTCGCCGGCCAAGCCAACATTGGACATGGCAACAGAAGGCAACATCGCGATAACCGCCAGAATAATCGACCGCATCTTGTTCTCCTTTTTTGATCATCCTAGCGTGAACGCCGGACTGCCGTAAACGCCAAGGCGCTGTCCGGAGCGAACTGGCCAATCACGATTGATTTGACTAGGCTCGGGGAGACCAGGTTCCGTTCGCGACGAGAGTAGCCGGTGAGCAAGACCCCCAAAGCCCCCGCCAAGAAGACGCCTGCAAGCAAGACGGCTGCAACCAAGCCGGCTGAAACCAAGACGCCCGTCGCCAAGGCGCATGAAACCAAAGCGCCTGCAAAATCCGCCTCAAAAAATTCCGGAAAAATCTATATCGGCGTCGGCGGCTGGACCTTTGCACCATGGCGCGGGGTGTTTTATCCGGAAAAGCTGACGCAGGCGAAGGAGCTCGAATACGCGGCGTCAAAGCTGACCTCGATCGAGATCAACGGCACCTATTACGGCTCGCAGAAGCCGGAGAGTTTTAGGAAATGGGCGCGCGAGGTGCCGGACGGGTTTGTGTTTTCGGTGAAGGGGCCGCGCTTCGCCACCAATCGCCGGGTGCTGGCGGAGGCCGGCGATTCCATCAAGTATTTTTACAATACCGGCGTGCTGGAACTCGGCGACCGGCTCGGCCCGGTGCTCTGGCAATTCGCGCCGACCAAGAAATTCGACGAATCCGACTTCGGCAAGTTTTTGGAATTACTGCCGCGCAGGCTCGAGGGTCGCGACCTCCGCCATGTGGTTGAGGTCCGCCACGCCAGTTTTTGCGTACCCGAGTTCATCGCGTTGTTGCGCAAATTTGAAACGCCCGTCGTGTTTGCGGAACATGGCAGCTATCCGGCGATCGCTGATGTCGCCGGAGATTTTGTTTATGCCCGGCTGCAGAAGGGCAATGACGAGATCGCGACCTGCTATCCGCCAAAGGCGCTCGATGCCTGGGCGAAGCGGCTGCAATTATGGGCCGATGGCGGCGAGCCGGACGATCTGCCGCGTGTTGCTCCGGCAAGCACCAAAAAAGCCCCGCGCGATGTGTTCGCCTATGTGATCCACGAGGGCAAGGTGCGCGCGCCATCAGGCGCGATGGAATTGATCGAACGGGTGAAATAAGTGGACGGCAAATGGCCAAGGCGAAAAAACTCTTCACCATCGGCTATGAACAGACGCCCGCCAAGGCCGTGCTCGACGAACTCGAGCAGGCCGGCATAAAACTATTGGTCGATGTGCGCGCGGTCGCGTCTTCGCGCCGTCCCGGGTTTTCAAAAAACCAGCTTGCCGCGGGGCTCGACGAGCGCGGTATTTCCTATTTGCACCTGCGCGGCCTCGGCACGCCCAAGGACGGCCGCGAGGCCGCGCGCAGCGGCAAGTTCGACGCGCTGCACAAGATCTATGCGAAGCACCTGAAGACGCCGCAGGCGAAAGAAGAACTCGACGAGTTGTCGGCGCTGGTCAGGAAGTCCGGGCCCGTGTGCATCCTCTGCTACGAGCGCGACCATCTGCATTGCCACCGGCAATGGATCGCCGAGATCATCGGGGATCGTGACGGGGTCAGAATCGAGAATTTGGTCGCGCCGCAAGTCTAACCGTCATTGCGAGCCAACGGGTCGGCGCAAGGCGCCGCCCGATGACAGGCTCCGCGATGCAATCCAGCTTTCGTTCTACGGATGAAAAGCTGGATTGCTTCGTCGCGGAGCCTGTCATCGGGCGCGCGTTCGCGCGACCCGTTGGCTCCTCGCAATGACGGTGGATGGTGCAGGTTCGCTCATCACCCCTCCCCCGCCAATCGAAAAGTTCCTTCCATCATCGGCACGCAATGCCCGCCGACATGGGCGGATGCGACGACGCCGTTTTCCTTCCGCACCCGCGTCAGGAGCAAGCTCGGCCGCCCCATATCGACGCCCTGGCCGATGCGCAGTTTCAATTCGCCGTCGCGTTCGCCCGCGAGATCGGCGAGCAGCGCCGCGGCGGCGACGGTGGCGCTGCCGGTGGCGGGATCTTCGGAAAGCCCGCTCGATCCCGGGTGAAACATCCGCGCCTGCAGGTCGCAGGGCCGTTCGGACGGCGGCACGTCGCGCGTATAGAAATAGACCGCGTCACTGCCGTCGCAGGGGAAAATGCGGGCAAACGCGGCAGCGTCGGGTTTTGCACGTCTCAGCGCCTCGCGCGCGTTCAATTCCACCATCAGGAACGGCAGCCCGACGGAAGCAATCAGCGGCGGATGCCGGTCGGTTCTCACATCGGCTGCCGACAGCGACAGGCAAGCGGCCGCCTGTTCGGCGCTAAACGTCGTCAGCTTCTTGAGCGGCTGCGGCGCGGTGAGTTCGGCGCCAACCGCCTTGCCCTGCTCTTTCAGAATTTCAACCGGCACGAGACCGGCGCCTTCCTCGAACAGGAATCGCCCAGGCGGTTTTGTCATCTGCGTCGCCAGCACAAAAGCCGTCCCGACATTGGGATGGCCCGCGAACGGGATTTCGGAGCGTACGGTAAAAATCCGAACCTGCGCGTGATGCGCGCTATCGCGCGGCGGCAGCACGAAGGTGGTCTCGGAATAATTGAACTCCGATGCAATCGCCTGCATCTGCGCGGTCGAGAGCCCGCCGGCATCCAGCACCACGGCCAGCGGATTGCCGCCAAAGGCGCGGTCGGTGAAAACGTCCACGGTGATATAACGCCGTTGCATGTGATGTCTCCTTTTATCCCAACTGCCAAACCGTCATAGGCTGGTCATAGCCCTTGACCGGGACTTCGCCGAGCGAGACTGCGTCGCGGCCGTCCTCGCCGAGCGCGTCGCGAACCGCGGCCGAGATCAAGAGCTGCGAATTGAATTCCTTGTTGAGCGCCTCCAGCCTCGAGGCAAAATTCACGGTGTCGCCGATCACGGTATATTCCTTGCGCCGGGGCGAGCCGATATTGCCCGCGACCACTTCGCCGACATGAATGCCGATGCCGATGCGGAGCGGCCAATGCGAGGCCTCGTTGATGTGTTCCATCGCGGTGAGCATTTCGCGGGCGGCTGCGACCGCGTGATGGGCGGCGTCGGCGACCTCGAACGGCGCGCCGAACAGCGCCAGAAAACCATCGCCCAGGAATTTGTTGACGATGCCGCCGTGACGGTCGAGGATTTCGACCAGCACCGCGAACGCGCCGTCGAGCCGGTCGACGACGTCCTTGGGCGAGCGCGAGCGCGCCGCTGCGGTAAAGCTGCGGAAATCGACGAACATCACGGCGACCCGGCGAATGTCGCTGTCGGTGCTCGGGCCCTCGAGCAGGAGCCGCTCGGCTACCTGCGGCGAAACGTGCTGGCCGAACAGATTGGTGACACGGTCGCGCGCGGTCGCGGCCATGATGCTGGCTGCGAACTGACGGCGCAACTGAACCCCGACCGCGCCCGCCAAAACCCCTGAAATCAAGAGCATCATGCTGCGCGCGCCGTGGTAAAAACCGTCGGGCGAAGGGTCGGTGGTCGCTGCCGGGTGATAGAACATCGCGATACAAAACAGCTCCGCTGCCGCCACGAAACCGGTGAAGGTCGAAAGCCAGAAATCGAGCCGCAGCGTCGAGAGGATGATGAAGATGAAATAGGCGAACGGCATCACGAAGCCGAGCGCCTCGACCGGCCCCATCTTCTGGATATGCACAGCCAGCGCCACGGTCGGCAGCGAGGTCTCGATCAGCACACCCAGATATCGCCGGATCAGGGCCACATCGCGGTCGAGTTTCAGATGCCTCTGGATATTGCCATGCACCCAGAGCTCGAACAGGATAAACGGGATCAGGATGTAATTGAGATAGGTCGGCTGAAACCTTCCCCGCCAGATGCGATCGAGCCCCCTTGGGTCGATCAGATCGATGGTCCAGAGAATGACGAGGAGAGAAACAGCGGTGATGATGAGCGCCTTAACCCGGATAAGTTCGGTCTGCATCACCTCGCGCATCAGCGCATGATCGAACTCGGCCGACACCGCCGGCCGTCTCGTGCTTGCCTTTTTTCCCCAGAACGCAGCCATCAAATTACACCGTCATTTCCGGGATGGTCCCGAGGACCAGACCTCAGATGTGCAATTGCACATCGGGGAATCTCGAGATTCCGGGTTCGATGCTTCGCATCGCCCCGGAATGACAGTCGGCATCTAGCATCAATCGAGCGTGCGGCGGAAGCGCGTCACCGCGATGGTCATGGCGAACAACATCAGTGCAATCAGTGCAATTGTGTCATATTGCAAATTCTGCAGCGTCGCGCCCTTCAGCATGATGGCCCGCACGATCCGCACATAATGCGTCAGCGGCAGGCCTTCGCCGATATATTGCGCCCAGATCGGCATGCCCGCGAACGGAAACATGAAGCCGGACAACAGGATCGAGGGCAGGAAGAACATCATCGACAATTGCATCGCCTGCAGCTGGTTCTGCACGATGGTCGAGAACGTGTAGCCGATCGAAAGATTGGTGGTGATGAACAATGTCGAGAGCAGTGCCAGCAGGGTGAGGCTGCCGCGCACGGGAACGCCGAACAGCAAGACGCCGATGCCCACGATCAGGGTGGCCTGGACGAAGCCGACCAGCACATAGGGAATGATCTTGCCGAACATCACTTCGACAGGCTTGATCGGCATCGACAACAGGCTCTCCATGGTGCCGCGCTCGATTTCGCGGGTCACTGATAGGGCCGTGAAGATCAGCATGGTCATGGTCAGGATGGTGCCGACCAGGCCCGGCACGATATTGAGCCGCGAGGAGGCCGCCGGGTTGTAGCGCGCATGCGCGCGGATCTCGAACGGCAGCGACGGCGGATCGCCCGCGAACAGATCGTGCTCGAGCGCGGTCTGCACCACGACGCTGAGCGCCGACAGCGCCGAACTCGCCGCCACCGGATCGGTGGCGTCGGCGGCGACCAACAGCGCCGGATGATCGCCGCGGCGCACCGCACGCTCGAACCCGCGCGGGATTTCCACGCCGAACAGGACCTTGCCCGACTGCAAGAGATTGTCGAACTCCGCGACGTCGTGCACTTCGTGGGTGAAGTGGAAATAGGCTGTGTTTTCCAGCGCTTTCAGGATCGAGCGCGCGAGGTCGGAGTCCTCCTGCAGCAGGACTGCCGTGGGCAGATTGCGCGGCGTGGTGTTGATGGCGTAGCCGAACAGCAGCAATTGCATCACCGGGATCATCACGATCATGCCGAACGAGACGCGGTCGCGCTTGAGCTGGATGAATTCCTTGATCACCATCGCAAAGCTGCGCCGCCAGAAGCCGAACCTGGGCTCGCTGGCTTCGCTTCGATCGGCGGCTCGCTCGGCAATCACGCTCATTGGAAATTATCCTTCGAACGGGTCATCAGCTCGATGAAGACATCCTCCAGCGACGGCTCGCTCTGCTGCCAATGCCATCGCGGGTCCGCCCGATAGGGCGCGATGGTTGATTCCAGCGCTTCCCGGTCGCGGCCGGAGACGTGCAGGCTGGTGCCGAACGGCGCCACCATGTCGATACCGGGCTTGCCGGTGAGTTCGTCCTGCAGCTTGTGAAGGTCGTCGCCGGTCACCGTATAGGTGGTCAGCGCCGATTTCGCGATCACCTCATCGACAGTGCCATGCGCCAGCAAATGTCCATAGGCGATATAGGCGATCTCGTGACAGCGCTCGGCCTCGTCCATGTAGTGGGTGGAGACCAACACCGTCAGCCCGGCGGCCGCCAGCGCATGGATCTCGTTCCAGAAATCGCGCCGCGCTTTCGGGTCGACACCGGCGGTCGGTTCGTCCAACAGCAGCAATTGCGGATTGGGCAGCGTGCAGGCGCCGAGCGCCAGCCGCTGCTTCCAGCCGCCGGAAAGTTCGCCGGCGAGTTGTTCCTCGCGCCCGTTAAGCCCGAGCCGTCTTATCATTTCGCGCGCGGTGCCGCGCGCATCGGGCACGCCATAGAGCCTGGCGACGAATTCGAGATTCTCGCGTACCGACAAATCCTGGTACAGCGAAAAGCGCTGCGTCATGTAGCCGACCTGGCGCTTGATCTTGTCGGCGTCACGGCGGATGTCGTAACCCAAACAGGTGCCCTCGCCGCTGTCGGGCGTCAGCAGGCCGCAGAGCATGCGGATGGTGGTGGTCTTGCCGCTGCCATTGGGGCCGAGGAAGCCATAGATGGTGCCGCGCTTCACCTGCATCGACAGATCATGCACGACCTCGCGGCCGCCAAAGGATCTTGTCAGGCCTTTGACGTCGATCACGATGTCGGACGCGGAAGGAGGCAGCGCGGTCATTGCTTTTCCGCAACAGGAGTCTTGGCGTTGACGAACACGCTGATCGGCTGGCCGACGCGGAGTGCATCGGGCCGCGCGGGGCGCGCCTGGATCAGGTAGACGAGCTTGTTGCGCTCCTCGAGGCTATAGATGACGGGCGGGGTATATTCCGCCGTGGTCGCGATGAAATAGATCCTCGCGGTAAGGTCGGCCGAGCAGTTGTCGCAGGTCACCCGCACCTCGTCGCCGATCGCAAGTTTTGGCAGCTCGGTTTCCGGCACGAAGAACCGCAGCTTCATGTTGCCGGGCGGCATGATCGAGAGCACCGGCCGCTGCGCCTGCACCATCTCGCCCTCGCGAAAATAGATCTGCTGAATGATGCCGCTGACGGGTGCAAAACCGTTGCGCCGCGCCAGCCGCGTCTGCGAGGTGACCACACGCGCTTCGGCGACGCGGAGCGCGGAAACCGCGGCGTCGAGATTGGCCTGGGTCCCGGAGCCGGTCTTGCTCAAGGAGGCGGCGCGGTCATAGCTCTGCTGCGCGTTGGCAAGCGTGGCCTTGTTCTGGTTCAAGTCCGCCAGCTGCAGATCGTCGTCCACGGAATAGAGTTGGTCGCCGGCCTTCACCTCATCGCCTTCGCGGACGCTGAGCTTGGTCACGCGTCCGGCTTCGTCGGGGCTGACGAAGATCATGTCGGCCTCGACCCAGCCCTGAAAGCGGGGATCCCGGCGCTCGTTGCAGCCGGCGAGCATTGCCGCCAGCACAAGCGCTGCCAAGATTCGCTGGGCCTTTCGCGACGAGGTCATGCCGCCCTCCGTTCGCCGAAAATCAGGTCGAGATGGACGCGAAACATTTCGCTCGCGTCGAGCGGCGCGTGCCGGGCGAACAGTCCCTGCCAGATCACGGCGACAATGACGGGGGAGACCACGATCTGCGGAAATTGCGCCAGGCCTTCGTTCCGGATTTCGCCGCTTGCAATACCGAGTTCGATCAGCGCCCGCATGCCGGCGAGGCCGCGCGACACCACCTCGCGGTAATAGAAGTCGGCGACGCTCGGAAACCGCGCCCCCTCGGCGACGATCAGGCGAAGGATGTCGCCGCGCCGCGTCGATACCACCTCCCGCGCAAAGGTCTGCGCGAAATTCTCGAGCGCGGCACGGACCGATCCGCCCGGCGGCGGCGGCGCGGCAAGCCGTCCGATCAGCGGCACCAGCGCGGTCCGCACCAGCTCCTGAAACAGCGTCTCCTTGTCGGCGAAGTGGAGATAGATCGTGCCCTTGGCGACGCCGGCGCGGCTGGCGACATCGTCGAGCCGGGTCGCGGCATAGCCGCGCGCGATGAATTCATCCAGCGCCGCCTCGATGATGGCCTGGCGCCGCTCCGCCGCGCGAGCGGCGCGGCTGGACGCGGGTTTTGGCGAGATGGACCCCGGCAGGGCCGGCGCTGGCGGCTGGACTGGCGCGGCCTTCTCGGCGCGACGGCGCTTGGCTGGCATCGACGGGTCTCCCTCCCTTGCTGCGGTTCGCGAACTTGATACCATCCAATTATGACTGACCGGTCAGTCACTGTCAATTGAAGCGGTGTCGACGCCGGTCACGTCGCCGTTATTCGGCTTCGGGAGATGGGTTGCGCGGGCGCGACCCGCCGTCGACGTGGCCGCAAGGCCTCACCTGACGCGGCAAGCTTCGATCATCGAGGCCAGCGCCCGCTCCGCCGCCTTGCGCGCTTTTGACGGGTTCGGCGATCGGGCAATGACCATGGCTGCTTCCGTCAGCGACCCCAGCAGAAGATGGGCGAGCACATCGACCTCCCGCTTCTCCAACAGGCCCATCGAAACCGCGGCCGACAGCGCCTGCCTGATCAGGCCCAACCCGTATTTCGCATCCATCTCCCGCCATCGCTGCCAGCCAAGCACCGCCGGTGCGTCGACCAGCAATATTCGCTGCATGGCGGGTTCAGAGCAGGCTTTGAGGAAAACGCCGATGCCGCGCTCGAGCGCCAGGAGCGGATCGGCCAGCGCGGCGGTTTCGCGAACCAGCTCGGCGTGCAATTCCCGCATCACCGTCTCGACCACGGCCGCGAACAGCCCCTCCTTGCCGTCGTAATGGTGATAAAGCGCGCCCCGCGTCACCTCGGCTTTGGCCACCAGCTCTTCGGCGCTGACCGCTTCAAATCCGCGCTCCGCGAATATTTCGCGCGCGACCGTTTCGAGCCTGGCTTTGGTGGCCGCGGTTTGCGCTGTCTTCGTCATCTTCATGCCGTAGCTATTGGACGATCGCTCGCGAAGATCAACTCGCCTCGCCCGCCTCCGCTGAACTGGCCTTGGCTTGACTCATAAACATACATTCTGTATGTATCTTTAACGAACAATCGCCGGTTTGGCAATTCAGCGCCGCCGCGAGGCTGCGATCACGGCGGCCGAGCCGTCGTAAACAGGTCGGGAAACGAGAATGGATACGCCAGCGATCGAAGCGCGCAACATCTGCCTTTCCGAATTCGGCATCAGCACGCGCGTGCTGGAGGCAGGTTTGGGCCCCGTGGTGCTGATGCTCCATGGCAACCCCGACAACGCCGACGAATGGGCGCTATTGATCGGCAAGCTCGCCGGTCGCTATCGATGCATCGCGCCCGATTTTCCCGGCTATGGAAAATCGCCGGAGCCACCGGCGGCCTTCACTTACAGCCTCAAAGATCAGATGCGGTTCGTGGATGCGGTCTTGCAGGCGATGCGGATTGCCGGGCCCGTGATCCTGGTCGTGCACGACACCGGCGGCATGGTCGGCACCGCCTGGGCCGCCGCCAATCTCGGCCGCTTGCGCGGCATGGTCATCACCAACACGGTCGCATTCGACGGCTTTCCGTGGTTTCCGATCGCGCGGCAATGGGGCGATACCTCGCTCGCTGGCAAGATACGCTCGTCGCTCGGAATGGCAGCGCTGCGGCTTCGCGGCGGCGCGCTGTTCAAGCGCATTTTTGGCGCGCAGTGTCCGCAATTGAGCGAACAGGAACTCGACCGTTTCGCCGCAAGCTTTGCCATGAACCGCGACGCCAAGCGAACGACGCTGCGGCAGTTCCGGCAATTCATGCAGCCCGGTTTTTTCGCGGAATTTGCCGCGATGCGTGAACGCATCCTCGCGCGGGTGCCCTGCCGCGTGGTGTGGGGCGACAAGGACAAGTTCATTCCGGTCCGTTTCGCGCACGCTTTCGGCAGCCAGCAGGTCAGGATCCTGCCCGATGCCGGACATTGGGTTGCGCTGACCGCGCCGGAGGCGCTGGCGGCGGAGGTTGAAGCGCTCAGCTAGGTGTGAAACTTCAATCCATCGACGATCTTGTCGATCACCTTGCGCTCCGCGCGCATGGCGAGACCGACCAGATTGAGATCGGCACGCCCGACCGCCCTCACCGCCGCGCGATTGGCGGCATCATGCGTGGTCTTGAACATGTCCTCGGTATAGACCGCAGGCGTCACGTTCCGCGCCAGCGCCCGCTCGAGCGCGCGGGTCAGCGCCGGCCGGTCGGCGCCATAGATCAGGATCGGCTGGCCGATCAGCGCGAGATACTTTGTCCCCGAGCCGTCTTCGTAAGGCTCGCCAATGCATCCGGCAAACGCCGCCGCGATGCCCGAGGTCAGGAACGAAGCGACGTTGAGCTTCTGCCACGCCTCAAGGTCGGTCCGGATCACGACCGCGATTTTGGTGTCGAAATGCATGGGTTGTTTCTACCGTCATTCCGGGGCGATGCGAAGCAATGACGAAGGCTACCCCTTGGCGTCGCAGGCCCAGGCGCGGATCACGCATTCCTTGCCGCCATATTCGTAGCATTTTTTCGTAGCCTCGTTGAGCGAGCCCGAAATGTGAGGCTTGATCGCGTAACCGTGCGCGCCGCAGGGATTGGTCATGTCGATCGATAATGCCGCGCAGGCGCGCTTCATCGTCACTGCCGTGCAGTCGCCCTTGCATTGCTTGAGCGCGGCGGCGCGCGCCGTGTTCTCGGCCGGATAATCGTAGGCCTGGCCATAGGCGCCGCATTTGCCGATCGCAAATGCACCCGCGGCCCAGGCCTGCGTAACGAATCGCGACGCGCCGAGCAGTAACGTCAGCGCAAGGACAATCAGCGCGCGGCGTTGCGCGACGGCAGTCGAAACGATCAAAATCCCCTCCCCCGGGCCCTGCGGCCGCAAACTTAAGGGAGAGGACGTTTCAACTTGGTGAACGAGAGTTTGAAAGTGGCGGCGCGGCTAACCCTGCCGCGCTGCCTCGAGCGCCTGCGGGGTATCGATATCCAAAAACGCGCCGTGACCGTCGACCGGGACTTCCGCGACCGCCTCGCTGTGCCGCGCGATCAAATGGCGGGCGCCGATATCGCCGTCGAGCGTCATTAATTCGTTGAAGAAGCGCCGCGACCACAATACCGGATTGCCGCGCCGGTTGTCGCTGACGGGCACCGCGATCAGATTGCCGCGGTCCGGCGCGAACGCTTCGATCAGGCGGTCGATCAAATGCGCATCGATCAAAGGCATATCGCCAAGGCAAATCACCGCGCCGTCGGCATTTTCCGGCACCGCGGTGATGCCGGCGCGCACTGAACTGGCCAGACCATCTGCAAAATGCGGATTGCGCACGAATTTCACCTTCAGGCCAGCCAAAACTTTCTCGACCTGCTCGGCCTGATGGCCGGTCACCACGATCACGTCTTGCGCTTTCGAGGCGAGCGCCTGCTCGGTCACGATTCGCACCAGCGGCTTGCCGCCGAGTTCGGCCAACAGCTTGTTGGGACCGCCCATCCGGGTCGAGCGGCCGGCCGCGAGGATGACCGCGGCGACATGGCGGTTGCTGTCGGCGGCAAGACTCGCGCGCGGCTGCGGCCGCGTCACGATTTCCATCAACAGCCCGCCGACGCCCATGCCGGTAAGCTCGGCGCGCGTCACCTTGAGGCCGGCGAGCAGGCGCATCAGCACCCAGTCAAAGCCGTTTTCGACCGGCGAGCGCGCGCAGCCCGGCGCGCCCAGCACCGGCACACTGCCGGCGCAGCCGATCAGCAGCAGGTTGCCCGGATCGACCGGCATGCCGAAATGTTCGATGGCGCCGCCGATGCCGGTGATCGCCGCCGGAATCACATCGCGCCGGTCGGCAATCGCCGAGGCGCCGAACACGATCACAAGCTCCGCGCCGAGCGTGAGCAATTCCTTGATCGACGCCGCCAGCGCCGCCTCGTCATGCGGCACGCGGCGTTCGGCGATGATGGTGGCGCCGGCCGGCGCCAGCCGCTCGGCGGTGACCCGCAAGGTTTTTTCCACCACTTTCGGCGCCAGTCCCGGCAGCAAGGTCGAGACAATGCCGACGCGTTTTATCACATAGGGCGCGATCCGCAGCGCGCCGCCGCTCGCCGCTTGAACCGCCGCGTCGCGCAATTTTGCTTCCACCCCGAACGGGATCAGTTTCACGGTGGCGACCATCTCGCCTTCGACTACGGGCTTGTAAGCGGCGAGAGTCGCAAAAGTGATGGCCTCATCGACGCCGTTGATGCGGTCGACCTTGGCGCGGTCGACCACCAGCACGCCGGCTTTGGCCGCGAACAGATTGGCGCGGCCGGTGAAGGCGCGTTCGACATTGACGCCGTCGCCGGAGACGGCCTGCGCGATGCTGGCGGCGGCGGCGTCCTCGGAGACGTCGCCGTCCTCTAGCCGCACCACCACGATTTCCTTGACGCCGGCGCGGGTCAGCGCCTCGACTTCGGCGTGACCGATGGTGGTGCCTTTTTTCAGCACCAGCGATCCCTGGCGCAGCGTATGAACGGTGACGCCGCCCATCGCCTCCATCGGGCTGGCAGGGCCGAATTTCATGCCGCGGCCTCTTTCTCTTTTGCCGGCAGCCGCAATTGCGCGGTGATCTCGGCCATGATCGCGACCGCGATCTCCGACGGCGAGACCGCGCCGATGGGCAGGCCGATCGGGGCATGAATGCGCGCGATGTCCGCTTCTCTCGCGCCCTGCGCCCGGAGGCGCTCGCCGCGCTTGGCGTGGGTCTTTCGCGAGCCGAGCGCGCCGATATAGAAGCAGTCACGCTGGAACGCGTGCAGCAGCGCCGGATCGTCGATCTTGGGATCGTGCGTCAGCGCCACGAATGCCGTGTAGTGATCGACATCGAGCGGCGGCAACGCCACGTCGGGCCATTCGGCGATCAGCGGCACATCCGGAAACCGCTCCGGGCTTGCAAACGCGGTGCGCGGATCGACCACGGTGACGTCATAGTCGAGCGAGCGCGCCAGCGGCGCCAAGGCCTGGCTGATATGGACGGCGCCGACAATCACGAGCTTTGCCGTCGGGGCATAGACATTGAGAAACAGTTTCTTGTCGCCGGCCTCGATCATTCCGCTCTTGCCCATGCGCAATTGTTTTGTCAGTTCAGCGCGCAGGGGGTCAGTGACAAAATCGGCGGCCTTGACCAGCCGCTGTTGGCCATTCTCGGTATCGGTGACCAGGATCACCGGACGGCGCGCGGCGCGCTCGGTGTTGAGCTCTTTGAGGGTCTCGAGCTTCACGACTGGCCCACCTTCTCGACGAAGACCCGGATGGTGCCGCCGCAGGACAGGCCGACATTCCAGGCGGTCTCGTCGGCAACGCCGAATTCCAGCATTTTGGGCTGGCCGCTCGCGATCACATCTAACGCCTCCGTGACCACCGCGCCCTCGACGCAGCCGCCGGACACCGAGCCCAGAAACGTGCCGTCATCGTTGATGACGAGGCTCGAGCCCGCCGGCCGCGGGGCCGAGCCCCAGGTCTCGACCACGGTTGCCAGCGCCACGCCGTGACCGGCCTTTTGCCAGTCCTCAGCCGCTTTCAGAATGTCTTCGTCGCGATTGAGCATGGAAAACCTCTTTTCAGGCTGCGGAGCGGATCAGGCTGCGGTGATGCGGCGGCGGCACCGAGGAAAGTGCTTCGATCAGCCCCTGGATGGAACTCAAATTATGTACCGGGCGGAATTCGTCAACGTGCGGCAACATCATTTTGATGCCCTGCGCCTTGGCCTCGAAGCCGCCGTAACGCAGCAGCGGATTGAGCCAGATCAGGCGGCGGCACGACCGGTGCAGCCGGTCCATCTCGAACGCCAGCTTTGCGTCGGCTTCGCGCTCCAGCCCGTCGGAGATCAGAAGCACGATCGCGCCCTGGCCCAGCACCCGCCGGCCCCACAATTTGTTGAACGTATGCAGCGAGGTGGCGATCCGCGTTCCCCCGGCCCAGTCCTCGACCGTCGACGAACAGCTCGCCAGCGCCTCGTCGGGATCCCGCGCCCGCAGCGCCCGCGTCACATTGGTCAGCCGCGTGCCGAACAGAAACACCGACACGCGCTTGCGGGCGTCGGTGATGGCGTGGAGAAAGTGCAGGAACAGCCTTGTATATTCGCTCATCGAACCGGAGATATCGAGCAGCGCCACGATTGGCGCCGGCTTGTCGATCCGGCCGAGCCGATGGATATCGATGATGTCGCCACCGGTGCGAAGGCTGCCGCGCAGCGTCCGGCGCATGTCGAGCCGCAAGCCGCGCGGGTCCGGCTGATAGCGGCGGGTGCGCAATTCGGCCTGCGGCAGCTTCATCTCCGCGATCGCGCGGGTGACTTCGGCGATCTCGGCCGCGCTCATCTGCGCAAAATCCTTTTTCTGCAGCACTTCCTTGTCGGACACCGAGAGCTTGAGATCCTGCTCCTGAGCCTGCGGCACTTCGCTGGTCCGGGGTTGCGACAGCGCTTCCTGGACCCGGCGCGAGGCCGGCGGCGGCTTCTTCTTGGCGTGTTCGGGCAGCGGCACCGAATCCAGCATATGCTTCCAGTCCTCGGCGGCGCGGAAGAACAGGTCGAAGGCCTGCGCGAAGATCAGCGCATGCTCGTGGCGCTTGACGAAGATGGCTTCCAGCGTCGTGAATACATCGGCGCGGCTGCCGATCTCGATCAGGCGCAGCGCCTTCAAGGCATCGATGACCGCACCCGGTCCGACCGGAATCCCGGCCGCGCGCAGCGCGCGGGCAAAGCCGATGACGTTGTCGGCGATCAGGCCGGTGACTGGTGTAGTGGTTGACGCGGTCATGTTACCCTCGTCATTCCGGGGCGCGAGTGAAACGAGCGAGTCCGGAATCCATAACCACGATCGGGAGTATGGATTCCGGGCTCGCGCCAAGAGGCGCGCCCCGGAATGACAGGCGTTGTTAACTCTCGCTCGTCGCCTCTTTCAGAACCTTTTGCAGCGTGTCGCCCTGCATCCGCGTGATGTCGTCCTGGTATTTTAGCAGCGCGCCGAGGGTGTCGCCGACCACTTGCGGGGTCAGCGAGCGGGCGTCGAGTTCGGTCAACGCGGTCGCCCAATCGATGGTCTCGGCAACGCCCGGCGACTTGTAAAAATCCTGGTCGCGCAGCGCCTGCACGAAGCCGACCACCTGCTGCGACAGTTTCGCGGATATTCCAGGCACGCGCGACTTGACGATCGCAAGCTCGCGCTCGGCGGAGGGATAATCCACCCAGTGATAGAGACAGCGGCGTTTTAAGGCGTCATGAATTTCGCGGGTGCGGTTCGAGGTGATGATGACGATCGGCGGCTGCGGCGCCTTCACGGTGCCGAGCTCGGGGATGGTCACCTGGAAGTCCGAGAGGATTTCCAGCAGATAAGCCTCGAACGCCTCGTCGGCGCGGTCGAGCTCGTCGATCAAGAGCACCGGGGAGCCTGCGACATCCGGCTCTAGTGCCTGCAGCAGCGGCCGTTTTATGAGATAGCGTTCAGCGAAGATGTCTGACGATAGATGCTCGCGATCGGTGTCGCCGGCCGCTTCCGCAAGCCGGATCGCGATCATCTGCGCGGCGCTGTTCCATTCATAGACCGCGGACGCAACATCCAGCCCCTCATAGCACTGCAGCCGGATCAGCTTTCGCCCGAGTGCTGCCGACAGCACCTTCGCGATTTCGGTCTTGCCGACGCCGGCCTCGCCTTCCAGGAACAGCGGCCGGCCCATGCGCAGCGACAGATAGGTCACCGTCGCCAGCGAACGCTCCGCGAGATAGCCGCGCGAGGTCAGGAGTTCGAGCATCGCATCGACGGAAGAAGGCAGCGCCGATGCAGTCATTTGAGAGCCAATCTTGATGAGCGAGAACCAGGCAATGTCAGCCCTTGCAACGTCAACCCTTGACAGTCGCGGCTTCGACGGCACGCCGCGCCACTACCGCGATCAGATGCGCGCGGTATTCGGCGCTGCCGTGCAGATCGCTATTTAGTCCCTCGGCCGGCACCGTCAACCCGTCCAGCACTTTCGGCGAGAAGCGTTTTTTCAACGCCTCCTCGAACGAGGTGACGCGGAACACGCCTTCGGAGCCGGCGCCGGTGACGGCGACGCGCACGTCCGACGGACGCTTGGCGACGAACACGCCGACCAGCGCGTAGCGCGAGGCCTGGTTACGGAATTTGATGTAGGCGGCCTTCTTCGGCAGCGGGAACATCACCTTGGTGATGATCTCGTCGCTCTCGAGCGCGGTCGTGAACAGGCCTTGAAAAAACTCTTCCGCCTTCAGGCGGCGCTTGTTGGTGACGATGGTGGCGCCGAGCGCAAGCACCGCCGCGGGATAATCGGCGGTCGGATCGTTGTTGGCGAGCGAGCCGCCGATGGTGCCCTTGTGGCGCACCGCGGGGTCGCCGATCATGCCGGCAAGTTCGGCCAGCGCCGGGATCGCCTCGCCGACAACAGCCGAAGTCGCGACAT
Organism: Bradyrhizobium lablabi; assembly: GCF_900141755.1. NCBI lineage: Bacteria > Pseudomonadati > Pseudomonadota > Alphaproteobacteria > Hyphomicrobiales > Nitrobacteraceae > Bradyrhizobium > Bradyrhizobium lablabi. The sequence continues at coordinate 6,761,126 of NZ_LT670844.1, read as the reverse complement.
CGGCATGCTTTGCGGTCGCGCCGATCACCAGCGAACGGCCCTTGATCTCGATAGAGTCGAGCCCCTCGATATGGGAGAGGTCGACCAGGTGCGGCGGACTCGCAAGCCGCTGCTTCATGACCGGCAACAACGTATGGCCGCCGGCGATCACCTTGGCGTCTTCGTTCTTGACCAGCAGATTGGCGGCCTGCCGCACGGTCGCCGGACGATGATATTTGAATTCATACATTGGGTATTCCTAATCGCCGTGCGCTGCCGTTCTTATGCGAGATCGGAGTTCGCCATCGCCTTGGCGCCGGCCGCGATCGACGCAACGATGTTCTGGTAGCCGGTGCAGCGGCACAGGTTGCCTTCGAGCTCTTCGCGGATAGTGTGGTCGGAGAGGTCATGGCCCTTGCGGTGGACGATATCGACCGCGGTCATGATCATGCCGGGCGTGCAGAAGCCGCATTGCAGACCGTGATGCTCGCGGAAGGCTTCCTGCATCGGATGCAACGGCGCGCCGTCGGGCGCAAGGCCCTCGATGGTCTTGACCTCATGGCCGTCGGCCATCACCGCAAGCGTGGTGCAGGACTTGACCGCCTTGCCGTCGAGATGCACCACGCAGGCGCCGCATTGCGAGGTGTCGCAGCCGACATGGGTGCCGGTCAGCCGCAGATTCTCGCGCAGAAACTGCACCAGGAGCGTCCTCGGGTCGACATTGGCATTGACGGGGTTGCCGTTCACGATCAGCGAAATTTTGGCCATTCAGCACTCTCTTCAGCTACCGCCGCGTTGCACGGCAGCACGCTCATTAAAATCATTCCGGGGCCATAATCATAATATGGGCCATCCCGGCAATGAGCAACCTCACCTGGGGCATGGCTTGATATGACTTAGCGGGACTTTCGGTAGAAGGCTAACCCTGCACCGCCTTGGCGAAATTTGCAAAGAACTCATCGGCCAGTTTCTTGGCCGTACCGTTGATCAGCCGCTGCCCGAGCTGGGCGAGCTTGCCGCCGATCTGCGCCTCGACGTCATAACTCAGCAGCGTACCGCCATCCTTGTCGGACAGCGCCACCGTGGCGCCACCCTTGGCGAAGCCGGCCACCCCGCCCTCACCTTCGCCCGAGATTTTGTAGCCGTTGGGCGGGTCGATGTCGCTCAGCGTCACCCGCCCCTTGAAGCGCGCCGACACCGGCCCGACCTTCATTTTGGCGACCGCGCGAAAACCATTGTCCTCGGTTTTTTCCAATTCCTCGCATCCGGGGATGCAGACCTTGAGCACTTCCGGATCGTTCAATTTGGCCCACACCGCCTCGCGCGGCGCCGCTAGCTGGACTTCGCCGTTCATCGTCATGGCCATGGGGATACCTCCGGATCGCTACGCCTGTAGCCCCCAAGTAAAGCACCGAGGGCTCAAAAGGAAGGGGACGGATCAAGGACAAGCGATGCATATTCGCAACCGCCGGGCTTGCGCCGATGCTATGGGATTGGCAGAGGCAGGCCGGGATGGTTAGGTCGCGCGCATCATGAGCACTTCCCTCTCCCCCTTGCTGGCGCCGATGCTGTCGAGCGCCGCCATGCGCGCCATCTGCGACGATGCCGCCTACCTGCAGCACATGCTCGATTTTGAAGCAGCGCTGGCGCGCGCCGAAGCCGCGACCGGGGTGATCCCCGCGAGCGCGGTTGCTCCGATCGAGAAGGCCTGCAGGGCCGAGAAATTCGACCTGGCTGCCCTGGCCGAGGCCGCGACCCGTTCCGGCAATCTCGCGATCCCGCTGGTCAAGGCGCTTACCGCCGCCGTCGCCAAGGCCGATGCGGACGCAGCGCGCTATGTGCATTGGGGCGCGACCAGCCAGGACGTGATCGATACCGCCGCCATGCTCACCTTGCGCGCAGGCATCGATTCGCTGCTTGTAGATCTCGATCGCGCCATCGCCGGATTCGCAAAGCTTGCGCGAAAACATCGCGACACGCCGATGGTGGCGCGCACCTGGCTGCAGCATGCCTTGCCGATGCCGTTCGGCCTGAAGCTTGCGGAATATGCCGCGGCGTTGCATCGCTCTCGCGCGCGGTTGCAACGGTTGCGCGGCGACGGATTGGCGTTGCAATTCGGCGGCGCCGCGGGAACCTTGGCAGCGCTCGGCGACAAGGCAATGGCGGTCGCCGAAAGACTGGCCGAGGTGCTAAAGCTACCGCTGCCGGCGGCGCCCTGGCACACCCATCGCGACCGAATCGCGGAAATAGCCTCGGTGCTCGCGATCGTGGCGGGAAGCTGCGGCAAGATCGCCCGGGACGTTTCACTGATGATGCAGACTGATGTTGCCGAGGCGTTCGAGCCGTCCGGCGAAGGCCGCGGCGGCTCCTCCACCATGCCGCACAAGCGCAATCCCGTGGCGGCAGCGACCGCGCTCGCCGCGGCCACCATGGCGCCCAATCTCGCGGCGACGATATTTGCGGCGCAAGTGCAGGACCACGAGCGCAGCGCCGGCCTCTGGCACGCCGAATGGCCTACAATGCCGACGTTATTGCTGGTCACATCAGGCGCGCTCGCCGCAATCGTCGACATCGCCGAGGGGCTGGAAGTCGATGCCGCGCGCATGCGCGTCAATCTCGAGGCGACCGGCGGGCTGATCATGGCCGAAGCGGTGACGATGGCGCTGGCCGAGAAGATCGGCAAGAGCGAGGCCCATCATCTCGTGGAGACCGCCAGCAAAAAGGCCGTCGCCGAGAAAAAAGGCCTGCGCGAGGTGCTGGCAAAGGATACGAAGGTCACCGCGCATTTGAGTGCGGACAAACTAAAAAAACTGTTCGAGCCGATGGCCTATCAGGGCGCCTCGCAGGTCCTGATCGACCGGCTGCTGGCCTCGCTCGACGACAAATAGTCCAGATGTCATTTGCCGGGCTTGACCCGGCAATCCATCATCCTGGATAGACTCTGTTTTTAGATGGATGCGCGGATCAAGTCCGCGCATGACGAGGAGCGCAAAATGCCGATGATTGATGCCGATGGTTGCCTGCTCAACGTATCGGTCGAAGGCCGCGACGGCGGGCCGACCTTGATGCTGTCGAATTCGCTCGGCTGCACCTTGCAGATGTGGCAGCCGCAGATGAAGGCGCTGACGCAGCTGTTTCGCGTGATCCGCTATGACCGGCGCGGCCACGGCAAGTCGAGCGTGCCGCCGGGCCCTTATTCGATGGAGCGGTTCGGCCGCGACGTGCTGGCGATCCTGGATGACCTCAACATCGAGAAGACGCATTGGTGCGGTCTGTCGATGGGCGGCATGGTCGGACAATGGCTCGCGGCCAACGCGCCGGAGCGATTTGGCAAAATCATTCTCTCCAACACCGCCTGCTACTATCCCGATCCGACCAATTGGCAAAACCGCATCAAGGCGGTGAAGGAAGGCGGCATCGCAGCCATCGCCGACACCGTGATCGCGAGCTGGCTGACGGCGGAGTTTCGCGAGCGCGACCCGCAGAGCACGGCGAACATGAAGGCGATGCTGACGGCCACGCCGGTTGAGGGCTATCTCGCCTGCTGCGAGGCGCTCTCCACGCTCGACCAGCGCGCGCTGTTGCCGAAGATCAAGAGCCCGACATTGGTGATCGCCGGACGCCATGACATGGCAACGCCGATCTCGGCCGGCGAATTGATCCGCAGCCAGATTCCCGGCGCCAGCCTGACCATCCTCGACGCCGCCCATATTTCCAATGTCGAACAGCCGCACGCTTTTACCGACGCCGTGGTCGGCTTTTTGACGCAACGCTAGCTCTAACCCCCGTCATTGCGAGCGTTAGCGAAGCAATCCACAGCCGGGACGATGGTGACAATGGATTGCTTCGTCGCTTCGCTGGTCGCAATGACGGGAGAGTATCAAGGACGACGACGGGAGAAATCAATGGACGATCAGAAACGCCGTGACGACGGCATGATCCAGCGCCGCAAGGTGCTCGGCAATGCCTGGGTCGACAAATCAATCGCCAACCGGAATTCGTTCAACGCCGAGTTCCTCGACCTGATCACGCGCCACGCCTGGGGCGAGATTTGGACCCGGCCGCATTTCGACGAGCGCACGCGGCGGGTGCTGGTGATCGGCACCATGGTTGCGCTCGGCCAATGGGACGAATTCCGCCTGCATGTGCGCGCCGCGCTGACCGAAGGCGGCTTTACGCCGGAGGATATCAGGGAAATCCTGCTGCAGCAGGCGATCTATTGCGGCGTGCCGGCCGCCAACCACGCGGTCAAGGAAGCCTCAGCGATTGTGAGCGAGCTCGGGCTGCTCAAGGGGTAGAGCGTCGTCCACGCTGTGAGTGGTCTCTCGCTGCGCGGGACGTTCGACCAGCAACACGATCGCGGTCCCCAGCAGCATCAGCAACTCCGTGGCATGAAGCCGAAGCGCCTCCGTCTCGCCGACCTGCGATGCCAGCACCATGCCCGCAAAACTGAACGCGCTGCCGATCGCAAGCGCGATCGCGAGCGCTTCGTCGCCGTCACCGGTCTTGCGGATCGAGGCGCGGATGATCAACACCAGGAAGATCGCAAAGAAGGCGACGACGGTGAGCCTGCCCAAAGCCAACAGCCATGCGAAGCGGATCGTTGACATCGCGGCCCATTGCAGATGATCGCTGATGTAGAGCGCCGCTGCGATATTGGGCCGCTCATAAAGGCCGTGGACCGGCGAAATCATGATCCTGAAGGCGATCATGGTCCAGGACGGAATGAAATAGGCCGCCAGAAGCGCACCGCTGAAAGAACTGATCCGCCAGTTTGTGGTCATGTCGCTTCCCGCTGTTCCGCGACGCTCCGACACGGAGCGGCGGTTCGGCGGAGACGTAACTCCCCTAAACTGCGGCGGGCAATTTAAACCCTTTATTTACCTTAATCGCCGGGGCGACCGGACCGGCGTACCTTTAGCGCGTCGTGCGGATACCTGCGGACAAAAGAAAAGTCCCGCCTCGCGGCGGGACCTTCCTGCTCCTCGCTTGGTTCCTCGATCCGAATTAACGCTCTCCCTTGCCTTGATGATCAGGTTTCTGGCCCTGACGATTCGGGTCTTGCTGTTGCTGTCCGGGCTTCTGCCCTCCGCCCTGCTGCTGGCCGGGCTTCTGGTTCGGGTTCTGATTCTGCTGGCCCGGCTTCTGATTGGGGTTGGACATCGGCATCTCCCTGGTTGAACGTAACGGGAGATAACCGAACCCTGGCGAATTGGTTTCAGGGGAACCTGGGCTCGCCGGCGAATATTGGGTGGCAGGGCCTGGCCGGGACGGTTGCAAGGGAACCGAAGAGCTTAAAACTACCTATGTACAAGCCCTTAAGGTACACATTGGCGCTGTTGCCGCACCGGGTTCCCACTGTTAGAAAAACCCCAAGCTAGAAAACCTCAAGACGCGACGTTCCGGCTGCCGGGGCCGTCGCCGCGTCTCACTCTTGGGCACGGCAGCGCATGGATTATTTCGCCCAGCAACTGATCAACGGCCTCGTACTGGGCTCGGTCTACGGCCTGATCGCCATCGGCTACACCATGGTCTATGGCATCGTCGGCATGATCAATTTTGCTCACGGCGACATCTTCATGATCGGCGGCTTCATCGCGCTGATCTCGTATCTGATCCTGGTCTCGATCGGGCTGACCGTCGTTCCGGTGATCCTGCTGATCGTGCTGCTGGTGTCGATGGCGATCACCGCGCTTTATGGCTGGACGGTCGAGCGCATCGCCTATCGGCCGCTGCGGCACTCGTTTCGCCTGGCGCCGATGCTGTCGGCGATCGGCATGTCGTTCGTGCTGTCGAACTACTCGCAAGTGGCCCAAGGCGCGCGCGTAAAACCGGTGCCGCCGATCATCACCGGCGGCTACTCGCTGCATGAGGGCAGCGGCGGCTTCGTAGTGCGGCTGTCGAACGCGCAGATCGTCGTCGTTATCACCACCGTCGTGCTGCTCGCGATCTTCACCTGGCTCGTGACCAGGACCCGGCTCGGCCGCGACATGCGCGCCTGCGAGCAGGACCAGACCATGGCAGCGCTGCTCGGCGTCGACGTCGATCGCACCATCTCCATGACCTTTGTCATTGGCGCAGCGCTCGCCGCGGTCGCCGGCATGATGTACCTGCTCTATTACGGCCTGGTCGATTTCTACATGGGCTTTGTCGCCGGCATCAAGGCGTTCACCGCGGCCGTGCTCGGCGGCATCGGCTCGCTGCCGGGCGCGATGCTGGGCGGGCTTGCGATTGGCTTGATCGAGACGCTGTGGTCGGCGTATTTCTCGGTCGAGTACAAGGACGTCGCGGCATTCTCGATCCTGATCGTCGTGCTGATTTTCATGCCGACCGGCCTGCTCGGCCGGCCCGAAGTTGAAAAAGTTTGACGGGCGGCAGCGTGACAGCACCTGCGCCTGAGAAGACCGCGGTATCGCACGCCAAGGGCATCGCCTTCATCCTGAAGAAAGCCGTGATCAGCGCGCTCGTCGCGCTGGTGCTGTTTTCGCTGATGATCGGCATCCGCACCGAAGCAGGTCCCACCGGGCAATTGATCTACTGGACGCGGTTTCCGGAACTCGCTTCCATCGTCGCCGCCGTGTTCGGCGGCAGCATCATCGTCGAATTGCTGCGGCAGTGGTGGGGACCGGTCGGCACCGTCAAGGTCGTTCCACCGTCCGTACAAAATGCGCTTGCCGTTGCGCGGCGCGGCATCGCGCCGGTGCTTTTGACCTTCACCTTCCTGGTGCCGGTGATCTTCTATGACCAGCGCTACATCCTCGATCTCGGCATTCTGGTGCTGACCTATGTGATGCTGGGATGGGGATTGAACGTCGTGGTCGGCCTCGCCGGCCTGCTCGATCTCGGCTACGTCGCGTTTTACGCGGTCGGCGCCTATTCCTATGCGCTGCTCGCGACCAACTTCGGACTTTCGTTCTGGATCTGCCTGCCGCTCGCGGGCATCCTTGCAGCCCTTTGGGGCGTGATGCTGGGCTTTCCGGTGCTGAGGCTGCGCGGTGATTATCTTGCGATCGTCACCCTGGCGTTCGGCGAGATCATCCGGCTCGTCATCATCAACTGGCAGAGCCTGACCGGCGGCCCCAACGGCGTCTCGGGCATCCCGCGGCCGACCTTGTTCGGCATCCCGCTGACGCCGGGCGATGACGGCCTTGCCGCCAAACTCGGCATCGAATTCTCGCCGACCCATCGCATCGTGTTTCTGTTTTATCTGATCCTGGCACTGGCGCTGCTCACCAATTGGGTGACGATCCGGCTGCGGCGTCTGCCGATCGGCCGCGCCTGGGAGGCATTGCGCGAGGACGAGGTCGCCTGCCGCGCGCTCGGCATCAACACGACCACGACCAAGCTGACGGCATTCGCGACCGGCGCCATGTTCGGCGGTTTTGCGGGAGCCTTCTTCGCCACACGACAAGGCTTTATCAGTCCGGAATCCTTCACCTTCCAGGAATCGGCGCTGGTGCTCGCCATCGTCGTGCTCGGCGGCATGGGCTCGCAACTCGGCGTGGCGCTGGCGGCGCTGACCATGATCGGCGGCTTCGAATTGTTCCGCGGCCTCGAGCAATATCGCATGCTGGTGTTCGGAATCGCGATGGTGGTGTTGATGATCTGGCGGCCGCGCGGGCTGATCGGCCATCGCGCGCCGACCGTCTACCTGCAGCGCAGCCAGGCGATTTCGTCCGACCTCGTCAAAGAGGGGCACGGATGACGAGCGATTGCATCCTTTCCGTCGACCATCTGTCGATGCGCTTCGGCGGCATCGTCGCCGTCAGCGACCTGTCGTTTGCCGCCGAGCGGCGCAAGATCACCGCGCTGATCGGGCCGAACGGCGCCGGCAAGACCACGGTGTTCAACTGCATCACCGGTTTCTACAAGCCCTCGTCCGGCGCGATACGGCTGACACATGATACCGGTAAGAAAATCCAGCTCGAACGCCTGAACGATTTCCGAATCTCAAAACAGGCAAAAGTCGCGCGCACCTTCCAGAACATCCGGCTGTTTCCCGGCATGACGGCACTGGAAAACCTGATGGTCGCCCAGCACAATGCGCTGATGCTGGCCTCCGGCCTCACCTTTCTCGGGCTGATCGGCGCGCCGTCCTGGCGCGTGGCCGAGAAGCGCGCGATCGACCAGGCCACGCTGTGGCTCGACCGCATCGGACTACTCGACCGCGCCGACGATGCCGCCGGCAATCTGCCGTATGGCGATCAGCGCCGCCTCGAGATCGCGCGCGCGATGTGCACCGAACCGGCATTACTATGCCTCGACGAGCCGGCCGCCGGACTGAATGCGCGCGAGAGCGCCAGCTTGAGCGAATTGCTGCTGTCGATCCGTGCCGGCCAGGGCACTTCGATCCTCCTGATCGAGCATGACATGTCGGTGGTGATGGAAATCTCCGACCATGTCGTGGTGATGGATTACGGGGTGAAGATCGCTGAGGGATCGCCGCAGGACGTCCGCGACGACCCCAAGGTGATCGCGGCCTATCTCGGCGCCGACGAGGAGGAGGCGATCGCGGTGATGGAGAGCGGAACGTGACCGCCCCATCCGCAAGCCCCCTGCTCGCGATCCGCAACCTTCGTGCCGCCTATGGCAAGATCGAGGCCCTGAAAGGCGTCGATCTCGACATCAAGGCTGGCGAGATCGTCGCCCTGATCGGCGCCAACGGCGCCGGCAAGTCGACGCTGATGATGACGATTTTCGGCAAGCCGCGGGCTCGTGCGGGCGAAATCCGGTTCGACGGCCGCGACATCACCGACGTTCCGACCCATCAGATCGCCCGGCTGCGCATCGCGCAGGCGCCGGAGGGGCGAAGAATCTTTCCGCGCATGAGCGTTGCGGAAAATCTGCAGATGGGCGCCGATGCGACCGAATGCAGCGAAGCGGACCGCGCTGCCGGCCTGGAGCGGGTTTTGTCGCTATTCCCGAGGCTCAAGGAGCGCATGACCCAGCGCGGCGGCACCTTGTCCGGCGGCGAGCAGCAGATGCTGGCGATCGGCCGCGCTCTGATGAGCCGCCCGCGCCTGTTGATGCTGGACGAGCCGTCGCTCGGGCTGGCGCCCCTGATCGCGCGCCAGATTTTCGACGCAATCCGGACCCTGAACCGGCAGGACGGCCTCACCGTGCTGATCGTCGAGCAGAACGCCAACCACGCGCTGCGGCTCGCCCATCGCGGCTATGTCATGGTCAACGGCCTGATCACGCTGAGCGGAACGGGTGCGGAACTGCTGCAGCGCCCGGAAATCCGCGCTGCCTATCTCGAAGGCGGAAGGCGGGGATAGCGGGCAACCCGACAGGTGAGTTTCGGTTTGCCTGAAAATTGGCGATGACTTCACGGTAAAATCAGCCGACAATGACCGCGAACCCGGCCTGCCCGGTACTTCCCGTAGCGATCTACCCGCGAGGACACCTCATGAAATCACTGAAACTCATCGGCCTGGCATTAAGCGCGTCGTTTGCTCTTTCAACCGCGGCGCTTGCGCAGGACACAACCATCGCAGTGGCAGGCCCGATGACGGGCGGCGAGTCCGCATTCGGACGGCAGATGAAGAACGGCGCCGAAATGGCGGTTGAAGATCTCAACGCCGCCGGTGGTTTGCTCGGCAAGAAGCTTTCGCTCAACGTCGAGGACGACGCCTGCGATCCCAAGCAGGCCCGTTCGGTGGCGGAGAAAATCGGCAGCGCGAAGATCCCGTTCGTCGCCGGCCATTATTGTTCGTCATCCTCGATCCCGGCCTCGGAAGCCTATGCCGACGGCAACGTGTTGCAGATCACGCCGGCCTCCACCAATCCCTTGTTCACCGAGCGCAAGCTCTGGAACGTGGCACGCGTCTGCGGCCGTGACGATCAGCAGGGCCTGGTCGCCGCCGAATACATCGCCAAAAACTACAAGGGCAAGAACGTCGCCATCCTCAACGACAAGACCACTTACGGCAAGGGCCTCGCCGACGAGACCAAGAAGGCGCTCAATGCGGCCGGCTTCACCGAGAAGATGTTCGAGTCCTACAACAAGGGCGACAAGGATTTTAACGCCATCGTGTCGCGCCTGAAGCGCGAAAATATCGACCTGGTCTATGTCGGCGGCTACCATCAGGAATCCGGTCTGATCCTGCGCCAGATGCGCGATCAGGGCCTGCAGACGGTCTTGATGGCCGGCGACGCGCTGGCGGACAAGGAGTTCGCCTCGATCACCGGACCCGCCGGCGCAGGCACGCTGTTCACCTTCGGCCCCGACCCGCGCAACAAGCCGACGGCGAAGGCGATCGTCGAGAAGTTCAAGGCCAAGAACATCGATCCCGAAGGCTACACGCTTTATACCTATGCCGCGATGCAGGTGTGGTCGGAGGCGGTCAAGAAAGCCGGTACCACCGATCCGAAGAAAGTCATGGATACGATCAAGGCCGGTTCCTGGGATACGGTGATCGGCAAGCTGGAGTTCGACGCCAAGGGCGACATCAAGCAGCTCGACTATGTCGTCTACAAATGGGACGACAAGGGCGGCTATACCGAGATCAATCCGAAGGGGTCATAAGCCTCAAACGTTGGATCGCGACCCAAGACGCCCCGGTTCGCCGGGGCGTTTTTTGTTGCCGGCACGAGCCCGGTTCAGGGAACGACCGCCTCAGCGCCAGTGACGTCGCCGGCAGCCGACGGCCGCGACAATTTCTGCGCCGTCTCGATCGCGCGAACCAGTTCGTTCGGGCGAAACGGCTTGCCCAGGCACACGACGTTGGCGAGCCCGGGCGCCACCGAGACAAAGTCGAGCGCCGTCATTCCCGAGATCGCCACCACCGGCAAATCCGGAACGCGCTCGCGCATCATCCGGATGACGTCGAAACCGCTGGTCCCCTGCAAGAAGATATCGACGATCGCCAGATCGAATTTCGAATTTTCGAACTCCTTCAACCCGGCCGCGCCGCTTCCGGCTTCAACGCTCTCGAAATGGTTGACCCGAAGCACGATGGAGATCATCCTGCGTACAGACGATTGGTCGTCGATGACAAGAATGCGGGGCATAGGGGCTCCCGGACCGGGGGTCCTCCGAGCCTACAACGGAACCCCGGATTTTGGCTCAAACCCTTGGGCAGCCCGGCCGCGTTTTTCCTGGTATGAGTAAAGATGCGGTTACCCGCCGCAACGAACCCTCTGGCTCCTGGCCGCGTTAAGGAATATGTAACTTTAGGTTGAGGCCGCCAAATCCAAGTTAGAGATTTCGGGCTGATATTTGGCATGGTTATTCCGGTTCGGCGGATGCGTTATTGTGGCGCGTTTCATGCGGTTTCCCGGAGATAATCGTGCAGGCAGGCGACGACCGAAGTATTTTTCTCTCTACCCTGCCGGCAACAGACCGCGATCGGTTTACCGCCCTCGTCGTTGTCGCCGTCTCATTGGTTCTGTTCGCATGCGCGGTACCTTTTGCCGGCGTGCCGCTTACCCCGGTTCCGGCATTCGTCGCGAGCTACCAATCCGCGCTCGCGATCAACGACATCATCACCGCTATCCTGCTGTATTCGCAATTTGCCGTGTTGCGGTCGCGAGCGCTGCTGCTGCTTGCGAGCGGGTATCTGTTCACCGCGGCCGCAGCATCCGTTCACGCCCTGACCTTTCCGGGTCTGTTTGCGCCGGATGGGCTGTTAGGCGCCGGCCCACAGACGACGGCCTGGCTTTACATGATCTGGCACGGCGGATTCCCGCTTCTTGTGCTCGGCTATGCGCTGCTGAAGGACGGCAAAGGCGGCCCCGAAATCAAGGGGTCGGTCGGCGGTGCGATCCTTCGGAGCATCATCGCGGTCAGCGTGGCGATCGGCGCGGTGGCCTTTGTCGTCACCGGTCACCACGATATCCTGCCGACGCTATTGAGCGGCGGACACTACACGTCGACCTTGATCGGGGTTGTGTCGGTGGTGTGGGGTCTCAGCCTTGCGGCCCTGCTGGTACTATGGTTCCGGCGACCACATTCGGTGATCGACCTCTGGCTGATGGTCGTGCTGTGCGCCTGGCTGTTCGATATTGCACTGTCCGCCATGCTCAATGGGGCGAGATTCGACCTGGGCTTTTATGCCGGCCGCCTCTACGGGCTCTGCGCCGCGAGTTTCGTTCTCGCGGTGCTGTTGATCGACAATGTCGGCCTGCAAGCCCAGTTGTCCCGCCTGCTCGAGACACTGCGCCGGCAAGCCGCCTCGGAACGGGACCGTCACACCGAGCGCGAGCGGCTGTTCTCGGCGGTCGTGGAATCCTCCAACGACGCCATCATCACCAAGGCGCTTGACGGCACCATCACCGCCTGGAACCGGGCGGCCGAACGCCTGTTCGGCTACAGCGCGACCGAAGCGGTCGGCCAGCGCATCGACATCATCGTCCCGCCGGAGCGCCGCGACGAGATCAGTGAAATCCTCGCTAAAATAGGCCGGGGTGAAGCGATCGAACATTATGAAACGCTGCGCGTGCGCAAGGACGGCAAGGAGCTGCATGTATCGCTCGCGGTCTCGCCGCTCAGATCGTCAACCGGGGAGGTCGTCGGCGCCTCCAAGATCGCGCGCGACATCACCGAGAGCAAACGGACCGAGCGGGCGCTCAGCCAGGAGGTCGAAGAGCGGCGGCGCATCTTCGAGACCTCGCAGGACCTGATCCTGGTCACGGATACCAAGGGAAACTTCGTTCAGGTCTCGCCGAGCTCGATGACCATCTTGGGCTATCGGCCCGACGAAATGATCGGCCACAGCGCGGTCGAATTCATCCATCCCGACGATCTCGAATCAACGCGCCATGAGATGCGCTCGGCGCGGCGCGGTCAGCATATGCGCAATTTCGAGACGCGTTATGTCCACAAGGACGGCCAGGCAGTGACGCTGACATGGATGGGCGCATGGTCGGAGCCGGTGCGGCGGCATTTCTTTGTCGGGCGCGATCTCACCGAGAAGCAAGCCGCGGAAGCACAAATCCGCCAGGTCCAAAAGATGGACGCCGTCGGCCAGCTCACCGGCGGCATCGCCCATGACTTCAACAATATCCTGACGGTGATCACCGGAACCATCGGGATCTTGTCCGACGCCGTCGCCGAGAGTCCGCAGCTCACCGCCATCGCAAAGATGATTGATGAAGCCGCCGAACGCGGCGCCAGCCTGACCAAGCATCTGCTCGCCTTTGCCCGCAAACAACCATTGCAGCCGCGCGAGATCGACGTCAATGCGCTGGTTCTCGAAACCGCGAAGCTATTGCATCCGACGCTCGGCGAGCACATCGAGATCGCGCCCAAGCTTGCGGTCGACGCATGGACGGCCATGGTCGATCCCAACCAGCTCACCACGGCGATCCTCAACCTTTCGCTCAATGCCCGCGATGCCATGCCGACCGGCGGCAAGCTCACGCTCGAGACCACCAACGTCTATCTCGACGAAGGCTATGCGGGCATGCACAGCGAGGTCACGGTCGGCAATTATGTGATGATTGCGGTGAGTGACACCGGCACGGGGATTCCCGCCGCCAACCTGGAAAAGGTGTTCGATCCCTTCTTCACCACCAAGGAAGTCGGCAAGGGCACCGGGTTGGGCTTAAGCATGGTGTTCGGTTTCGTCAAGCAGTCCAACGGGCATATCAAGATTTACAGCGAGGAAGGCCACGGCACGACCGTCAAGATCTATCTGCCGCGGGCGACCGGCCTCGATCAGACCGCCGCGGAGGCGCGTGAAGCCGCGCGCGTCCAGCGCGGTCGCGAGGTCGTGCTGATTGTCGAGGACGATGAGCTGGTGCGCCGATATGTCATCACCCAGATCGAAAGCCTCGGCTACACCACGCTCGAAGCCTCCAACGCGACGGAAGCCTTGAATGTGATCGACAACGGCTCCGCCATCGATCTGTTGTTCACCGACGTGATCATGCCCGGACCGATGAACGGCCGCCAGCTTGTCGACGAGGCGTTGAAGCGGCGTCCATCGCTCAAGACACTCTACACATCGGGATACACCGAGAACGCCATCGTCCATCACGGACGTCTCGACTCCGGCGTGCTATTGCTGGCCAAACCGTATCGCAAATCCGATCTCGCGAAAATGATGCGAATGGCGCTGGACAGTTGAAGTGTTTTTCGAGACTGTCGCGGCCTGAAGGACCTTTCGTGTTGAAAAATCTCCTCACCGATATCGCTGGCGTCCGGGTCGGTCACGCCGACGACAAGCGGCTCGCGTCCGGCGTCACCGCGGTGATTTTCGACAAGCCCGCGGTGGCGGCGATCGACGTGCGCGGCGGCGGTCCCGGCACCCGCGAAGGCGCGTTGCTCGATGTCGCCAATACCGTGGAAGCGATCGACGCCATCGCGCTTTCGGGCGGCTCGGCGTTCGGGCTCGAGGCCGGCGGCGGGGTACAGGCCTGGCTCGCCGAACAGGGCCGCGGCTTTGCGGTGCGCGGCGCGGTGATCCCGATCGTGCCCGGCGCGATCTGTTTTGATCTGTTGAACGGCGGCGACAAAAACTGGGGGCGCTTTGCTCCTTATCGTGACCTCGGTTATGCCGCGGCCAAAGCCGCCGGCAGCGATTTCGCGCTCGGCAGCGCCGGCGCCGGGCTCGGCGCCACCACCGCGAATTTCAAGGGCGGGCTCGGCTCGGCTTCGGCCGCAACGCCAGCAGGCGTCCGCGTCGCGGCGCTCGCGGTGGTCAACGCGGTCGGCACCGTCACCATCGGCGACGGGCCGTGGTTCTGGGCGGCACCGTTCGAGATCGGCGGCGAGTATGGCGGGCGCGGATTGCCGTCGTCATTCACGCCCGACATGTTGGCGATGCGCAGCAAGGGCGGCGCCGCCGCGACCTCGGTGGAAAACACCACACTCGCGGTTGTCGTGACCGACGCGCTGCTGACAAAGGCTCAGGCAAAGCGGCTCGCAATGATCGCGCAGACCGGATTTGCGCGTGCGATCTATCCGGTGCACGCGCCAATGGATGGCGACGTGCTGTTCGCCGCGGCGACGGGCGAAAAGCCGGTCGATCCCCTGATCGGCCTCACCGAACTCGGCATGGTCGCCGCCAATGTCGTCGCCCGCGCCATCGCGCGCGGCGTGTTCGCGGCCACCGCCCTGCCCTTTCTGGGCGCGCTGCCGGCGTGGAAAGATCGGTTTGGCTAGAGCAACTTCAAGCGTAGTGGCTTCATCCTTCGAGACGCGTCGCTTCGCGACGCTCCTCAGGATGAGGTCTCAGACCCTCATGGTGATGAGCGCGGCAACGCCGCGCGTCTCGAACCACGAGGCCGAGGATGCCTATTCAGGATATGTTTCAGACACTAACCGAAAGCGACGCGGTAGCTCCAGACGAAATCGCCTGGGCCTCGCGCTGAATCATCTGCTCGATGATATTGTAGGACGACGTCGCGCTGCTGGATGATGTCGATGCCGCGGGCGAGGTCATCGTCACTTTGGTGCCGTCGGCATATGTCAGCGAGGTCGTGGTCGAGCCGTCGCTGTTGGTGACCGAGGTGGACGATGCGCCTGCCAACGCCTGCAGCAGCGGATCAGAGTTCGATCCGCTGGTGCCGCTGGAATTGCCGGTGCCGCTGGCACCGCTCGCGTCGCCTGAACCGTCCGAGCCGGCGACGTGATGATGGTGATGGCCGCCCTTGCCGCCGGAACCTTGCAGCGCCGACTTCAGTTCGTCGAGGCTGACCGAACCATCACCGTTCTTGTCGAGCTTGTTGAAGACGTCGTCGGCCTGCGCGAGGTTGGTGCCGCCGGCGCCGAGCGCTTTTTCGAATTCCGATTTGCTGATCTGGCCGTCGCCATTGGTGTCGAGCTGCGAGAACAGATCCTTCAGCGCGGCGGACGGGTCGGTCGGCGCCGAAGTGGTTGTCGCGCTCGATGACTGGCTCTGCGCCGCAAGCAGCGCGCTGAGGGTGGTCGGCGACAGCTGCGACAGCCCGCTTCCGCCGGAAGCCGGGCTCGTCGAGGTTCCCGAAGCCGCGGTGCTGCCGGAAAGATCGAACGGGCTCGCCGCGCCCTGGCTGAAGCCAGTGGTCTGCGGGGAGGAGGATTTCGACGAGGTCAGCAATTGCAGGGCATCCAGTGCGGACGACACGGCACCAAGGGCAAGCAACATAACCAAAACTCCGACAAATGCCGCGCGAGAGGCGGCCCTAACGTTTGCGGCTCAAAGATCAGCAAGCGCCATGCCATCGCCAAAAAGCCAATAAAATGTGGGTTTTTCGGAGTCTTGCCGGCCCGCCGGCCCCGGCAATAGATGCCGCCAACGGCAGAATTTTCCGCCCCCTTAAGGCGCGGCGCGCCCGCATTGCCGGGAAGGCTCGCGCGTGTTACGCGAGGCGGCTTCGCAAGACTTGGAAATGGTTTTCGGAAAACGCCCATGTCCGCCCAATTTGCGTCACGCCCCCTCGTCATCGCGCCGTCGATCCTGGCGTCCGATTTCGCCAAACTGGGCGAAGAGGTCCGCGCCGTCGACGCGGCCGGCGCCGACTGGATCCATCTCGACGTCATGGACGGGCATTTCGTTCCGAACATTTCCTACGGCCCCGATGTCATCAAGGCGATCCGGCCGCACACGAAGAAGATCTTCGACGCGCATCTGATGATCTCGCCGGCCGACCCCTATCTCGAAGCCTTTGCGAAAGCCGGCTGCGATCACATTACGGTACATGCCGAGGCCGGCCCCCATCTGCATCGCTCGCTGCAGGCAATCCGCGCGCTCGGCAAGAAGGCCGGCGTCTCGCTCAATCCGGGCACGCCGATCACGGCGATCGAATATGTCATCGACATGATCGATCTGGTGCTTGTCATGTCGGTCAACCCCGGCTTCGGCGGCCAGGCGTTTATTCCCTCCGCACTCGGCAAGATCCAGGATTTGCGCGCGATGACGGCGGGACGTCCGATCGATATCGAGGTCGACGGCGGTGTGGGCCCGGATAATTCCGCTCAACTCGCCGCCGCCGGCGCCAACGCCTTTGTGGCGGGCTCCGCCGTGTTCAAGGGCGGCACGATGGAGGCCTACAAGGCCAATATTTCTGCGATCCGAAATGCAGCGGCGCAGGCGCGCGGCGAAGCGATATAACGCTGAGAGCGCGGTCGCCCGGGGGGCGGGCCGACAGGATGGCACAGGCTGGGAAGGCGCCATGGGTCTGGAAATCTTTACATTGCGAGAGCGACCCGAACTTCGGCCGTTGGTTTTCTCGTCGGATTTACAATCTGTGTGGCCGGAGTTCATGAGACACGATGCAGCGGCGAGCCTGTATTTCGGGCCAACCATGTTTGATCGCTATCTCGACTATGCTTTCGCCGGCGTCATCGATGGCAAGGTCGTCGCGCGCGCCTTCAGCGTGCCATTTGCGTTTCACACCCACGGTCGCGACGAATTGCCCGACGGCGGCTGGGACCAGGTCATTCGCTGGGCTCACGATGACGGCATGACCGGACGGGCACCGACGGCTCTGAGTGCGCTGGAAATCAGCATGCTGCCCGAAGCGCGAGGCAGCGGCAATTCGCTGGCGCTACTGAGCGCGATGAAAGCCTGCGCGAAGGCCAAAGGATTTGCAGAATTGTTCGCGCCGGTGCGGCCGAACCAAAAGCATCTACAACCACGCACCTCGATGCGCGACTACGTTAACAGCGTGCGTCCTGATGGCTCGCCGATCGACGCCTGGCTGCGAACTCACCTTCGCGTTGGTGGAGAATTTGTGAAAATCGCACCCTATTCGATGACAATCGTCGGCAGTCTGGCTGACTGGTCGCGTTGGACAGGGATGCCATTCGATCGATCGGGAGAGATGTCGGTGGCGGGCGCGCTCGTGCCGGTGATGGTTTCACGCGAACAGGATTGCGTCGTTTACGTTGAGCCTAATCTATGGGTTCGGCACCCGGTATGAGGATGGTGCGCGGCGTTCCTTTGATCCCGCATGGTCACGCCCTCGCCTCGTCCGGCTTTTTTCTGTCCGCATTCTCGACCCCCTGCAGCGCCGCCAGCCTCGGCGGCCGCACCACGGTGACCGTGCAGGGCGCTTCCGCCGCGACCTTGGCGGAAACGCTGCCGAGCAGCGTGCGCAGCACCGAATTCTGCCTTGCCCCGATCACGATATGATCGACATGATTGGCCGCCGCAAATTTTAGGATCGAGGATGCGGGATCAACTGCCTCGAGCACGTGGACCGTCAGCCGGTTTTCATCGAGCTTCAATGGCGACGCCCAATGCCGGAGCGCCACCAGCCCGTCGACGTGCTTGTTGCGGCCCTCCTCGTCCAGTGTCCGGTCGATGGTGATGCGGCCGAGTTTTAGGACGTTCAGACAGGCGAGCCGTGCGGACGGCAGCGTCGCCATAATTCGTTGCGCGGTCACACGCAGAGCTTCGTTCACCGCAGCCGATTCCTCCGCGGTATCGAGCGCGACCGCGACGATCGGGCCCGACGCGAGTTGGGCGGCGACGTCGGATTTTGCTTTCGGCCGCGTCGGATTGCCATTGAAGCGGCGGCGCCAGACCGTGCTGATCGGATCGCGCTTCAACCGCTCCGATCGCGCAGTCAATTTGACCTGGTCGGGATGGGCAAGGTCGAACGCCAGTTGCGACGCCGTCGGATGCCGCCACACCGGCTCGATCTCCAGACACCGCAACACGATCTCCTGCAGCCAGGGCGGATAGTCACCCCTCAGCCGGCGCGGCGGCTGCGGATCGCGCCACAACCGCCGCCGCATGCCGCGCAGCGTCTCGGTCTCGCCGAACGGCCGCTCGCCGATGGTAAAGAAGTACAGAAGCACGCCCAGCGAAAACAAATCGCTGCGCGGGTCGTCCCGTACCCCAAGCAACCGCTCGGGCGCCATGTAGGGCCCGGTGCCATAGGGCAAGCGAAACTCTTCCTGCAGAAGGTCGGGCAATTGATTGTGATGCGACAGACCGAAATCGATCAGCACGGCCTCGCCCGAGGGGCGGAACATGATGCTGCTCGGCTTGATGTCGTGATGGATGACGTTTTGGCGGTGCAGGTCGGCCAATGCGGTCGCGATTTTCAGGGCGATTACCCTTGCTTCCTCGTAACCAAGCGGCCGCTCGGAAAGCCTGGAGTAAAGCGTTTTGCCGGCGATGCGCTCGATCGCAACATATGCCTGGCGCGCGAAATCGCCGGTGGCGAAACAGGCCGGCACGTGCGGGCCCGACAGCCGCGGCATGATCATCTGCTCCATCTCGAAGCTGACGATGGCGGCGGGGTCCTCGCCTTCGGAAACCCGTGGAATCTTCATCAACAGCGGCACGGTGATATCGGGGCGAGTCACGCTCCACAGCGTCGCCATGCCGCCGCTATGGACGCACTCGCCGACAGTGAAACCGTCGATGATGGCGCCGGGTTGGACCGAAGATTTCCCCATCGCTCACCTGCCGGCGGACAGGCGATCGGCGAGCCACAGGGGCAGGCCGTTTTCGCGAATCCGCTTCGCCGCCGCCTCGACATCGTAGGGCACGCGGCAATAGGTGATTTCCCTGGAAACAGTATCGAACATCGCAAACGAGGCCGCTGGATTGCCGTCGCGCGGCTGCCCGACCGCGCCGAGCACGGCGAGCCAGCGCCGCCCGGAAAGCAGCTGCACCGGGATGCCCGATGTCGGCACAAAGCTCGTCAGCTTCGCGACCGCCGACATTGAATAGAGCGCCGGACAATGGATGTGTCCGCAGAACGTGATCTTTGCTTCGGTCGCAGCCAGGCTGCGCGCGGCATCCGAAGTATCCTGGACATAGCGCCATCTCTGGGGATTGCTGGCTTCGGCATGCACGTAGAGACGGTCATCCTCGTGCAATGCGAGCGGCAGCTCCGCCAGAAAGCGCCGCTGCATCGTGCTGAGCCGGCCGCGCGTCCACTCGATCGCGGCCTGGGCTTCGGCGTTCATCGATGCCGTCGCCGTCCCGATGGCACTATCATGGTTGCCGCGCACCGCGATGGCGCCGTGCTCGACGAGGTCCATCACGGTGTCGACCGTCCATTCCGGATCGCCGCCATATCCGACGTAATCGCCGAGAAAAATCATCCGTTCCGCGCCGCGGGCGCGTGCGAAATCGAGGCACGCGCTAAACGCCTGCCGGTTGGCATGGATATCGGTAAACACAGCCAGCAGCACGGTTTCCTCCGCCGCCAACGATATCGGCCGAGTCTGCGCCTGATTTGATGGATCTCAAAATAGCTGGAGCGTGCGGAGAGGGTGTTTAGCGCTTACGCGGCGCTTCCAGGCCTTTGAACAACAGCGTCAGCACGGCGTCGATCCGCGCCGGCGTCGCCGGATCGCACCATTCCTCGGAATGGGCGGGGTGATGGAAGCGGATGGTGGCGTCGAACACCGCGCGCGCCGTGGCCTTGACGTCGCCGACATCGAAGGCGCCCTCTTTGACGCCGTCGGACAAAATATGCGCGATCTGATCGACCAGACCGTCCTTGTGCGCCTTCACAGCGGCACACGCATCGCGCGCCAGCGTCAAATAGGTTGCGAACATCTCGGGATCTTCGCATACCCTTTTATATTTGGCGGCAAACAACGCGCGCAGCCAGCGCTCCAGCCGGGCGGTCGCAGGCCCCGATCCTTCCGCGATCTCCCGAAGCGGGACGTCGACACGGTCGAGCCAGCGTTTTGCCACGGCTTCGCGGAGCGATGCCTTGCTCGGAAAATGACGGTAGACGCTGCCATGGCTGACATCGAGCGCGCGGGCGACATCGACGACAGTAGCTTTCGCCAACCCGAAGCGGCGCAGAACGTCCTCGGTAGCCTCAAGAATGCGCTCCGGGGTCAGAACCACGTTCTCGTTCATGCGTTCACCGTCTGCGTCTCGCTGTCGGGGTCCGGTTAGCGGGCTAACCGTGCGGCTTGCGCGGCCAGGTGGCGGGCCACCTGCCTGTTGAGCCACCGTTGAACCTGTGCGGTAAGATACAAGATTTCCATAGTCATGGCGAAGTCCTCTTCCAAGTCCCGGGGCCGTGCCAGACCGGCCAGTGACCCCGAGCGACGCCTCAGCAAGCGCGTCGGAATGGGATATACACTAGGGACTAACAGATTTCAATATCTGTCAGTCAATATCTCGTGATTGACAGGGCAACTCTCACCGGGAGGCCGTCGACACGAGCACCCTTCCCCGGGGGACCCCGAGCGTTTGTCTCACCCCCGCCCATCTGCTAAAGCGCGTCGTAATCCCCCTTATGCCCGAAGAGTCGTCGATGCTTTCCCGCTACACCCGCCCGGAAATGGCCGCCATCTGGGAGGCGCAAACACGCTTCAAGATCTGGTTCGAGATCGAGGCGCATGCGGCCGATGCGCAGGCGGAACTCGGCGTCATCCCGAAGGAAGCCGCGAAAACCGTCTGGGCCAAGGCCCGCGACGTCGTTTTCGACGTGGCGCGGATCGACGAGATCGAGCGCGAGACCAAGCACGACGTCATCGCCTTCCTGACCCATCTGGCCGAGATCGTCGGCCCCGAGGCGCGCTTCGTGCACCAGGGCATGACCTCGTCGGACGTGCTCGACACCTGCCTCAACGTACAGCTGACCCGCGCCGCCGATCTCCTGGTCGACGACATCGACAAGGTTTTGGCGGCGCTGAAGAAGCGCGCCTTCGAGCACAAGATGACGCCTACCATCGGCCGCTCGCACGGCATTCATGCCGAGCCCGTCACCTTCGGCCTGAAACTCGCTTACGCCTACGCGGAATTTTCCCGCGCCCGCGAACGGCTGGTCGCGGCCCGCAAGGAAGTCGCGACATGCGCGATCTCGGGCGCGGTCGGCACCTTTGCGCAGATCGATCCGCGCGTGGAGGAGCACGTTGCGAAAGCGATGGGTCTCGTTCCGGAGCCGATCTCGACCCAGGTGATCCCGCGCGACCGCCACGCGATGTATTTTGCAACGCTTGGGGTCATCGCCTCCTCGGTCGAGCGGCTCGCTACCGAAATCAGGCATCTGCAGCGCACCGAAGTGCTGGAATCCGAAGAGTTTTTTTCCGAAGGGCAAAAGGGTTCGTCGGCGATGCCGCACAAGCGCAACCCGGTATTGTCGGAAAATCTCACCGGGTTGTCGCGCATGGTGCGCGCGTATGTGGTGCCGGCGATGGAGAACGTCGTACTCTGGCACGAGCGCGATATCTCGCATTCCTCCGCCGAGCGCATGATCGCGCCGGACGCCACGGTGACGCTCGATTTCGCGCTCAATCGCCTCGCGGGGCTGATCGACAGACTGTTGATCTACCCCGAAAACATGCTGAAAAACCTCGATCGTCTCGGTGGCCTCGTTCATTCGCAGCGGCTTCTGATCGCGCTGACCCAAAAAGGCGCTAGCCGCGAGGACGCCTACAAACTCGTGCAGCGCAACGCGATGCCGGTGTGGCGCGGCGAAGGCGATTTCCAGACGCTGTTGAAAAAAGACGTGGACGTAAAAAGATATCTCAGCGACGCCGAGATCGAAGAACAGTTCGACCTCGGCTATCACCTCAAGCATGTCGATACGATCTTCAAGCGCGTGTTCGGGGAAAGCTGATCCGACAGCGGGCCCCGCGATGGCACGGGACCTGCGATAACAACTGAATGGTAACCGCGGATCGGCTAAGGTCGCTAGCTGTGGCATCACCTCCGACGATACTGGTATTCGATTCCGGCCTGGGCGGGCTCACGGTCTTGCGCGAGATCGTGGCCGCGCGGCCGGATGCTCACTATGTCTATGTCGCCGACGATGCGTTCTTTCCCTACGGCCATCACAGCGAGGAAGGGATCATCGCGCGCGTGGTGCCGCTGATCGGCAAGTTGATCGAGAAGCACGCCCCCGATCTGGTAGTGGTCGCCTGCAACACCGCTTCCACGCTCGTCATGTCGCATCTTCGTGAGCGGTATGAAGTGCCCTTTGTCGGCACCGTGCCGGCGATCAAGCCGGCCTGCGCGCAATCAAGAACAAAACGCGTCTCCGTGCTCGGCACCAAGGGCACCGTCAAGCGCGAATACACCAAGGCGCTCATCCGCGATTTCGCGCAGGGCTGCGAAGTGACGCTGGTCGGCTCCGGTGAGCTTGCTTCGCTCGCGGAAGCGGCGCTGAGCGGCGTCGAGGTGAGCGACATCGAGATAGCGGCGGAACTTAAGCCCTGTTTTGTCGGCGATGGCGAACGCGATCCGGCGCGCACCGACACCGTGGTGCTGGCCTGCACGCATTACCCGCTATTGATGGACCGCCTGGTCGCGCTGGCGCCCTGGCCGGTCGACTGGATCGATCCGGCGCCGGCGATTGCCCGGCGGGTGTCGGATTTGCTCAAGACCCCCATCGGCGACGCCGATCGCGTCGGCGCGGAAATGATTTTTACCTCCCGACGGCCGCACACGCTGAGTCGGGCTTTGATGCCGTTTTTCGGCGGTCGAGTGCGGGCGTAAATACAATGCATATGGGTCTTTTCGGCCCCTTGCCGCGCTGATAGCTTTTCAAGCGACAACCTTCCCTTGATGCCCCGATTCGGAGCTTCGCCCTTGACGTCCGCTGCGCCGGCACCGCTCAACCGTCTCCGCACGCTGTGGCGGGAGGGGCGTCCGACCTTCGGCGCGATCGCGACGATTCCGAGCATTCAGACCGTCCAGATCATGGCTCGTTCCGGGCTCGACTGGATCATTGTCGACCTTGAGCATGGCCCGATCGATCTTGGTTCCGCGCACGGGATGATCACGGCCACGTCAGGCACGCCTTGCGTGCCGATGGTGCGGATTGCCGCCAACGAGCCATGGCTCGCAAAAGCGCCGATGGATATCGGCGCGCTCGGCATCAATTTTCCGATGATCTGCAGCCGCGCGGATGCCGAAAAAGCGGTGCGCAGCGTGCGCTATCCGCCGCGCGGCGACCGGCTGTGGGGACCGTTCCACGCCCCGTTCCGCTGGGGCGTCTCGATGCCCGATTACATGGCGACCGCCGACGACGACATGATCTGCATGATCACCATCGAGCATGTCGAGGCGGTCGAGCGGATCGACGAGATCATGGCGACCCCGGGAATCGACCTCGCGGTGATCGGACCCGGCGACCTCGCGACCTCCATCAACAAGCGCGGGCGCATCGATGATCCCGACGTACAGGCGCTGATGGCGCGCGCCGAGCAAGGCATCCTGAAAAGCGGCGTCCCGATCGGCGGGGTGGCGCGCACCGCGGAACAAGCCAATCGGATGATCGAGCGCGGCTATCTGGCGCTGGCGCTCGGCTTCGACTGGTCGCTGTTTCAACGCGGGATTGTTGCGAGTCTTGAGGGGATCAAGCGCTGATGCGAGCTGGATCTCCGAGGCAAGCTACTGAAAATACTTACATTTATGGAATGTTCGGGCGCCAACCGCAGGCCGCGCTGACGCCTCAAATCCAACAACCATCTGGCCTCAAAACTGCCGGTTCGTGCTAGATGAGGGACCGGCGAACGGCCGGTCCGGTCAGCCGGTTTGCTGTTGCGGGAACTTGAGTGGAACGATGCGCGGAACGGTTCGAAAAATCTCACTGCCGCGCCGTCTTGTCTCCGACCTCATGCACGCATCGATCCGCGTGCCCTTTGTCTCGCTTGCGCGCCCTCTCAACATCCGCCAACTGCTAGAAGCCCGCGCGCTCGCCGCGCAGCCACCCGGATGGGCGGCCATCTTCGTCAAGGCGTTCTCGCTGGTGGCGAAAGACGAGCCGGTGCTGCGCACGCTCTACGCCAAATGGCCATGGCCGAGTTTCTATGAACTGCCGCGCAGCGTCGCGATGGTCGCGATCGCACGCGTCGAAGACGGCCAGGATTGCGTTCTGCCGCAAAAGGTGCCCGCGGCGGACGAACTGCCGCTGGCCGAGGTGGATGCGCAGATCCGCCACGCCAAGCACGCACCGATCGCCGAGGTGCCGGCATTCCGGAAAATACTGATGGCGACCAGGCTGCCGCTGCCGCTGCGCCGCCTGATTTGGATGATCGGGCTGAATTTCGGACGCCAGCGCGCCAATTATTTCGGCAGCTTCGGGGTGACGTCGGTGGCGGCCTACGGGGGCGGCGAGCTTCACGCGCTGAGCCCGGGGCCGTTTATCCTCAGCTATGGCCTGGTGGAACAGGACCAGACCATCGATGTCGTGATCCGCTGGGATCACCGGATCGCCGACGCGGCCCTGATCGCCAAGGCCCTGACCCGGCTGGAACAGGTGCTGAACACCGAAATCGCCGCCGAATTGCGCAGCCACAGGCAACAGGCGGAACCCAAGCCGGTCCGGGCGGTCGCGACCTGACCTAATATGCCGATTCGGCTCGTCAAATCGGCCCGTTTTTATTGACAGGACAGCGGTTTCTCCGTAAGACCCCCCTGCTCGCGGGCCGGTTTCGGCCCGCGATGCGTTTCGCGACCCGTGGTCCGTCCCTTCAAGCTTTTGGGGGTCAGACCTGTCGGCTCCGGGAAATTCCCGGCGCACAGGAGGGCGCGTTTCCTCAAAACTCAACCACTTGAAAGAGGACGCGATGACAAAGCGCAGTGAGGCGAAATACAAGATCGATCGCCGCATGGGCCAGAATATCTGGGGCCGCCCGAAGAGCCCCGTGAATCGCAGGGAATACGGCCCCGGCCAGCACGGCCAGCGCCGCAAGGGCAAACTCTCCGACTTCGGCGTGCAGCTGCGCGCCAAGCAGAAGCTGAAGGGTTATTACGCCAACATCTCGGAGCGCCAGTTCCACGGCATCTATGTCGAGGCCGGCCGGATGAAGGGCGACACCGGTGAAAACCTGATCGGCCTCTTAGAGCGCCGCCTCGACACCATCGTCTATCGCGCCAAGTTCGTGGCTACCATGTTCGCCGCACGCCAGTTCATCAACCACGGCCACATCAAGGTGAACGGCCGCAAGGTCAACATCGCGAGCTTCAAGGTGAAGGTCGGCGATGTCATCGAGGTCAAGGAATCCTCGAAGCAGCTCACCCCTGTCCTGGAAGCGATCCAGCTTGCCGAGCGCGACGTGCCCGATTTCCTCGAAGTCGATCACTCCAAGATGACGGCGAAGTACGCCCGCATCCCCGCGCTCTCCGACGTACCGTTCCCGGTGCAGATGGAACCGCATCTGATCGTCGAATTCTATTCGCGCTGATTTTTGTCAGTGGCGCACGAGATCGAAGGCCCCGGTTTTGCCGGGGCTTTTTGTTGTGCTATACTCCCCCCATGCCAAAGACGACCGACAAATCGACCCGGGTCATGCCATCGGCCACGCCGACCGAGGCGGAGCTAGCGGCGTGGACTGCACTCCCGCGCGACGAACAGCTGCGACGCTATCAGGAAGCCCTTTCGCACCCTGACTGTAGCGTGCCGACCGATGACAGCATGAGCGACGTTCTGGCTGCCGCACGAAAGCGCGTGGCAGCCCGCGCAAATGGCTGAATATCGTCTCTCTGTTCGTGCCCGCTTCCAACTACTCGACATCTACGAATTTACGGCGGCGACCTTCGGCCCATATCAGGCCGAAGCCTATCACGCTGGACTGGAGCGCACCTTCAGCTTGCTTGCAGACTTCCCGCGGATCGGCCAAGCGGTGGATGAGTTGGCCACGGGACACCGCCGTTTCCGGTTCCAATCGCACAATATCTTTTATACGGAAGAAGCCGAGCACATCTTGATCCGCTCGATTTTTCATTATGCGCAGGATATCAGGCCGCAACTGTTCGATTAACAGATAACGTCGTGAGTTGAAGAGCACAGTCCATGACCTACACCCCTCCCCCACGCGACCCCAAGGCGGCGCCGATCCGCATCAACCTTCTCTCGGATACGCAAACCCGCCCGACGCCGGCGATGCGCGAGGCGATCGCGCGGGCCGAGGTCGGCGACGAGCAAATCGGCGACGACCCGACCGTGAACCTTCTGTGCGAGCGCGTGGCCGATCTGCTCGGCAAGGAAGCTGCGGTGTTCCTGCCCTCCGGCACCATGTGCAACGTCGCCGCGACCTTGGTGCATTGCCGCCCCGGCGACGAGATTCTGGCGCATGAGACCGCCCACATCATCGCCCGCGAAGGCGGCGCCCATGCGGCACTCGGCGGTTTCCAGATCATGCCGCTTTCGGGCGCCGACGGGCAGTTTTCGCCCGATGCGTTTCGAAAAGCGCTGCACCCGCGCACCCGCTACCAGCCGCCGCAGACCCTCGTCAGCGTCGAGCAGACCGCCAATATCGGCGGCGGCACGATCTGGAAGAAAGCCGAACTCGACGAGGTCGTAAAAATCGCCAAGGCAAACGGGCTCGCCACCCACATGGACGGCGCGCGGCTGCTCAATGCCACCGTCGCGACCGGCATCACCGCGCACGACATGGCGGCGGGCTGGGATTCGGCCTGGATCGATTTTTCCAAGGGGCTCGGCGCCCCGGTCGGCGCGGTCATCGCCGGCTCCCGCGACTTCATCGACGAGGTCTGGCGCTGGAAACAACGCCTCGGAGGCTCGATGCGCCAGGCCGGCATTTGCGCCGCCGCTTGCGTCTATGCGCTCGACCATCACGTCGACCGCCTCGCCGACGATCACGCCAACGCCCGCGCGCTGGCGCGGGGGCTGGCCCAGATTGCCGGGATTGAGGTGCAAGAGCCCGAAACCAATCTCGTGTTCTTCACCCCCGACGGCACCGGCGTCAGCGGCGAGAAGATGGTCGCTGCCTTGCGCCAGCGCGGCGTATTGCTCGCCATGATGGACGGCCGGATTCGCGCATGCACGCATCTCGATGTCACCGCCGCGATGATCGAGGAAACGGTCGGAATGGTGCGCGAGATTGTGCGGAAGGCATAGACGGTCCCATTTGTCGTCATTGCGCGGAGCGAAGCGACGAAGCAATCCATTGTTACGATGCCGCGCCATGAATTGCTTCGCGGAGTTTATCATCGGGCGGCGCTTTGCGCCGACCCGTTGGCTCGCGATGACGGTAATTAAGTCACAATCACTTCCCGAGCGCCTCATAGATCAGCGTCTTCAGCTCCAGTTGAATTCGTCCGCGCTGCGATGGTGTCTGCACCATGAAGACCACGAACATGTCGTCCGTCGGATCGATAAAGAAGAACGTCCCGGCGACACCGTCCCAGCGATATTCCCCCAGCGGCCACGACGTATTCGGCGGCGTCGAAGTGCGCACCGCAAAGCCGAGGCCAAATCCGCTGTACGCGCCCGGATGGTAGTAATAATCGCGGGCAATCTTCGTCTCCGGCCCGATATGGTCGGATGTCATCAAGGCGATCGTCTCGGGTTTGAGGTAGCGCTTGCCGTCCAGCGTCCCGCCGGCCAGCAGCATTTGCGCAAAACGCGCGTAGTCGCCGACGGTGCCGACCATACCCGCGCCGCCGGATTCCCAGCGCCGCGGCATCATGGGATCCGAGATTCGAGTCAGCGGACTGATCGCCCGATCCTCGGGCATCGGCTCGGCGATAAGTGACCGCTTTGCCGCATCCGCGACGTAGAACGCGGTGTCGGTCATCCCGAGGGGATCGAGCAGCCGCCGCTTCTCGAACTGAAACAATGATTGTCCCGATATCACTTCAATGACGCGGCCAAGCACGTCGGTCGAATGACCGTAGTCCCATCGCGTTCCCGGTTGCTCCGCCAGCGGCAGTTTCGCGATCCGATCGGCAAACTCGGCGTTGGTCATGTCGCTGTTGAACAGATCGGCCTGCGCATAGAGTTTTCGCACTGCGCTGTCGCCGTAAAAACCGTAAGTAAGACCGGATGTGTGGCGCAACAAATCCTCAATCGTGATCGGACGCTTGACCGGTTCGAGCACAAGGGCCGCCCTGCCGTTTTCATCCGGTTTCTCGACGCCGACTTTCACGTCGGAAAACGCCGGAATGTATTTCGACACGGGATCATCAAGGGAGAGCTTGCCGTCCTCGACCAGCATCATCGCGGCGACTGACGTGATCGGCTTCGACATCGAATAAAGCCGAAAGATCGTGTCCGCGGTCATCGGACGCTTGCTTTCGACGTCACGCACGCCAAAGTTTTCAAAATAGACCGGCTGGCCGTGTTGTTGGATCAGGATGATCGCACCGGGGATCTTGCCGGTTGCGATTTCGGTGCGGACATAGTCGCCGACGCGCGCCAGTTTTTCGCGCGAAAAACTCGCCGGTGCGGAAGATTGCGATTCCGCATTGCCAGCGTTCTGCTGTCCGACAACAAGCGCGGCGAGCAGAAGCGCAAACGCTGCCGCGATGCCGCGCCGGCGCGCGAATCCGTCAGTTCTCCATCGCTTCATAGATCAGCTTCTTGACCGCCGGCTGGATGATCTGGCGTTGCGAGGGTGTCTGCTCCAGCAACACGAAGAACATGTCCTGCTTGCGGTCGATTACGAAATAGCAGCCGCTGGCGCCGTCCCATTTCAGTTCGCCGAGCGATCCCGCCGGCGGAGGTTTTGCATTGCCGGGATCGGTGCGCGCGCCGAAACCAAGTCCAAAACCAAAACCGTCGCCGGGGAAATAGAAATAGTCGCGCCCCACCCCCGAGCCCGGACCGACCTGGTCCGTCGTCATCAGCTTGAACGTCTCTGGCTTAAGGTATTGCTTGCCGTCGAGTTTGCCGCCGTCGAGTATCATCTGCGCGAAGCGGGCGAGGTCCGCCATGGTCGAGACCATGCCGCCGCCGCCGGATTCCCATTTCATCGGGACATCGGCATAAGCGATGAATCCAACGCGGAAATCGCTGTCGTTCGGCATCGGCTTGGCGATCAGCGGCTTCTTTTCGGGATCGGTGACATAAAAAGTGGTCGCGGTCATGCCGAGCGGCCCGAGCAGTTTTTCGCGCTCGATCTCGAGCAATGATTTTCCCGACACCAGCTCCATGATCCGTCCGAGAATGTCGGTCGAGTGGCCGTAGTCCCAAAGCGTGCCCGGTTGCTCGGCAAGCGGCAATTTTGCGATCCGCTCGGCGAATTCGGCATTATCGAAATCGGCCGCGTAGATGTCGGCCTTGGCATAGGCCTTGCGGACGAGGCTGGAGCCATAAAATCCATAGGTGATGCCCGAGGTCTGGCGCATCAGGTCGAGGATGGTCGGCGGCCGGATTGGCGGCACCAGTTCGAATGTCGGCGTACCGTCTTCCGCTTTCTTTTCAACGCCGACTTTGACGTCGGCAAAGGCGGGAATGTACTTTGCCACGGGATCGTCCAGGCGAAACTTGCCTTCCTCGATCAACTGCATCGCCACCACGCTGGTGATGGGCTTGGTCATCGAGAACAGGCGGAAGATGGTGTCGTCGGTCATCGGCAATTTGGTCGCGACGTCGCGGACGCCGAAGAATTCATGATAGACCGGCTTGCCATGCTGCTGGATCAAGACGATCGCGCCCGGGATTTTGCCGTTCGCGACCTGTTCGCGCAGATAGTCGCCGACCCGCTCGAGCTTTTGCTGATTGAAATGCGCGCCTGGCGGAATATCGAAAGTGCCTTCCGCGCGGACCGACGGCGCCGCCGCAATCGTCAATAGCGCCGCACCGAAAATCGACCTCAACACATGATGTGAATTCATATCCCCTCCCAAGGAAAATCCGAGGGAGTGTAGCGGTCGGCTCAATCGGCACAAGGGCTGCCGACATCCGCCATCGCCTGTGCATGCAGGGCGGCGCTGGCGTCCGAGAAGCAGCAGAAGATCACTCGGGTAACCGCAGGCGCCGCGGCAAGTGCGTCGACCGTCGTCGAGACCGCAATCCGCGCCGCGCGATCGCCGGGGAAACGGTAGATGCCGGTAGAAATGGCTGGAAACGCAACGGAGGCGAGGCCATGGGCCTGGCATAGTTCGATTGCGCGTCGGTAGCAGGACGCCAGCAGCTCATCTTCGCCGAGGCTCCCCCCGTTCCAGACCGGGCCGACGGCATGAATCACATGCCGCGCCGGCAGGCGATAACCCCTGGTGATTTTGGCATTGCCGGTTTTGCAGCCATGCAGCATGCGGCATTCGGAAACAAGCTCAGGCCCGGCCGCGCGATGAATTGCGCCATCCACGCCACCGCCGCCAAGTAGCGAACTGTTGGCGGCGTTGACGATGGCGTCAACGCTTAAACTCGTGATATTGGCGACGATGACCTCGAGCCGCGCCGGGCCGATCTGGCGCGCCACAAAACTCAGGCGGAGGCCGGTGCTGTGACCGTGACGCCCTTGTCGGCGAACAGCTGCTGCAGCTCGCCGGCCTGGAACATCTCACGGATGATGTCGCAGCCGCCGACGAACTCGCCTTTGACATAGAGCTGCGGAATGGTCGGCCAGTTGGAATAGGTCTTGATGCCGTTGCGCAGCTCGGGAGATTCCAGCACGTTGAGGCCCTTATAGCCGACCCCGACATGATCGAGAATCTGCACCACCTGCCCGGAAAAACCGCACTGCGGAAACTGCGGCGTCCCCTTCATAAACAACACGACGTCGTTCGACTTCACTTCGCTGTCGATAAATTGTTCGATGCTCATCTTCACTTCCTTTTGCGGCACTCCCCTTGCGGGATAGCCTTCGGGCGCCAGCCCGTTGAACCCGGTACTGTCATATATGTACCCCAAACCTTTGGACAACCAAAGCAAAATGGGACGCATCAGGCATGCGCCGGGTTCGATCGGCGGATTTATCCCAAGAGGTTTCATAGCCTGACGGTAACAATATCATAGCCTGAGGAGGCTTTTTTCCCGAAACGGAACCCCTATCTAGGACGGGCCGTTGCCGGGGAACCGGGGCGCTAGAGCAACGTTCTCTCCCGAACCGGAGACACCTGTGACGAAACCAGCATCCGCTGTGGCCGCGCCTGCCACCCCTTGCCCGTCATTATTCTCCGATTCCGGCAACCTCGCCCAGGATCTGGTGGAAGCCTATCTGGCGGTGCGAAACGAGACCGAGCGACGTGCCGCGCCGCTGACACCCGAAGACCAGTTGATCCAGTCGATGCCGGATGCAAGCCCGGCAAAATGGCACCGCGCCCATACCACCTGGTTCTTCGAGCAATTTTTGCTCGGCGAACACTGCGAGGGCTACAAGGTCTTTCATCCGGACTATGCGTACCTGTTCAATTCCTACTATGTCAGCGCCGGCCCGCGTCACGCCCGCCACCAGCGCGGCCACCTGACCCGTCCCGGCGCGGATGAAATCACCGCCTACCGGCGCCACGTCGATGCGGCTGTCGTAAAGTTCTTCCGTGATGCTGGCGAAGACACCCTGAAGACGATCGCGCCGCTGGTGGAAGTCGGTCTCAATCACGAGCAGCAGCATCAGGAATTGATGCTGACCGATATCCTGCACGCATTCGCGCAAAACCCGATACCGCCGGCCTACGACGCCTCCTGGAAATTCCCGGCTTCAACCCGCGGCAGCGAGGAGTGGGTGACCCTCAACGAGGGCATCCACACCGTCGGCCACACCGACGACAGCTTCCATTTCGACAACGAAAAACCCGCGCACCGTGCGCTGGTCGGTCCAGTAAAACTTGCCCGCAACCTCGTCACCAATGCCGAGTGGCTCGCCTTCATGAAAGACGGCGGCTATTCGACGCCGACGCTGTGGCTGATGGACGGTTTTGCGGTCGTCGGCAATGAAGGATGGCAGGCGCCCGGCCATTGGCGCGAGATCGACGGCGAATGGCAGGTGATGACGCTCGCTGGCCTAAAGCCGGTCGACCCCTCGGCCCCGGTCTGCCATGTCAGCTATTACGAGGCGGATGCGTTCGCGCGCTGGCAGGCCAAGCATTTGCCGACCGAAATGGAATGGGAAGTCGCCGCCCGCGCCGGCCAACTCAACGACGCCTTCGGCATCGTGTGGCAGTGGACGCGGAGCGCCTACGCCCCCTATCCCGGCTATCGGGCGATCGAGGGCGCGCTCGGCGAATACAACGGCAAGTTCATGGTCAATCAGCTGGTGCTGCGCGGCTCCTCGCTTGCAACCCCCGGCGGACATAGCCGTATCTCTTATCGCAACTTCTTTTATCCGCACCATCGCTGGCAATTTACGGGATTGCGCCTCGCCGACTACGCCACCTGATTTTCGAAATTCAACCGCGCCGGGAAGCGCGTTCTGGAGAGTATCATGAATGTGCACGCCCCCGCTTTGGCCAAAGCGCATCGCTTTGACGAACAGACCTCGGCATTTGCCGATGACGTGATCGACGGTTTGGCGCAGCATCCGAAACGGCTATCGCCGAAATATTTCTATGATGCAACCGGCTCGGAACTGTTCGAACAGATCACGCTGTTGCCGGAATATTACCCGACGCGGACCGAGCTTTCGATCCTGCGCGACCGGGGCAGCGCGATCTCGGCGATCATTCCGAAAGGCGCCGCGCTGGTGGAGTTCGGCGCCGGCGCGACCACAAAAGTCCGGCTGCTGTTGCAGCAATGCGCGTTCGGCGCCTACGTGCCCGTGGATATTTCCGGCGACTTTCTCAAAGCCCAGGCTGACGCCTTGCGCAAGGATTTCCCCTCGCTCGACGTCTACCCGGTCGCCGCCGATTTTACCGCGCCGTTCGCGTTGCCCGAGCAAATCGCCGGCATGCCGAAGGTCGGCTTCTTTCCGGGATCGACGCTCGGCAATTTCGAACCGCACGAGGCCTGCGCCTTCCTGCGCAGCGCCCGCGACATTCTGGGCGAGCGCGCGCGAATGGTGATCGGCGTCGATCTCGAAAAGGACGAGCGCGCGCTCTATCACGCCTATAATGATTCAGCCGGGATCACCGCGCGCTTCAATCTCAACGTGCTCCATCGGATCAACCGTGAACTGGGCGGCAATTTCGATCTAAGCGCCTTCATCCATCGCGCGATCTACAACCGCGACCGGCACCGCATCGAGATGCACCTGATCAGCCGGAAGTCCCAGACCGTGCGCATGCTCGGGCGCAGTTTTTCGTTCCGCGCCGGCGAAAGCATCCATACCGAAAGCAGCTACAAATATAGCCTTGAGCGTTTCGCGGCGCTGGCACGCGGCTCGGGCTGGGTGCCGCGGGAATCCTGGATGGACCCAGCCGGCATGTTCTCGGTTCATGCGCTGGTGGCCTCGGACTGAGATTTTGCAGGTTCGGATTCGGCCGCGCCTGACTTCAGCGAAATCGATTCCCAGGCGGCGACGATGATCATGATCGCCGTGGTCAGGATCGAGAGCATCAGGGGCGACAGCGCGCTGGCAAACCAGGCAAGGATGCCGAGCGCAACGATGCCGGCGCCATGCGAGAGCTGAAGCCAGCCGCGAATGGTGTGCTTGAACAAGATCGTTCCGATCAGAAACAACAGCGGACCGCCGATCGCGCTCATGACCGTCTTCGGATCGGAATGGTCGGAGGGATGCGTCAGCACCAGATCATCGGCGACCGCCGAGAGAATGATGCCGGCCACGATCGGCATATGCAGATAGGTGTAGGCGAGCCTCGCCAGCCGACCCGGTTCGCTCGACTTTGAAATCAGTTCCGAGCCGGCTCCCGCGCCCTTGTGGAAATAGATCCACCACATCGCGAGCGCGCCGATGAAGGCGGAGACGAACGCGCTGACGGTCTGAAGCGTCCACGCCAGATCCGCAAACGTCG
This sequence comes from Bradyrhizobium lablabi, assembly GCF_900141755.1. Classification (NCBI taxonomy): domain Bacteria; kingdom Pseudomonadati; phylum Pseudomonadota; class Alphaproteobacteria; order Hyphomicrobiales; family Nitrobacteraceae; genus Bradyrhizobium; species Bradyrhizobium lablabi. The sequence goes on along the minus strand of NZ_LT670844.1, from coordinate 6,726,690 downwards.
CGCCGGTCACGACGATGGATTCGCCGAGCGCGATGATGATGAATCCCGCGCAGCGCTCCGCGATATGGCCGCCTTCGACGGTCCAGTCGTCGATCGATGACGCGCCGTATGTCGGTATCCAGAAGCGAACCGCCGCCGAGATGTATTCGATTGCGAGCGCCACGGTCCAAAGGACGAGCCGCGAATGGTCTTGCGCAAGGCCGCCTGCGATCCAGAAGATGGCCGATGCGGAGAGCCAGACCAGAATGCGGACCGCGTTCATCCGCGTTCGACCAGGCGGCGTCGATGCCAGCAGAAAGACCGTCCGGCCGACCTGCATGCTGGCGTAGGCGATCGCGAACCACAATCCCCGGGATTCGAACGCCTTTGGGATCGAGGTCGAGAGCACGAGCCCGCCGAGCATCAGCAGGAACAACAGGACCCGGACCGGCGTCAATTCGGGATTGAGCCAATTGGTGATCCACGAGGTGTAGACCCACACCCACCATACCGCCAGAAACAGCAGGGTCGTCTGCAAGGCGCCGATTGGGGTGAAGCGGCCGAGCAGCGTGTGCGAGATCTGGGTGACCGCGAACACGAACACCAGGTCGAACAGCAGTTCGGCGTAGGTGACGCGGCTATGCTGGTTCGGCGCGATCGGGCGAAACAGCGCGCCGCGTTCATTGTCCGCCGCCATGACGTCCCCTGCTCGGCCGGGCCTCGGCTAACGCTCAGGTACCCCCGGGCACTCCGGTCTGCAGCGCCAACGCGTGCAGCACGCCGCCCATCTGGCCCTGCAGCGATTGATAGACGATCTGGTGCTGCTGGACACGGGATTTGCCGCGGAACGACTCCGAAATCACCGTCGCCGCATAGTGGTCGCCATCGCCGGCGAGATCCCGGATCGTCACCTTGGCGTCGGGTATTGCCGCCTTGATCATCGATTCGATATCACGGGCATCCATCGGCATTCCAATATTTCTCCATTTTGGCGGTTCGCGGCACGGCCGGCGACCCGCGCCCGTCCCAAGGGGACGGCAGAACTTAGCGTGGACGCCCTTCTACGTCACGCTCTGTCGCACTATATTCCCGATCCATTCCTTGCAAAGCCGCTGGATCGCGCCCGCGTGATCACAACAGGCTGACCGAAAAAGAGGCGCACGATCATGAAACTGCCCGGTCCCGACCACCCCATCACCATTACCGCGAACCCGAAGCGGGTGCGCGTCTCCGCCGACGGCGTGGTGATCGCCGAAACCACCCATGCCCTGACGCTGAAGGAAGCGAGCTATCCCGCCGTGCAATATGTGCCGCGCAGCGACGCCAATATGGCGTTGTTGGCGCGCACCGAGCGGGTGACGCACTGCCCCTATAAGGGGGATGCGAACTATTTCAGCATCAAGGCCAACGGCAAGACCCTCGACAACGCGATCTGGACCTATGAGACGCCGTTCCCGGCAATGGCGGAAATCTCCGGCCATCTAGCGTTCTATCCTGACAAGGTGAAGGTCGAGGAAGTGGCCTGAGATAACGACCGCTTGGGCGTGCGATTCTTCCATGCTTCGTCAAGGCCGGGCATAGCCGTCCGAAGGACGGCGTCGCTTGCGCTCGCCTATGTCCCGGCCATCCACGTCTTCCTTTGCTTGGAGCTAAGACGTGGATGCCCGGGACAAGCCCGGGCATGACGGAGCGGGGCCTCCTTACACCCGAAAGATCGTAAGCCCCAGGATCAAGAGCACCAGGAAGATCACGACAAAAACGTAGAATAGGAAGCGTGCGATATCTGCTGACGCCGCGGATATGCCGGTGAAGCCGAGAACGCCAGCGACGATCGAGATCAGAAAGAACAACAGCGCCCATCTCAGAAGTGTCATCGTCACTGCTCCGGCCTTCGGGCCGCCCGATGCGGCACGAGTTCGCCTGTCTAACTTCGTGGCGATCGGACTGGTTCCGCTAGTGACTGGAACCGGCGGGCGTTTTGATCGCGATTCCGTTGACCGAAATCAATTATCGCCCAACTTTTCCGGGAAAACCTGGATGCGCCGGGTCGTCGCCCGGCAGCCCGCTCGGTGCCGCGTTGGTGCCGAACCGGCCTGGCGTCGAGGTGTCTGGAACGCCGGGCACATTGTCCGTGGGGTTCACGTTAGGGCTAGAGCCGGTGCCAGTGCCGGTCGTGCCGGTTGCGGTGCTCGATGATCCACCGGGAGCGGGAGTAATACTTGGTGGCGGAGCCGCGGCGGAGGGGTCGATGCGGCCACCGGGCTTTTGCGCGAATGCTGACGTCGCGATGCCGATCAGGGAGATCGCGATAAGTGCTGACAGATGCAGTCTGTGTCCCATGATGGTCTCCAATTATCCTCATCACCTAATCAACGTTTCGCAAAATCCGCCGTTCCCGGAACGCCGCAGCTGCCTGAATCACAATTGCTGCGTCGCAGCTTGACGATTGGGCCTTGCTGAATCGGGTTCCCGGCGGCAACATCTGATGCGATCACGAATGCCGGGACGTGCATGACATCCATTTCTCATTCGGCGGCCGCGGAAGTTCGCACCGTGCCCAAGGCCAAGGCGCGCAACGCCGCGCTCGACCGCGCCCGCACCTTCATCACCATGCTGGTGCTGATCCATCATTCGGTGATTGCCTATACCTATTACGGCCACACTGACCGCCAGTCGTTCCTGGGCTTCGATGGCGTGGTGCTGTTCAACGACAGCTTCTTCATGTCGGCGATGTTTTTCCTGTCGGGGCTGTTCGTCTGGCCGAGCCTGCAGCGCAAGGGCACAGACTGGTTCCTGCGCGACCGCTGCTGGCGTCTCGGGCTACCCTTTGTCGTCTGCGCGCTGATCCTGATGCCGATTGCCTATTACGCGGTCGAGCTGCGGCTACATCCCGAGGTCAGCTTCCTGGCGTTCTGGTGGAAGATGGTCACCGTCGGTCCCTGGATGATCGGGCCCGCCTGGTTCGTCTGGGTGTTGCTGGCGCTCGATGTGATTGCCGCCCTCGTCTACCGCGCCGCGCCCGGCCTCGTCGAAGCCATCGGGCAGCTGTCGCTTAAAAGCTATCAGCGGCCCGGATTGTTTTTCTGGGCCCTATTGATTGCCTCTGTGATCGTCTATGTGCCCGCGGTGCTTTATTTCGGCGCGTCGCGCTGGTTCGCAGTGGGGCCTGTCGCTGTCCAGGCCAGCCGCGTTTTGCTTTACCTCGTGTATTTCTTCGCCGGCGTGGGCATCGGCGCGGTTCCGTTCGACAAAGGCCTGCTCGCCAGCGATGGCGGACTGGCGCGGCGCTGGCCGGTGTGGCTTGCGGCCACCGTCGTGACCTATAGCTGCATCATCGCTCTGATCTATATCAAGCACGGCGTCCTGCCCGACGTGAACCATCAGCCGCTGTGGTGGCAAGTCGCCTACGCGCTCGCCTTCGTGTCCTACAGCGCCGCGCAGACGTTCAATATCCTGGCGCTGTTCCTGCGCTTCGACAATGACGGCTCGAGCATCTTCGATCCCCTGCGCGACAGCGCCTATGGCATTTATTTGATCCACTACATCCCGGTGCTGTGGCTGCAATATTTCCTGTACGATTATTCGTTCAGCCCGGTGATGCAGCTCACCGCGATCATCAAGGCGATCATCGTGTTCGTGCTGACGCTGGCGATAAGCTGGGCCGCGACCGCGGCATTGCGGAAAATTCCGGGCGCAACGCACGTGCTGTAATCGCCGTCATTGCGAGGAGCCAACTGGTCGCGCGAACGCGCGCCCGATGACAGGCTCCGCGACGAAGCAATCCATTTTCCCGCGGTCGCCGCTAGATGGATTGCTTCGCGGAGCCTGTCATCGGGCGGCGCTTTGCGCCGATCCGTTGGCTCGCAATGACGGCCTAGGCAGCGCTGCCGCTCATATACGCCGGGAACCAGCCTTCAAAGCCGGCTTTCAACGACGCCACCGAAACCGGCGTCTCGCCGGCTATGGCGATCGCGTCGCCGCCGGTGGTGCCGATGCGGATACAGGGCACGTCGGCGCCCCTCATTTTCGCCAGCACCCGCCCGGCGTCCTCCGCGCGCACGGTGACGATGTAACGCGCCTGATCTTCGCCGAACCACCAGGCATGCGGCACGATCGATCCCGGCCCCGCCAATAGCTGCGCGCCGATCCCGCTCGCGATGGCCATTTCCGCCAACGCGACCAATAGCCCACCGTCAGACACATCATGCGCCGCGGTTGCCGTGCCGGCATGGATCATGCCGCGCACCACGCAGCCGTTGCGTTTTTCAGCCGCGAGATCGACTGGCGGCGGCGCGCCCTCTTCCCTTCCGCAGATGTCGCGCAAGTAAACCGACTGGCCGAGCCAGCCATGAGTTTCGCCGACAAGCAAGATCGCCTCGCCCTCGGCCTTGAACGCGAGCGTTGCGGATTTGGTGAAATCGTCGAGCAGGCCGACGCCGCCGATCGAGGGCGTCGGCAGGATGCCGCGGCCCAATTCTTCTCCAGGAAATCGGGTCTCGTTGTAGAGCGAGACGTTGCCGGACACGACCGGGAAGTCGAGCACGCGGCAGGCTTCCGCGATGCCTTGCAGGCAGCCGACGAACTGGCCCATGATCTCCGGCCGCTCGGGGTTGCCGAAATTGAGATTGTCGGTGATCGCGAGCGGCCGTCCGCCGACGGCAGTGATGTTGCGCCAGGCTTCCGCGACCGCCTGCTTGCCGCCCTGATAAGGATCCGCCTCGCAATAGCGCGGCGTGACATCGACGGTGAGCGCCAGCCCCTTCGGTCCATCCTGCACTCGCACCACCGCGGCGTCGCCGCCGGGGCGCTGCACGGTATTGCCCAAAATGACGTGGTCGTACTGCTCCCAGACCCAGCGTTTTGAGCAGAGCTCCGGCGTCGCGATCAGTTTTTCCAGCGCCGCCGGGATTCCGAGCGGAGCCGTCACGTCGCGCGCGTGCACCACCGGCAATGGCGGCGAGGCGACGTGCGGACGGTCGTAGAGCGGCGCCTCGTCGCCCAGTTCCTTGATCGGCAGATCCGCCATCACGTCGCCGCCGTGCTTGACGACAAAGCGCTTGCTCGGCGTGGTGTAGCCGACCACCGCAAAATCCAATCCCCATTTGCGGAAGATCGCTTCCGCCTCTTCCTCTTTTTCGGGCTTTAAAACCATGAGCATGCGCTCCTGGCTTTCCGAGAGCATCATCTCGTAGGCGCTCATGCCGGTCTCACGCGTCGGCACCGCGTCGAGATCAAGATCGACGCCGAGATCGCCCTTGGCACCCATCTCGACCGCCGAGCAGGTCAGGCCGGCCGCGCCCATGTCCTGGATCGCGATCACGCAATCGGCTTCCATGATCTCGAGGCAGGCTTCCAGCAGGAGTTTTTCCGCGAAGGGATCGCCGACCTGCACGGTCGGGCGTTTTTCGGCCGAGTCGTCGTCGAATTCGGCTGATGCCATCGAGGCGCCGTGAATTCCGTCGCGGCCGGTCTTGGAGCCGAGATAGACGATCGGCATGTTCACGCCGGACGCCGCGGCATAAAAAATCTTGTCGGTATCGGCGAGGCCGACCGCCATCGCGTTGACCAGGATGTTGCCGTCATAGCGGGTGTGGAAACGCACCTGCCCGCCGACCGTCGGCACGCCGAACGAATTGCCGTAGCCGCCGACACCGGCGACCACGCCCGACACCAGGTGCCGCGTCTTGGGGTGCTCCGGCGCGCCAAAACTCAGCGCATTGAGGCAGGCGATCGGCCGCGCCCCCATCGTGAACACATCGCGCAAAATGCCGCCGACGCCGGTGGTCGCGCCCTGATAGGGCTCGATATAGCTCGGATGGTTGTGGCTCTCCATCTTGAACACGACCGCCTGGCCGTCGCCGATATCGATGACGCCGGCATTCTCGCCCGGCCCCTGGATCACCCAGGGCGCTTTTGTAGGCAAACCCCGCAGATGCAGCCGCGAGGATTTGTACGAGCAGTGCTCGTTCCACATCGCCGAGAAAATCCCGAGTTCCGTAAAACTCGGCACCCGGCCGATCAGTTTCAAGATGCGCTCATACTCGTCCGGCTTCAGGCCGTGGCTGGCGACCAGTTCGGGAGTGATTTGCGGCTGGTTCATGTGGCCTTATTAGGGAGATCGCGGCGGGCAGAAAAGGCCTTTTATGGCGCAATTTCCAGCTGTCCAGAGCTTTGCGGGTGCAAACGCAAGATCGGGGTTTGCACATCGCCGATGGATCGGATTTAAGGGCACAATAGCTCAATTAAAGGCCAAATCGCGTGGACGACCTGACCAAAACTGCATTCCTCAACCGCCCCGATCTGCACGTCGAGACCGAGGGCGAATTCGCCGGTTGGCGAACCTGGAGCCGGGACAATTTTGAGACCCATACCGGCCCCTTCTACCACCGCATGGACGATGAGGGCCGCATCCAATGTGCCTTCCGGGTCAAGAACAAGCATCTCAACGGCTCGAAGAACGTCCATGGCGGCGTCTTCATGTCGTTTGCGGATTATTGCCTGTTCGCGATCGCCGGACCGGTGCTGCAGGGACCCGGGGTGACGGTGTCGTTTAACTGCGAATTTCTCGACGCGGCACACGAGGGCGAGATGGTCGAGGGCTCGGGTGAAATCACACGTGCCGGAAAATCGCTGCTTTTTCTGCGCGGCATGCTCACGAGCGCTGAGCGACCGCTATTGACGTTCTCCGGGACCATCAAGCGGGTGAAGCTGCGCTCGCTCCCTGCCGCCGGTTCAGCCTGACAATTGTTTTTCGGCGATCGCAAGCCACTCGGCCTGGGCCTCGCGCAAATATTTTGGCGCACGTTTCATCTGAATAAGCAGTTCGGTGAACACCACCTTGGCTTCGGGGGTGCGCCCCATCAGCTTGAGCAACAGTCCGTAACGCACGCGGGCTTCGGCACCCGGGAAGTAGGCCGAGACCGCATGGAATTCCTCCAGCGCCTCATCAGGGCGCCCCGCTTCGGCCAGTGCGCGGGCATAGAGCAAGTGGCCCTCCGCGGATTGAAAGTCGGGCCAGCGCTCTTGCAAATCTTCAAGCGTCGCGATCGCCAAGTCCGGACGGTTGAGACCGAATTCGGCATTGGCCTTGCCCAATGCGTAGACCGGTTCGCCGCCCAACGGCAGCTTCAGGATATGATCGTAGTGCTGTTCGGCCTCCTCGAATCGTCCGATTTTCAGGCACTCGGCGGCAAGCGCCGCGCGGTTGGCGATGGTGTCGGTGGCATTGAGCCGGTCGGATAATTCACGATAGAGTTTTTCCGGATCGAGCCGGTTGGCGACGCGGCGGCGCGCCTGCTGGGCGCCCGGCCCGCTGAGCATTTCCGGCACCAGCTCGACCAAGATGTAGGCGAGCGCGCCGATTCCGGGAATCATCAAAATGATAAAAGCCCAGGGCTGCAGGCGGCCCGTTCGGGAGGCGTGATAAACCAGCGTGATATCGAGCAGCAGTATGACTAGAGCGACGGGCACGGCGAATTCCAGCAATACGGTCAGGACCGTTGCCTTGATAGCTCGGCCGTCGCGGGCGCACAATCCCGGGTTGTCTAAACGACGGGAATATGACAGTCGAATACGCCTCGTTCTGATCTCTATAAAGTTAGCAAGATCACCTTCCCGATCGAGAGGGATTGCCATGCGCGTGCAGCAACCGGTCCGTGATCGCAATATGTCGTTGTGGCAGTCGGCAGTTCGCCAGACACTCGTCAACCGCGCCGATCTCTCCGATGGCGACAAGAAGCAGGCCGAATACGGCGTGTCCCTGCACGCACAATCCGTGCAGACCAACGAGCCGCTCGCGCTTCCCGACCCTCAGCCTCAGGCCGACGGCCAGTCGCCCGTGGGATCGCCGAGCAATATCGCGCAGGGCTCCAAGGCGGCTTTCGACGCCATCCAGGCCCATCAGAACAACGACAGCTTGGGCCACTTCGCGTTTTTCTCGATGTTGCGCGATTTCGTGATGAAATACAGCAGCTGGGATGTCGAGGGCTGGGCCCAGTGCGGCTGGTATTACATGAAGTACTACGTGCTTGCGCACCTGCCCCCAAGCTATAACGATTGGCAAGCCCACGCGCCGGCAGACATCAATTTCGGTGTCATCGACTATCTTCTGCCAAAGAACAGCCGCGTCCTGATGATTGGCGACTGGGGCACGCATATGCCCGATAATGCAGCGCTGCTCCGTCAGGCACTCGAGAAGTTCAATCCCGACATCATTATTCACCTCGGCGACGTCTACTATTCCGGCACGGTGGAGGAGTGCACCGCGAACGTCCTCGATGTGCTGGACCAGATCATTGCGGATGTGAATCCGCCAAAACGGCCGGCGTTCTTCACCATTCCAGGTAATCACGACTATTATTCGGGCGGTTCCGGTTTCTATCGCACGATCGGCAAGGTCAATTCAGGTGTTGCCGGTTGTACCCAGCAGGCCAGCTATTTCTGCCTACGCACTGAAGACAGCAAATGGCAATTTCTCGGCATGGACACCGGATATGGCGATCGCAATCCGGTCGACCAGCAGGCGCCAAGCCTTCAGGTCCATGAGGGCACTTGGCATCGCGACAAGCTGGAGACTTTTCCCGGAACAACAATTCTATTGTCGCACCACCAGTTGATCTCGGCGAAGGAAAAATTGAACGGCGGTCAGCGGCCCTATCTCAACGAGAACCTCTACGCAACTTTCAAACAATATTTCGACCGCATCGCCGCCTGGTATTGGGGGCATGAGCATAACTTCATCCTGTTTCAAAACGACTTGACGATTCAGAAGGGTGACAAGCCGTTAAAGAAGGGCCGGTTATTGGGCTGCAGCGCCTATGAGGAAACCGAGAGTGAAGATCCCTACGCGATCAACAATCCCCCTGCAAAATTCATGAAGAATATGCCTCGTCTGAAGCTGTCGGACTTCAGGACCGATCTGCAGAGCTTCTACAACCACGCGTTCGCAATTCTTGACGTCGCGCCGGACAAGATTACGGCGAGTTACTACGAATATCCGAGTTGGGGGGAGACAAAGGTGCCTCCGTCCGATCCACCGATCGATAAATATCTCTATCAAGAGCAGTTAAAGCCGATGCGCTGAACCTTCTCGTCTCGTCTTACTGCACGCTGACCAAAGTCAGATCGACGAACCACGACTGCGGCGAGACGAAGCCTTTGACCTTCGGGCTCATCGCACGCGGATTAAGATCGTGGACGATATAGAGCCAGGGCGGGTTGTCGACGAGACGCTCATGGGCCTTGCGGAAGGCGGCCGAGATAGCCTTGGGATCGGTCGCCTCTCCAATCGTCTTGAGCGCCGCGTCGAATTCGTCGTCCTTCCACTGCTCGAAATTAAAACCGTTCGGCGCAAAATTGGCAGAAGAAAAATAGCGCGCCATGACGCCGGCATCCGATGATGGCGAACTGACATTGAGCACCATGGCGCCTTGCAGGCTCGGTGAGTCGGGCGTGGCGCGGGCCGCGGTCAACAGCACCTGCCACTCAACGACGTCGAAGTCGACATTGACGCCGCAGGCCTCTTTCAGATTTTGCTGCAGGAATTCGTTCATCGGCAGCGGCAGCATCTGGCCTGAGCCGGAATTCGAGATCATCGCCTTGAACGACAGCGGCTTTGCCGGGGTATAGCCCGCTTCAGCCAGCAGCGCCTTGCCCTTGGCCGGGTCGAATTTGTAACGGTTCAAAGGGTTTCCGAAATCGGGATCGCTGGATTTGAGCCAGCCCACCGAGGGCTCCGCGGTGCCGTTGAGCAACGACACCAGCCCTTCGCGGTCGATGCAATAGTTCAGGGCCTGGCGAACTCGGACGTCCTTAAAGGGGCTGTTGGCCGCGCCGATGTTGTAGAACCACGGCCAGACATGGGGATATGAGCCGGTCACAATGGTGAAGCCGGCCGATTTCAGGGAGTCGATGCCGTCCGCTGGCGGCACCTCGATCCAGTCGACCTGACCGGAGCGCAACGCGGCCAGTCGCGAATTCGCCTCCGGGATCGGCATCAGCACGACATTGTCGACTTTGGCGGTCCGGCCGGCGTCCCAGTATTTGTCCCAGCGCGCGAGATCGGCCTCCTGCCGCGGCACGATTTTTGTGATCCGAAACGGCCCGGTGCCGGCGGCCGGCAACGTCGCGACCTTGGCCCAATCCTTACCCGCCTTTTCGAACGAGGCAGGCGAAGTGAACAGGAGATACACGACCATATAAGGGAAATAGGACGCCGGCTTGGTCGTAGTGATCGCGACGGTTGCGTCGTCGACCTTCTTATAGCTGCCCATCAGCGGCACGCGTGCCCGCGACATCGCCGAGCTCGGCGGCTCGTATTGCGGGCTAGTGCTGTTGAAATAGCGATCGAGGTTCCAGATCACAGCATCGGCGTTGAAATCCGTGCCGTCATGGAACTTCACGCCATGGCGCAGATGGAAAATCCAGGTCTTGTTGTCCTCCGGATCCTGCTCCCATTTTTCGGCAAGTCCGGGACGCAAAGCCGCCAATTGGTCGGTCCTGGTCAAGTCCCACAGCGTCAACCCCTCAAAGACGGGGAAGCCGAGGAAGCGCATTCCCTCAAAGCCGTTATTCGGCAATCCGGTGGCGGTGGGGATGTCCGACGCCGTCATGGCGATGCGCAGCGTCGTCTCGGCCAATGCCGGTTTGTACCCCAGCAAGAGGGCTGCGAGCGCGAGGGTGCAGGAAGCCTCTGTGCTCCAAACCTTGCGAATGAGCATATGATATCTCCTGTCCGACGATCTGCGTTCGGCGAAAAGGAGCAAATTTCAGGCCAGTCGGAGGCCCCGCGGCCCACGACATGTCGATCACACGCGATTGTTACGGCTGCAGCAGCTTGCGGTATTTCTCCACGTCGCGCGTCACCAGTTGCTGCAGCACTTCCGGCGCATGCTCGCCCGCATCGGGCGGCACCGTCGACAGATCGGCGAAACGTTTTTTGACCTGATCGCTTTCGACCGCGGTCCGCGCCGCGGCGTTCAATTTCGCAATGATTTCAGGCGGCGTTCCCTTGGGCGCGAACAGGCCGTTCCAGCCCTGCGCCTCGAATTCGGGCAGACCGGCTTCCGCTGAAGTCGGCAAATCCGGCAGCGTCGCGAGCCGCACCGTTGAGCCGACCACGAGCCCCTTCACCAGCTTGCCTTCGATCGATTGCGAGACCGAAGCCGCGGCATCGCAAACGCCGTCGATCTGCCCGCCGATCGCGTCCGTCAGCGCGGGAGCGGCGCCGCGATAGCCCACCAGCGTCACATCGATCCCGGCGGCCTGGACAAAACTCTTGCAGATCAGGAAATTCGAGGAGCCGATGCCGGCGTGGCCGAGATTGATCTTGCCCGGATTGGCTTTGGCATAGGCAATGAATTCCTTCACGGTATTGGCGGGAAAATCCTTGCGCAGCGCGATAATGCCGAAGGTCTTTGCCACCATCGCGATCGGTGTGAACGAATCCGGCGTGAACGGCAGTTTTGGATAGATCGTATAGGTCGCGGCGCTGGTGCCGGCATTGCCGATTGCGATGGTGTAGCCGTCAGGCTCGGCGCGCGCGGCCCGTGCCAGCGCGGTCGAGCCGCCGGCGCCCGCGACATTCTCGATGATGATCGATTGCCCCAGCGCGATCCCCATCTGGTCAGCGACGGCACGCGCGATCACATCGGAAGTGCCGCCGGCCGCGAACGGCACGATCATGGTGATCGGATGTTTTGGAAATTCCTGCGCGTGGGCGGCCGTGACGAACAACGCGGCGACAGCCGCGAGCAACCTCAACATGAGAAGATTCACGCCGCTTTTTCCAGATGCGCCACCAGGCCTGCGAACAGGCCGCGTCCGTCAGTGCAACCCATGATGTCTTCGACGTGGTTTTCCGGATGCGGCATCATGCCGAGCACGTTGCCGCGCTCATTGACAATGCCGGCGATCGAATGCGCCGCGCCGTTGATGTTGGAGGCTTCGCCGACCGCGCCGTCAGCCGAGCAGTAGCGGTAGAGCACCCGCCCCTCGCCTTCCAGCCGCTTCAAGGTCTCTTCATCGGCCTCGTAATTGCCCTCGCCATGCGCGATCGGCACCCGAATGATCTGCCCGGCATTGTAGCCGCGGGTAAAAGGCGTATCCGAGCGTTCGACCCGCAGATGCACGTCGTGGCAGATGAATTTTAGTCGCGCGTTGCGCATGAGCACGCCGGGCAGTAGCCCTGCCTCGCAGAGGATCTGAAAGCCGTTGCAGACGCCGAGCACGAGGCCACCCCCCGCCGCAAACGCCCGCACTGCATCCATCACCGGCGCCCGCGCGGCGATCGCGCCGCAGCGCAGATAATCGCCGTATGAAAAGCCGCCGGGTACCACCACGAGATCGGTGTCTTTGGGCAGAGATGTCTCGGCGTGCCAGACCATCGCGGGCTCATGGCCCGACGCAAGCTTCAGCGCGCGCGCCATGTCGCGCTCGCGATTGATTCCTGGAAAGACGAGAACGGCGGATTTCATTCGCAGGATTGCCTAGCCCAGAACCTCAACCCGGTAATTCTCGATCACGGTGTTCGCCAATAGCTTATCGGCGGCGTCCTTCAACGCCGCTTCAGCCTTCGCCTTGTCGGAGCCGGCAAGCTCAATATCGAACACCTTGCCCTGCCGCACGCTGGCAACGCCGTCGACGCCGAGCGATTTCAGCGCGCCTTCGATGGCCTTGCCCTGCGGATCGAGAATGCCGGATTTCAACGTAACGGTGACTCGCGCTTTCACGGGTTCACCTCAGCTCTTCACCAGCACCGGACCGGAGCCGGCGGGCCGCTCGTTCTCCATCAGGATGCCGAGCCGCTTTGCCACTTCGGTATAGGCTTCCAGGAGGCCGCCGAGATCCCGGCGAAAACGGTCCTTGTCGAGCTTTTCGTTCGACTTGATGTCCCACAGCCGGCACGAATCGGGCGAGATCTCGTCGGCGACGATGATTCGCATCATTTCGTTCTCGAACAGGCGCCCGCATTCCATCTTGAAGTCGACCAGACGGATGCCGATGCCCAGAAACAGCCCGGTCAGGAAGTCGTTGACGCGAATCGCCAGCGCCATGATGTCGTCGATCTCCTGGGGCGTCGCCCAGCCGAACGCGGTGATGTGCTCTTCGGAGACCATGGGGTCGTTGAGCTGGTCGTTCTTGTAGTAAAATTCGATAATCGAGCGGGGCAGCTGGGTGCCTTCCTCGATTCCCAACCGTTGCGACAGCGATCCCGCCGCCACATTCCGCACCACCACCTCCAGCGGCACGATCTCGACCTCGCGAATCAGCTGCTCGCGCATGTTGAGGCGGCGGATGAAGTGAGTCGGCACCCCGATATCGTTGAGGTGCTGGAACAGGTACTCCGAAATCCGGTTATTGAGGACGCCCTTGCCCTCGATCACCTGGTGTTTCTTAGCATTGAACGCGGTCGCATCGTCCTTGAAGTGCTGGATCAGGGTTCCCGGCTCGGGCCCTTCGTAAAGGACCTTGGCCTTGCCTTCGTAAATGCGGCGCCGACGGCTCATTGGGATGTACCGTGTGTTGTTGAAATCCATGAATTTGGTGTGCTCCGGATGACCTAGGGATTGCGACCCACGACGGAGCTGCCGTGAAGGCCAGGAAAGGGAAACGGAACGAGAACCAAGCCTGGAGTCGAACCTATCCGATTGGGCTACCCAGCACAATCGATCCGGGTCTCCTGACCCTGAGTTTTACCGTCCTGCCTGCGGCTTCAAGGCCGTTGTTTTAACCATTTCGCCTAGTTATCTAGGCATGGAGGCGCGTTGGCGCAACGACGCCGTGTCACCCGTTTGGCATGAATCGGGGGTGAGATCATGACCACATTCGACAAGCGCGAGGAAGCCTTCGAGGCGAAGTTCATGCTCGACGAGGAGCAGAGGTTCAAGGCCGAAGCGCGCCGTAACAAGCTGCTCGGATTGTGGGCGGCCGAACAGCTGGGATTGTCGGGCGAGGCCGCCAGGGACTATGCCAAGACAGTCGTCGCCGCCGAGTTCAGCGAGGGCCGCGATGCCGCCGTGCTCCAAAAGGTGTTCACCGATCTTTCCCTTAAAGGTATTGCGATCACGGAAGCGCAGATTCGTGCCAAGATGGACGGGCTGATGGCGGAGGCCATCGCGCAGGTGAAGGCGGGGCTATAAGGGCGAGTGGCGAATTGCGAATAGAGAAAAATCCATTCGCTACTCGCCATTTGCCACCTGCCTCTTCACCCCTCCTTGAACCCATATTCCGGCACATTGCCGCTGGCGCCGTAATATTTATACGGCAGGAATTTTCCCGACATCGTGATCTTGACGCGGTCGCCCTTGGGGTTGGGCAGGCGCTCCATCACCATGTCGAAATCGATCGCCGACATGATGCCGTCGCCATATTCCTCCTCGATCAGCGCCTTCCAGGCCGGGCCGTTGACCATCACCAATTCGTAGAAACGGTAGATCAGGGGATCGGTCGGCGGCATCGGGATGCCCTCCCCGCGCATCGGCGTCTCGTTCAGCATCGCGGTCTCGGATTTGCTCAAGCCGAACAACTCGCCGGCATTGGCGGCTTGCGGTTTTGTCAGTTTCATCTGGCCGAGGATGGCGCCGACGATCAGCACTTCAGAATAGCCGCCGATCTTTTCGCAGATGTGCTTCCAGCTCCAGCCCTTCTCGCGCTTGATGTCGAGCAGCTTTTCGGTGAGGTCGGATCGTTTCATGTGTCGTCTCCCTTGCTTCAATCTCGTCATGCCCGGGCTTGTCCCGGGCATCCACGTCTTTATTGGTCCAGCCTAAGAAGACGTGGATGGCCGGGACAAGCCCACCACTGTCCGGTTCGATTTTTGTAGACAGGGTGCATGACGAGGATTCTTCTGTGTTTTGAGCGCTTCGCACACGTTCGAGACACCGAAGGAGGTCCACGCCATGCGGCATCAGAATAGCGTATTTCACAGTCTAACAAAGCACGTTCCTTGGTCTAAGTTCGAACAGATCGTGGAGAAGTACGGGGCCGACCGGCTGGTGCGGAAATTGACGACGAAGCGTCAGTTCATCGCATTGCTGTACGGGCAATTGAGCGGCTCGACGAGCCTGCGGGAGGTCGTGACCGGGATGGCGAGCCACGAGACGCGGCTTTATCACGTGGGGGCGGCGCCGGTGAAGCGTTCGACGATGTCGGACGCCAATTCGACGCGGCCTTGGCAAGTGTTCAGCGAGCTGTTCGCGCAGATGCTGCCGCAAGCGCATCGTGGGCTGCGGCGCGCGACGGCAGACGCGGTCCGGCTCATTGATTCCACCAGTGTTCGGCTCTCCAGCCTGAGCGAAGGCTGGGCGACATTTTCGGCCGATGTGTTCGGCGCCAAGGCGCATATCGTCTACGATCCGAATGCCGATCGGCCGGTTTACTTTGCGGTGACGCCCGCTAACGTCAACGACATCACAGCCGCCAAGGCGATGCCGATCGAGCCGGGCGCAACCTACGTCTACGACCTCGGTTATTACGATTATGGCTGGTGGGCGCGGCTCGATGACGCCGGCTGCCGCTTCGTGACGCGACTGAAGAAGAATACCCCGTTCAGCGTGGTAAAGGAGAACCGCGTCCCCAAAAACAGCAATATTCTGCGCGACCGCATCGGTCATTTGCCGGCCCGGCTCGCCAACAGCCGCAAAAATCCGCTGCAAGTTCCGGTCCGAGAGATCACCGTGATCATCGACACCGGTAAGCTGTTGCGCATCGTGACCAATGATCTCGACGCGCCGGCAGAAGAGATCGCAGAGCTTTACAAACAGCGCTGGCAGATCGAATTGTTCTTTCGCTGGGTCAAGCAGACGCTTCGAATCAGGCACTTCATCGGTGTCTCCGAGAATGCCGTCCGCATTCAGATCGCCATCGCCCTGATCGCCTTTCTCATCTTGCGCATGGCCCAGCTGGCTCAAAAAGCGGTGCACAGCCCTCTCGAATTTGCCCGCCTCGTCCGCACCAACCTCATGCACAGACGCCCGATCAACCATTTGCTCGAACCCCTACAGCCGATCCCGATAAACCCCGATCAGTTGAAACTTGGACTATACTTCCAATGAACCGGACAGTGGTGGGACAAGCCCGGCCATGACGCCTGGGTTGACTCCTCGCGGGGTACATCCGACACCGATGCAATCACCAGTTCCGGTTTACCGATCTTCACCATCGGCACGTTGCGCGGATCGTGATGGGGCACTTCGGTCGCAAACGACTTGCTGCGGCTGACCAGGAAATCGACGATGTGGTTGCGCACCGCGTAATAATAGGGATGGCGGTGCAGATCGATGCGGCCGCGCTCCTTGGGCAGCGGATTTTCCACGATCTCGGCCAGCACCGCGCCGGGGCCGTTGGTCATCAGAAAAATCTTGTCGGCAAGATAGATCGCCTCATCGACGTCGTGGGTGATCATGAACGCGGTCTGTCCGGTCTCCAGGCAAATCCGGCGCACCTCGTCCTGCAGCGTGCCGCGGGTGAGCGCATCCAGCGCCGAGAACGGCTCATCCATCAGCATGATCTTTGGCGTGATCGAGAGCGCGCGCGCAATGCCGACGCGCTGCTTCATGCCGCCGGAAAGTTCCGACGGGCGCTTGTGCTCGGCGCCCGTTAGGCCCACCAAATCGATAAAAGTCTGCGCGTGCGCCTTGACCTTGGCGCGGTCCCAGTTGCGCCATTTCGAGGTCACCGCATAGGCGACGTTACCGAGCACGGTGCGCCACGGCAGAAGCGCATGGCTCTGGAAGATCACGGCACGGTCGAGGCTGGTGCCCTCGATCGCCTGGCCGTCGACGATCACCGTGCCATCGCTCGGCTCATCCAGGCCGGCCAGAATGTTCAGCACCGTGGTCTTGCCGCAGCCGGAGTGCCCGATCACGCAGCCGAATTCGCCGCGTCCCATCGACAGCCAGAGATTTTCGAACACCGCAATCTCGCCGCCATCCGCGCCCGGATAGCGTTTTGCGATGCCCTCGATCGAGATGAACTTTTCCAAGCTCATGCGCATCGTCTCCAAGCGAGAGTTGCGCTCCCTCGCCCCGCTCTTCGCGGGGAGAGGGTTGGGGTGAGGGGCTCTCTCCACGAATTCAGTTCGCGGTGAGTCCCCCTCACCCGGATCGCGCGCTGGCGCGCGCCACATAGCCGAAGCTTTGCTTCGGCGTTCTTTTTTAAGAACGGCCGCCGAAGGCGGCCTATGCTCTCCCCGCAAGCGGGGCGAGGTGTAGATGCAGCGTGGTTCTTGTGAGTCCTCACTGCATCACTCCGGGAAGGTGACCATGCGCGTGAACCGCGCGAGGATCTGGTCGAGCAGCATGCCGACGAGGCCGATCAGGAGAATGGCGATGATGACGTTGGTAATGGAGAGGTTATTCCACTCGTTCCAGACGAAGTAGCCGATGCCGGTGCCGCCGACCAGCATCTCGGCGGCGACGATCACGAGCCAGGCGATCCCGATCGAAATCCGCATGCCCGTCAGAATCGTCGGCGCCGCCGCCGGCAGGATCACGGTGAAGGCGCGCCTAAAAGTGCCGACCTCGAGCGTGCGCGCGACGTTGATCCATTCCTTCCGCACCGAAGCCACGCCGAACGCGGTATTGAGCAGCATCGGCCACACCGAGCAGATGAAAATGACAAAAATCGCCGACAGCCCGGAATCCTTGATCGTGTAGAGCGCGAGCGGCATCCAGGCGAGCGGCGAAATCGGCTTTAGAATCTGGATGAACGGATCGAGCGCCTGGTTGATCAAAGGCGACATCCCGATCAAAAAGCCGAGCGGGATCGCGACCAGCACCGCGAGCAGATAGCCGAGCCCGACGCGGGCGATCGAATAGCCTAGCTGGATGCCGAGACCTTTGTCGTTCGGCCCGTTGTCGTAGAACGGCCGCCTGACGTGCTCCCATAGCTTCGCGCCGACATCGAGCGGACCCGGCATCGCCGACTTGCCTTGCGTCGCCGTCAGGCCCATCAGTTTTGCATACTCCGGGCTCATGCTGGCCGTCGCACCGGTGCTGCGCGTCGCGATGTGCCAGATGCCGATGAAGGCCAGAAACAGCGCGATCGACACGATCGCCGCGCGGAAACGAAGCGAGGTGGTCATCTCCCTCTCCCCGCTTGCGGGGCCGAGACGAGCCAAGCTCGCTCTGAGAGCGTCGGGGTGAGGGGCTCTCTCCACGGGCGTAGATCGCGGTGAGAGCCCCTCACCCCGATCGCGCGCTGACGCGTGCGATCGGACCTCTCCCCGCGAAGAGCGGGGAGAGGTGAAGAGGAAGCAGCCATCACGCTCACGATGCCTTCCTGATCTTGAAGCTTGCGAGATAATCATCCGGCTTTTCCGGATCGAAGCTCTTGCCCATCACGGAAAACGACTTGTACGAGGTCGCCGGCGGCGCAAGTCCCATTTCCGTCATCACCTTGCGGGTGTCGGTCGCGAGATAGACCTGTTCGGCCACCTGCTTGTAATCGACATCGCCCTTGATCTGGCCCCAGCGCTTCATCTGCGTCAGCATCCAGACCGCGAAGGATTGCCAGGGGAACGGATCGAAATCGACGCGCTTGGCGTCGGTTTTCACGCCGCCGAGACCATCCGCATAGGTCCCGGTCAATACCTGCTCCAGCACGGTGACGGGCGCATTGATGTAGTTCGCCGGCGCAATGGCCTCTGCGATCTGCTTGCGGTTTTCGGCCTTCGACGCATAGGCGGTGGCGTCGACGATCGCGCGCGTCAACGCCGCGAAACTGTTGGGCGATGTCGTGATGAACTCCCGGCTCGCGGCAAAACTGCAGCAGGGATGGCCGTCCCAGATCTCCTTGGACAGGATGTGCATGAAGCCGACGCCGTCATAGATCGCGCGCTGGCAGATATTGTCGGGCGCAAGAAAGCCGTCGATGTTGTCGGCACGCAGATTGGCGACCATTTCCGGCGGCGGTACCGAGCGCAATTGCACGTCTGTGTCGGGATCGAGGCCGTGCTCGGCGAGATAATAGCGCAACAAATAATTGTGCATGGAATAGTCGAAGGGAATGGCGAATTTCATGCCCTTCCAGTCTTTCGGGTCGCGCTTGTCCTTGTGCTTCATCGCCAGCGCGATGCCCTGGCCGTTGATGTTTTCGATCGCCGGCACGGTGAAGGGAATCGCGTTTGCACCCAACCCCAGCGAAATCGCGATCGGCATCGGCGCCAGCATGTGCGCGGCGTCGTATTCCTTGTTCAGCGTCTTGTCGCGGATCACCGCCCAGCCGGCGGTCTTGACGACCTCGACGTTGAGGCCGTGCTTGGCATAGAAGCCAAGCGGTGCCGCCATGATGATCGGCGTCGCGCAGGTGATCGGGATAAAGCCGACTTTCAAGTCTTTTTTCTCTGGCGTGCCGGCTTCGGCGAAAGCCTCGGTCGCCGTTCGAAGCGGGAAAAATTGCGAGATCGCGGCAAGCGCGGTGGAAGCGCCGACCGATTTCAGGAACGCCCGGCGCGCCGCATCCTTCGGGAACATGGCCCGCATCACGGCGGAAGCCACCACGCCCTCGTAGCACCTCTCTTCGCTCTTTTCTTCTCTTGCGACCGGCTCGCAACGTAGCGCCAGCGCCGCCCGCTCATGCTCGTCGGCGGACCGATGCTGGCCGCAGACGCAGCCCGAGCGTGACAGATTCAGACTGGCATCAAAGGGATCGTCGAAGGTGGACATGCCCTATTTCCTTAAACTTGATAACCAAAGGGCAAACCGCCGCTTTCAGCGAGTTCACCGCCCGGCCGCGGGAGTGCGACCGGGCGATGAAAAAACATGCAGCTTTTATGCCGCTTTCGTGAGCTTGGGCTCCGTGGGCAGGCCTTCCTCGATCGGCAACGACGGGTCCCTCGACCATTCGTTCCACGATCCGAAATACATCCGCACGTCCTTTACGCCGGCGTTTTTCAGGGCGAGGAACGTGTTCGATGCCCGCGCGCCCTTGAAGCAATAGAGGTAGACCGGGGTATTTTGGGAGATACCGACGGTCGCGCATTCCGCCAGGATTTCGTCCTTCGACTTGAAGCGCGGGCCCTCCGCGGTCGGCTTCATCATGCGGTACCATTCCAGCCACACCGCGCCGGGGATGCGTCCCTTGCGCGGGCAAAAATCCTTGCCGTAGGGCGAGGAGCTGTCGCCGATCCATTCGTCGACGTCGCGGACGTCGAGCAGCGCGATGCCGGGCTTGCCGACCGCCGCCAGCATGGTCTTGGCGTCGATCAGGATTTCGCTGGCCTCAGGTACGATCGAGAACGAGGCCGGCGCCGGCTTCGGCACGTCGGTCGTGACCGGCAGGCCGCTGGCCGCCCAGGCGTCGAAGCCGCCATGGAGCACCTTGATCTTGGGATAGCCCAGCATGGTCAGAAGGTAATAGCCGCGGCAGGACTGGCCGAAGCCGGTGTTCATCGACTGTTCGTAGATAACGGCGGTTTCCTTGCCCGAGAGCCCGGCCTTGCCGAAGGCGTCGGCGAATTTTGTCTTCAGCTCGTTCATGCCCTCCGGCGTCGAGGTAGCGAGATAGGTGAAGATCTCGTGCACGTTCACGGCAAAGGGGATGTGTCCGGCGCTATACGCATCGGGGTTTCGCGTGTCGATGATCACGCAGGGCTCTTTGGCAGCGAGATTGGCGAGTTCACCGGCAGATATCAGAACGTCCGTCATGGCAGGCCTCTCCTGTTGTGGTTACGAAGGTAGGGTCGATCCGGGATCCTCTTTAAATTCACATGTCATCCAGCATCTTGCGGAGTTGCTTGGTCGCCGGCGTGACAATCGCGACGAAGTAAGCCTCGCGCAGCCGGCGCTGCACGCGATGACTCCTGAGATAGCCGCGCGCGCCGCAATGAAGCATCGCCGCGTTGGCGGCCGCGACGCTGGCATCGCCGCACTTGAGCCGGAGCGCGACGACGCGGCGCCAGTAATCATCGCTTGCGTTGAACGGGTCGCTCGCGAGTTCCATGGTTTCCGATTCGAGCTCGGAATAAAGCTCGCGGAAGTCGGCCGGCTGTTGCGGCAGATAGCGATTGACGTGGCCAAGCGGTGCAGCCACTTCGTCCATGATCGCAATGCAATCCTTGATCAGGCCGAGCGCCATGCCGGCCTGCAGCAGGATAAAACCGGCGCGGATCTTCTTCACAAACGGGGCAGCGGTTTCCGCCAGGATGAGATCGTTGGGCACGAAGACGTCGCGGAATTGCACGCCATAGGTGCCGGTACCGTCCATGGCGAGGAACGGTTTGCACGGCTGCAGCGTGATCGCGGGATCGGAGCAGTCGGCGAGGAACATCACGATCTCGCCGGGCTTGTTTTCGATCTCGAAGATCGTGCCGAAGAAATGATCCTCCCCGAGATTGGAAACCCAGGGCAGCGCGCCGCGCACAACATAGCCGCCGTCGACCCTGCGGCCTTTCAGCTTCAGCTTCTCAATCCCGAAGAAGGTCTTCATCGGATTGGACAAACCAGTCCCGCCGAGAATTTTTCCGCTCGAAACGGCGTCTTCGAATCGGGCGACCAGCGCCGGATTGGAGGAATTGGTGACGTACCAGGCGAGCGTATCCTGGCACCAGGCCATGAAGGCGGTGGCGCCGCAAACTTCACCAACCGCGGCCATCGATTGGATGGCGCAGCGCAGATCAGCCGCGCCGTTCCTGGTCAGATGGCTGCCCCAGGCCCCGGCATCGCCGAGCCGCCGCAGCACATCGGCGGGATAGATCTCACCGCTGTCGATGTCGGCCGCCAGCGGCGCCAGCTCGCGACGCGCAATGGAAGTGACCGCATCGACGATCGATGCCGGCGAAAGGTCGTCTTCGTCGACGACCGTAAGACGCGATGCGGCCACTGGGTTCATCAGATGCTCCGAACGAAGCGTGTTTGCAAAAGACGATCAAAAAGACGATTGCAACGGCGAAAACTTCCGCCAGCGGCTTAAGCGCTGACCTCGAGATTGACCGGCCGCGTAAACGTGTTGGCGACCGGCGACCATTTTTTCACGTGGGTCACCAGCACATCGATCTCGCTTTGCGGGACGCCTTCGCACTCCATGTCGACCTTGACCCGCACATCGGTAAAACCGACCGGCTTTTCGCTGACGTCGCCGGTGCCCCAGACGGCGGTGATGTTGAGGTCGCCCTCGAGCTGAAGCTCGAGCTTGTTGACGGTCCAGCCGCGATGCACGGCGTTGGCGTGCAGTCCGACCGCAAGGCACGAGCCGAGCGCAGCGAGCGAAGCCTCCGACGGATTGGGCGCGGTGTCGTCGCCCAGAAGCCCCGGCGGCTCATCGACGATGTAGGGCGGCAGGTTGCGGATATAGTTGGCGTGGCGAAACTTGCCTTCGGCGACCGTCTTGCACTTCAAGGTCTTGATGACCTTCGGATTGGCCTTGCCGTTGGCAATGAGCTGCTCCAGCCCTTGTCTGTCGATCGGGGCGAGGCAGCCTGTAAGCACTGTTTTTTGAGCGACCGCGGTCATCTGTTTTCTCCCTAGGGGGTAGGATACCGAACGGTCTGTTTCCTGCATAACCCGTGCCAGATGCCGCGCAAATCGAAATGCGAGGTGTTGTAGTCGCTTAGCCCGTGCTGCCTTCGGTTTGGTCAGCCGCGCTTTGCTTAATCGCGATGCAGTTGCCGCCTTGGCGCGATTATTTTGGGCAAATGAAGATGCGACTTGATGATTTCCCTGCGGTCCGATTAACTGCGGCGCATGGGCAAATCAGCTTCGAAGAAAAGATCGACCGCGGCGGCACACCCCGCCGGCGATGAGGAATCAGCGCGCGGGCGCCTTCTCAACGCGGCGACGCATCTGTTCTGCAAGAACGGCATCAACGCCACCGGCATCGATGCCATCATCGACGAGGCCGGCACGGCGAAGACCACGCTCTACAAATTGTTCGGCTCGAAGACCAATCTCGTGCATGCGGTGCTCGAGAGCGAAGGCAAGCAGTGGCGCGAATGGTTCATCGGTGCCATCGAAGCCGGTGGCGGCGATCCACAGACAAAACTGACGCGGATCTTTCCGGCGCTGAAGAAGTGGTTCGGCGAGGAACGTTTTTACGGTTGCCCGTTCATCAATGCGGTCGCCGAGCACGACAAGGATCAGAAGCAGTTTCGCAACATCGCGTTACGCCACAAGAAGGTCGTGCTCGCCCACATCGAAAAGCTCGCCGGCGAAATGGGCGCGGCGGAGCCGGAAGTTCTCGCCCATCAGCTTGCCCTATTGATCGACGGCGCCATCGTCGCCGCCATGGTTTCGCGCGACCCCTGCGTCGCCGATACCGCGGGACTTGCGGCGGGCTCGCTGTTTGGACCGTCAAAGGTGAAAAAGCCGAAACGCGCAAGCAGCGCAGCTGAGCAACTCGTGGCAGTCTAAGCCGTCGTCTCGGCGAACGCCGGGTTTGAAGCCGTCATTGCGAGCGCAGCGAAGCAATCCATCGCGCCGCAACGCCAAAAGCTGGATTGCTTCGTCGCTTCGCTCCTCGCAATGACGGCAAATCTCGTTAGCGCGGGCCCAGCAGCGCAGCTTCCAGCCGCTCCAGTTCCGCCGCCAGATCGCCCTCGATATCGGCGACACGCATCTTGATCACCCGGTAGTCCCGCGCCTCCAGCCACGCCTGCCGCGCGGCGCGATCGTTTGCAATCACCGCCGTTTCGTCCAGATTGATCAGCTCGACCGCGATCCGGTGCACGAAGGAGACAAAATCCGGAATGTGCCGGCCGACCGGGGTCTGGCGCTTGAATTGCCCGGCAAAGCGGCGATCCGAGGTCAGGGCCTGCCACAGGATGCGCTCGGCATCGGTCGGATTTCGCCGCAGCAAACGCGCCAGCCCCCGCACCGTGCCGCTCTCCGACGGCAAGGCGCCCTGCCCGTGCTCGGCGAGCAGCGCGCGGAGTCTTGTGGCCTGGGCGCCGTCGAGCACGCCGCCCTTCGCCGGTCCCTTGCGCCCCTCGGCGATTGCCATCACCACGCCATGGAGTGTGTGCATATCCTGCTTGGTCGGTTCCATCCGCGCAAAAATGTTGCGCAGATTGACCAGCATGGTCTCGCGCTTCTCGGCGGGGCGCAGAAATTCGACCCTGTCGAGCTCGCGCACCAGATTGTCGAAGAATGCCTGCGTCTGATGCTGCGAGGCGCGCTCGGAATGTTCGGGCATCGCAAACGGCAGCGCCCCCTCGGTCGAAAGCTTGAACCATTCATAACCGATCAGCAGCACCGCCTGCGCCAGGTTCAGCGAGGCAAAGCCGGGATTGACCGGAAAGGTGATGATGCGGTTGGCGCGCGCCACCTCCTCGTTCTGCAAGCCATAGCGCTCGCGGCCGAACAGGATGCCGACCGTGCCGCCGCCCTTGATGTCGCTCGCGATCTCCCGCGCGGCCAGTTCCGGCGCCACCACGGGCTTGGCCTGATCGTGGGCGCGGGCGGTGGTGGCGAACAACAATGTGCAGTCGGCGACCGCCTGCTCGACCGTGTCGAACAGTTTTGCCTGCTCGAGAATATGGTCGGCGCCGGCAGCCGCCCGCTGCGCGCTGATATTCGGCCAGCCGTCGCGCGGGTTGACGATGCGCAGCCGGGTGAGCGCAAAATTGCCCATCGCGCGCGCGGCCATCCCGATATTCTCGCCGAGCTGCGGCTCGACCAAAATCACAATGGGACCAACGAGATCGACGCCTATCTTAGTCTTATCGGTGCCCGACCCGGACATCTCACTTCACTTTCTGATTCAAGTTCTGAACAGTTTGAATCAGGCTCCGAAGAGGCTGATTCAAAGCCTTAGGCGGCGGCCGCTATTCGATGGCCTGTCCGAAAGAAATTCTCAAGCAATATAATTGGCTTAGCGACGTCTTTGAATCTTCGGTCAAAACCTCAATTCGGGCTTCCACAGCCCCCCTGTTTCCCGGCAATTTTCGCCAATACAGCCGTCTCCCGCTGGGTCAATGCTATCCACGAGACCGCATTTTCGAGCAAGCACATGGCAAGGCTATTCTGTCACGATCATCCGGACACCCTCGTCGTTGAGACCGAGATTGTCGACGCGAAACCCGGCCGCGTATTGTTGGCGCAATCGCCGTTTTATCCCGGCGGCGGCGGGCAACTTGCCGACCGCGGGATGCTGCACTGGTCCGGCGGCGCGACCGCGATCGTCGGGTTCGAGTCCGCCGAAGGCAGGCTCTGGCACCTGCTGGCCGACGCGGCTGAGCCGAGCGGAACCGTGCAGGCGGCGGTCGATCCGGGGTTCCGCCAGATGATGCGCGAGCTGCATACCGATACACATATCCTCAACGCGCTGGTGTTCCAGAGTTTTAACGGCGCCCTCGTCACCGGCGTTCAGATGAACGAGGACGGCACCGCGCGGATGGATTTCGACCTGCCGGAAGCCGACAACGACCGGCTCCGCGCGCTGGAAGCGCCGATCAATGACGCGATCCGGCAGAACCTAATCGTGCGCGACGACTACATCCCGGCCGAGGATGCCTACGACCAACCCGGATTGATCCGCTCGAAATCGGTGGCGCCGCCGCCGACGCCGGACGGCAAAATTCGCATCGTCGAGATCGTCGGTCTCGATCGCCAGGCCTGCGGCGGCACGCACCTCGGCGCGACCGGGGCTTCTCGCGGGCTTCGAATTCTCAAGATCGAGAACAAGGGCAGGCATAATCGGCGCCTGCGTATCGCCCTGGAGGGAACGTCTTCGTGATGGTCTTCGCCTCTTGACGAGCCAATCGTAACATATATTGTTACGACTGGGTCAAGGAGCGATCAATGCCCGATTACAATTATGATCTCCTTCGTGTCGAGCGCGCGGGCAGCGTCGCCTGGGTAATCATCGATCATCCGCCAATCAACCTGCTCGATGTCAGGCTGATGGGCGAACTCGATCGCCTTGAAACCGAGCTGCGCGCCGATGACGCCGTCCGCGTGGTGATTTTCGAGAGCGCAAATCCCGATTTCTTCCTGGCGCACTATGACATCGCGGACTTGGTTTCGCGTTGCGGGCCGCCGCCCGCTCCCGCCGTCACGCTAAAGCGTTTCCATGCGATGCTGGAGCGCTACCGGCTGATGCCGAAGATAACGATCGCGCTTTTGGAGGGCGCTGCACGAGGCGGCGGCAGCGAGTTCACGCTGGCGCTCGACATGCGCTTCGCCGCCATCGGCCGCGCCATTCTCGGCCAGCCGGAGGTCGCACTTGGCCTGATCCCCGGCGGCGGCGGCACCCAGCATTTGGCGCGCCTGGCCGGCCGCGCCCGGGCGCTTGAGATCATCGCAGGCTGCGAGGCTTTCGATGCGCAAACCGCCGAGCGTTACGGCTGGGTCAACCGGGCCCTGCCGGCAGACGAACTGCGCCCGTTCGTCACTCGCCTCGCCGCGCGTATCGCCTCCCATCCTCCGAATGCGATCGCGCGGGCCAAGCTCGCCGTCGATGCGGCGTTGCCTCAAATGCATCGCGGTCTCATGGAAGAGGCCCAGCTTTTCAGCGCATCGCTGGCGGATCCCGTCAGCGAACAACGCATGCGCGCTTATATGGCGGCAGGCGGTCAGAGCAGGCAAGTCGAGCTACGCTTCGAGGAAGCGCTCGATGTTGCGGTCGCGGGTCTGCGATGAGCGCGAACAGTCAACTGACGGTCGCGATCCACATTCTGTCCTGGATGGCGCTGGTCGAACGAAACCGGCCCGGCCCAGTGACCTCGGAGCGGATCGCGCTCAGCGTCAACACCAATCCGGTCGTGATCCGCCGTGCCCTGGGCCTCCTTCAAAAGGCCGGTCTGGTCCAGAGCCAGCGCGGCGCCAATGCAGGATGGGTGCTGGCCAAACGTCCAACCGCGATCACGCTGCTCGATATCTATAACGCGGTGGAAACAGGCCCGCTGTTTGCCATGCATCATTCCACCCCGAACCAGACCTGCCCGGTCGGCAGAGGCATCCAGCCCACCCTGAAGGACGTGTACGGGGGACTGGAGAGATCGCTCCGGCGTGATCTCGCGAAAACGACGGTGGCGCAGGTGCTGGCGGAAACGGTCGACTGATCAAAATAAGCGTGCGGCGATCTCCGTGAAGGGAAGAATGTACCTCGACCCTAGATGTAACAAATATTGTTACATCTAGCCCCAAAGCAAAAAGGAGTGCGTTGGATGACAACGATGCAGGCCCTTGTCGCATATGGTACCGGTGAACCTGCGGAAGTGCTTCGCCTGGAAACCCGCCCTGTCCCCCAGCCGGGTCGCGGACAGGTACGGATCCGCGTCGCGGCCACGCCCATCCACGCCAGCGACCTCCACATCCTTCGCGGCCGGTATGGCTTCGCGCCACCATTGCCCGCTGTGCTGGGCCTGGAATCCGTCGGGCTCATCGACGCGATCGGCGAGGGAGTTGATGCGCTCTCGATTGGCCAGCGTGTCATCACCGTGGGCGTGACAGGGACGTGGCAGGAATTCCTCGTTGCGGACGCAGCGCGCGTGCTGCCGGTACCGAAAGAGATGAGCGCATCAACCGCGGCGCAACTGCTTGCGAACCCCTTAACCGCGCAGCTCCTCGTCACCAACGAACTCGGCGTCCAGCCTGGCGAGTGGCTGCTGCAGACCGCGGCAGGTTCGACGGTCGGAAAGATGGTTTTGCAGCTCGGGAAGCATCTCGGCTTTAAGACCATCAATGTCGTGCGCCGCCGCGCCGCCGTCGCGGAGATAAAGGCGCTGGGTGGCACCGAAGTGATTTGCAGCGAGGACGAGGACATAAGACAACGCGTTTCGGAAATTGCCGGCCCTGATGGTGTCTCAAAGGCGATCGATTGTGTCGCCGGCCAGGTCGGCGCCGACGTCTCCCGCTCGCTGACGCCGGGCGGGACGATGATTGTGTACGGTGCGCTCTCAACGCATCGCCAGACCGAACCTGAGAAACTCACTATCCCGTTATTCGCCCGGTCCGTGATCTACGAAACCAAGATCACCAAAGGATTCTGGCTCTACCGTTGGTTCTCGACCACACCACGGGAGCAGATCAGCGCGGCGATTGCGGCGACCTTCAAACTTGTTGCCGGCGGAACTCTCCGGATACCGGAAGGACAACCGCTGAAAATCCAGCAGTTTAGCGATGCCGTCACCCTGGCAGAATCTCCAGCCCACGGGGGCAAGCCGCTGTTCGTTTTCTAGCGACGAGGCCCGCGCGACCTCGGCTACAGGTTGCACCGCAGCGTTCGCGCAATTTCGCGAACCCGTCAGAGCCCTGTTGCGACCAACTTGGCATGACCGCCTTCCTGCGCAGCAAGCTGGTGCCTGCCCGCCCTTCCATGGCCTCGGTCTATGGGCGGGCGGAAGTCAGCCGCATGGCGCCCGCCGATCCGGCCAAGGCGCTGGCGCTGGCGCATGCCATTCCCGACGCCTGGTATCGCGCGCAGGCGCTTTCCTATGTCGCAGCCCATGCGCGCGAATCGAATGTCCTCAAGATCCTCCGTGAAGCGGTCGCCGCCGCCTATGCCTGCGCGGATCCCTATAACACCGTGGCGGTGATGTCCTGGCCGCTCGAGGCCGCCTACAAGCGCGGGCATCATGACTATGCGGGGGGTGAGCTCGAAAGGGTCCTGCAGCTTGCACCAACTGTCGAGCCGCGCGCCTCGCGCGCCTTCGCCCTGCAATGTCTGTGGGGTGGCTGCTATGGCGCCGACGAAGCGTTCGCTGAGCCGGTCTGGCAGGCGATCCTCCGCCTGTGCAACCCTGATCACCACTGGCGCGAGGCAAGACTGTTTCGATATGTTGCCGAGGTCAGGGAGGCGCGCCATCCGGGTCACGCGGCGGAGGTGATTGCGGCGATGCCGATCGGCAAAGCCAGAGCCGCGCTGGCGCGCCGTTTCAGGGTCGCCTGAAATCGACGCTGGCTGCTCGCCCATTCGCCTTCCAGCCCGCGTTTTCGGATGCTATAGCGACGGTTGCGACTTAAATGCCAACCCGCCCCGAAACGCGCTGTTCCAAAAAGGCCCTCTTCCCCATGGCAAAAATCAAGGTGACCAACCCCGTCGTCGAACTCGATGGCGACGAGATGACCCGGATCATCTGGCAATACATCAAGGACAAGCTGATCCACCCGTTCCTCGATATCAACCTGATGTATTTCGACCTCGGGATGGAATACCGCGACAAGACCAACGATCAGGTCACGATCGACGCCGCCAATGCGATCAAGAAGGTCGGCGTCGGCGTCAAATGCGCCACCATCACCCCGGACGAAGCCCGGGTGAAGGAATTCGGCCTGAAGGAAATGTGGAAATCGCCGAACGGCACCATCCGCAACATTCTGGGCGGCGTGGTGTTCCGCGAACCCATCATCTGCAAGAACGTGCCGCGGCTGGTGCCGGGCTGGACCAAGCCGATCATCATCGGCCGCCACGCCTTCGGCGACCAGTACCGCGCCACCGACTTCAAGTTTCCGGGTAGGGGCACGCTGACGATGAAATTCGTCGGCGAGGACGGCAAGGTGATCGAACGCGAAGTCTACAAGGCGCCGAACGCCGGCATTGCGATGGGGATGTACAATCTCGACGATTCCATCGCCGATTTCGCCCGCGCCTCGCTCAACATGGGCCTTTCAAAAGGCTATTCGGTCTATCTCTCGACCAAGAACACCATCCTCAAGGTCTATGACGGCCGCTTCAAGGACATCTTCCAGGAGATTTTCGACAAGGAATTCAAGGCCCAGTTCGACGCCAAGAAAATCACCTACGAACACCGCCTGATCGACGACATGGTGGCGGCGGCGATGAAATGGTCGGGCGGCTACGTCTGGGCCTGCAAGAACTACGACGGCGACGTGCAGTCCGACACCGTCGCCCAAGGCTACGGCTCGCTCGGTCTGATGACCTCGGTGCTGATGACGCCGGACGGCAAGACGGTCGAAGCCGAGGCCGCCCATGGCACGGTGACGCGGCATTACCGCGAGCACCAGAAGGGCAAGGAGACCTCGACCAACTCGATCGCCTCGATCTTTGCCTGGACCCGCGGCCTGTCGCACCGCGCCAAGCTCGACAACAACGATGCGCTGGCCAAATTTGCGGCTACCCTGGAAAAGGTCTGCGTCGACACCGTCGAGGCCGGCTACATGACCAAGGATCTCGCGCTCCTGGTCGGCGCCGACCAGCGCTGGCTGTCCACCACCGGCTTCCTCGACAAGGTCGCGGAAAACCTGACCAAGGCGACGGCGGCGTAAGTCATGCCGCTTTTTCGGAGTGGTGCTCTCGCGCTTGTGCTGCTGTCGGGTTCGCTGGCGAGCGCTCCTGCCAATGAAGCTCCTCTTCCCGACGCCATCGCGGCGCCGGGAGAGACCGTCGTGCTCACCGTGCACGCCGAAGGCGCACAGGTCTATGAATGCAAGGCCGGCGCCGACGGCAAGCTCTCCTGGGCGTTCCGTGAGCCGATCGCGACGCTGATCGCGGATGGCAAGACCATCGGCCGCCACTATGCCGGACCGAACTGGGAGCACAGCGACGGCAGCGCCGTGGTCGGCAAGATTATCGGCAATGCCCCCGGTGCTACCGCGCGCGATATTCCCTGGCTGAAGCTCGACGTGGTCTCTAAGCGCGGCAGCGGCGTCCTCAGTAGTGTCACCACGGTGCAGCGGATCAACACGATGGGCGGCAAGCTCGATGGGGCGTGCGAAACCGCCGGCACCTATCGCAGCGCGCCCTACTCCGCGGATTATGTGTTCCTGCGCAAGGGCTAGGCCATGCTGTTCATGGTGATCGAGCGATTTAAAGACCGCGACCCGATCCCGGTCTACAAGCGCGTGCGCGATGTCGGGATCAAATTTCCCGATGGGCTGAAATATGTCGGCAGCTGGATCGAGCCCAATTTCGACCGCTGCTTCCAATTGATGGAATGCGACGACGCGCGGCTGCTGCAGGAGTGGATTTTGAACTGCCAGGGGTTCGGCATGACGTTTGAAATTGTGCCGGTGGTGCCGAGCAAGGAGACGCGCGAGGTCGTCGCGCCGTTTCTGGACCAGAAATAGCTATTCGATCGGCAAATCGCGTATCAGCCAACGCGTGGACGGCCCGACGCGAATGTTAGGGGGAGGCAGCGATGGAAGACATGAAGGTAACCGCGAGCGGGTACGATTTTGGGGCGGCACACGCCGCCATGCGCCGCTACGTCGATGCGAACGTCCTTTCCGGAGTGTCGACCGCGGTGCTCGTTGGCAGGGATCTGGTGGATGTGAACTGCGTCGGATGGGCCGACAAGGAAGCGCAGACGCCGTTGCGCGTCGACCACATCTTCCGCGTATTCTCCAATACCAAGCTGATCACATCCTGCGCCACGCTGCTGCTGTTCGAGGAAGGTCGCTTCCAGCTCGACGATCCGATCGAGAGGTTTATTCCGCAGCTTGCAAACCGCCGCGTTCTGCGCCCGGGTGCGAGCTCACTAAGCGATACCGAGCCAGCCGAAAGACCGATCACCATTCGCCATCTGCTGAGCCACCGTGCGGGGCTGAGCTACGGTTTCCTTGACCCGGAGGCAACGATCTCCAAGGCCTACAACGAGCGAAAGGTGCTCAATCCCGCGACCACGCTGGCCGAGATGATGGACGTGCTGGCTGACCTGCCGCTGACCTATCATCCGGGAACGTCATGGGAATATTCGGTCGCTACCGACGTCACGGCGCGGCTCGTCGAAATCATCAGCGGTCAGGGCTTCGACAAATTCATCCAATCGCGGATTCTCGATCCGCTCGGCATGGTCGATACCGGCTTCGTCGTGCCGGAGAAAAGCCGCGGCCGGCTCACCGCATATTACGCCGGGGCTGATTTGATGGACCCCATGAAGCCGGGACTCACGCGCACCGATGACGCGCCCTATCCGGGGGCTTATTTGCGCCCCTTCCCCAGGCTGAATGGCGGCGGCGGCCTGGTTTCAACCTTGCCGGATATGGTCGCGTTGATCCGAAGCCTGCTTCCCGGCGGCCCGACCTTGCTCAAACCGGATACGATTGCGCTCATGATGACCAACCAATTGCCGGAGGGAATTTGGATGCGCTTCCCTGGTGTTGGAGAGCTTCGAGGCAGGGGGTTCGGTCTGGCCGGCGGGCTGATCCTGGAGCCTTCGCCGTTCGACCACAAAAATGCGGCCGGCGAACTTTTCTGGGGCGGCGTCGCGGGCACGCAATGGTGGATTTCGCCCAAGGCCGGTGTCGCGGGCTTGATGATGACCCAGCGCCAGATGGCGTTTACCCATCCATTCGCCGTCGAATTCAAGCGGCTGGCCTATGAGGCGGTGAAGCGCAAGGGCTGACGGCGCATCCTTCGCTCGAGCGCGAAGACCGCCGACCGTTAGGCGCCAGCCATCGCCTTTTCAATCGCCGAGAGCGCGGCTCCCGCCTTGGCGCCGTCGGGGCCGCCGGCTTGCGCCATGTCGGGGCGGCCGCCGCCGCCCTTGCCGCCGAGCACGCCCGAAGCGACGCGCGCCAGATCGACCGCGTTGAACCGTGAAGTGAGATCGGAGGTGACGCCGACCACGACGCCGGCCTTGCCGTCCTCGGTGACGCCGACGATTGCGACCACGCCGGAGCCGAGCTGTTTCTTGCCGTCATCGGCGAGGCTCTTGAGGTCCTTCATCTCGATGCCTTCGACCGAGCGCGCCATCAGCTTGACGTTGCCGACTTCGCGGATGCCGGCGGCGCTCGCCGATGAGCCGCTGGAGGCGGAAGCGCCGCCGCCCATCGCGAGCTTCTTGCGCGCATCCGACAAATCGCGTTCGAGCTTCTTGCGCTCTTCCATCAGCGCGGCGATGCGCGCCGGCACGTCCTCGACCGTGGTGCGCAGCTCCGCCGCCGCAGTCTTTGCCAGCACGATTGCGTCGTTGGCATGCTTGCGGGCATGGCGTCCGGTCAGCGCCTCGATGCGGCGAACGCCGGAAGCCACCGCGCTTTCGCCGGTCACTGAAATCAGGCCGATATCGCCGGTGCGGCGCACATGGGTGCCGCCGCACAATTCGACCGACCAGCCGAGCGCGTTGCTGCCGTGCCCGCGAGCACTCTTGCCCATCGACACCACCCGCACCTCGTCGCCATATTTCT
Source organism: Bradyrhizobium lablabi (assembly GCF_900141755.1). Taxonomy (NCBI): domain Bacteria; kingdom Pseudomonadati; phylum Pseudomonadota; class Alphaproteobacteria; order Hyphomicrobiales; family Nitrobacteraceae; genus Bradyrhizobium; species Bradyrhizobium lablabi. The sequence continues at coordinate 6,693,688 of NZ_LT670844.1, read as the reverse complement.
CGCCGAACAGGGCGCGGGCGCCGGCGTCGCGGGCGTCGTCCACCGCCATCAGCCTTGTGGTGACCTCGTCATTTTCCAGCACCACCTCGTTGGCGATGTCCTCGACCCGGCTCAACTCTTCGGGCGTGATCGGTTTTGGGTGCACAAAGTCGAAGCGCAACCGGTCTGGCGCCACCAGCGAACCGCGCTGCGCGATGTGGTCGCCGAGCACCTGGCGCAGCGCCTCGTGCAGGATGTGCGTCGCGGAGTGATGGGCGCGGATCGAGGTGCGCCTTGCATGATCGACCTGGAGCAATAGCGCCGTGCCGGGCTTCAGGGTGCCCTGCTCGACGGTGCCCAGATGCACAAAGAGATCGCCGGCCTTCTTTTGGGTATCGGTGACCCGAAACCGCACGCCCTCGCCGGTCATCACGCCGGTATCGCCGACCTGACCGCCGGATTCGGCATAAAACGGGGTCTGGTTCAGGACGAGTGCACCGCTCTCGCCCGGCTTGAGGCTATCGACTTCCTTGCCGTCCTTCACAAGGGCCGCGACCACGCCTTCGGCGGTCTCGGTCTCGTAGCCCAAAAATTCAGTCGCGCCGAGCTTTTCGCGCAACGGAAACCAGACATTCTCGGTAGCGGTATCGCCGCTTCCCGCCCACGCCGCACGCGCCTTTTCGCGTTGCCGGTCCATCGCATCGGTGAAGGCCGCCTGATCGACGCCGATGCCGCGCGATTTCAGCGCGTCCTGCGTAAGATCAAGCGGAAAACCATAGGTATCGTACAGCGTAAAAGCCGTGTCGCCGTCGAACATGTCGCCTTTCTTCAGGCCGCGGCTCTTCTCGTCGAGGATCGATAGTCCCTTCTCCAGCGTCTTGCGGAAGCGCGTCTCTTCGAGCCGCAGCGTTTCCTCGATCAGGTTTTCCGCGCGGACCAGTTCGGGGTACGCTTGGCCCATCTCCCGCACCAGCGCCCAGACCAGGCGATGCATCAGCGGGTCCTTGGCGCCGAGCAGTTGCGCATGGCGCATCGCGCGGCGCATGATCCGGCGCAGCACATAGCCGCGGCCTTCGTTCGAGGGCAGCACGCCGTCGGCGATCAGGAACGACGAGGCGCGCAGATGATCGGCGATCACGCGCAGCGAGGCCTTCTGCGGCCCTTGCGGATCCGCACCGGTCAATTCGGAGATGGCACGGATCAGCGCGACAAACAAATCGATGTCGTAATTGTCGTGCTTGCCCTGCAAGACGGCAGCGACACGCTCGAGCCCGGCGCCGGTATCGATCGAGGGCTTTGGCAGCGGATTGCGCACGCCGCCCTCGAGCTGCTCGAACTGCATGAACACGAGATTCCAGATCTCGATAAAACGGTCGCCGTCGGCTTCCGGCGAGCCCGGCGGTCCGCCCCAGATCTTGTCGCCGTGGTCGTAGAAAATCTCCGAGCACGGCCCGCACGGGCCGGTGTCGCCCATCTGCCAAAAGTTGTCGGAACCGGCGATGCGGATGATGCGCGATTCCGGGAGGCCCGCGATCTTCTTCCAGAGGTTGAACGCCTCGTCGTCGTCGATATAGACGGTCGCCGTGAGCTTGTCCTTCGGCAGGCCGAACTCTTTGGTCACCAGCTTCCAGGCAAGCTCGATCGCGCGGTCCTTGAAATAATCGCCGAACGAAAAATTGCCGAGCATCTCGAAAAAAGTGTGATGCCGCGCGGTATAGCCGACATTGTCGAGATCATTGTGCTTGCCGCCGGCACGCACGCATTTCTGCGAGGTGGTGGCGCGCTGATAGGGCCGCTTCTCGACGCCCGTAAAAACGTTCTTGAACTGCACCATGCCGGCATTGGTGAACATCAGCGTCGGATCGTTGCGCGGCACCAGCGGCGACGACGGCACGATCTCGTGGCCGTTCTCCTTGAAGAAGTTCAGAAATGTCGACCTGATCTCGTTGACGCCGCTCATGTTCGCCCAATCGCAAAACCATAAAGAATCAGCCCCAAAAGGGGCATTGTTCCGCGCCCCGCTTTTAGACAAGGGGGATCGCGGTGTCCAGAAAGTGTGCAGGAGATCAGCGGCTTGCCGCACAGCACAGGAACCGTTGATAGCTCTCAAAGCCGCGTTGACAGGCTTGGCGCGCCCGTGTTTCTCTCCTATTTGTAGGAGATAGTCACGTCGGGAGAGATCGGCCAGTGGCCGGCGCCGAAGGAGCAACCGCCCCGGAAACTCTCAGGCAAACGGACCGCGTGACTTGCTAGCATCTGGAAAGAGACGCCGACGGGTTGTGGCCCGGACGGGTCCGCCGACGGGATAATACTCTCAGGCACAGCGACAGATGGGGCTTTCTGTGGGTTTTCGAGGGATTGTCCCTCCCGAAAACCGCGAGGGCCCTGTGATGCTTGCGCGCGAACTCGAAACTCAGCTCAAACATACCCCCTTATACGCGCTGCATGTCGCGCGCGGCGGCAAGATGGTGCCGTTCGCGGGCTACGAGATGCCGGTGCAATACGCAACCGGCGTGCTTAGGGAACACCAGCATACCCGCGCCGCGGCCGGCCTGTTCGACGTCTCGCATATGGGCCAGCTCGCGCTGCATGCGAAATCCGGCAAGGTCGAGGATGCGGCGTTGGCGCTGGAGCGGCTGGTGCCGCAGGACATTCTCAGCGTTGCGCCCGGCCGACAGCGCTACGCGCAGTTCACCAATGCGTCGGGGTGTATTCTCGACGACCTGATGGTGGCGAATTTCGGAAAGCATTTGTTTCTCGTGGTCAACGCCGCCTGCAAAGCCGAGGACGAGGCGCATCTGCGCGCCAATTTGTCGGATACTTGCGTGATCGAGCCGCTGCCGGAGCGCGCCCTGATCGCGCTGCAGGGGCCGAACGCGGAAGCAGTCCTGGCAAAATTTTGTGCAGAGGCGCCGGCCATGCGGTTCATGGACGCGGGTCCTCACCGCGTCGATGGGATCGACTGTTTTGTCTCGCGGTCCGGCTATACGGGCGAGGACGGCTTTGAGATTTCGGTTCCCTCTGACGAGGCCGAGGCACTGGCGAGCGCCCTGCTTGCGAATGGCGACGTGCTGCCGATCGGGCTAGGCGCCCGCGACAGCCTCCGCCTCGAGGCAGGCCTTTGTCTTTATGGCCACGACATCGACACCACGACGACGCCGGTCGAGGGCGCGCTGGAATGGTCGATCCAAAAAAGCCGGCGTAAGGGCGGCGCCCGCGCCGGCGGTTTTGCCGGCGCGGATTTGATCTTGTCGCAGCTTGAGACGGGCGCCCCGCGCCGCCGGGTCGGACTCCGGCCGGAGGGCCGTGCGCCGGTCCGCGAGGGCGCGCCGCTATTCGCCGACGAAAAATCATCCGAACGGATCGGCACGGTCACCTCGGGCGGATTTGGCCCCAGCCTGAATGCGCCGGTCGCGATGGGATATCTCACCTCGCCGCTCGCTAGCTCCGGCGCGCTGGTGTTCGCCGAGTTGCGCGGCCAGCGATTGCCGCTGCGCGTTTCGCCGATGCCCTTCGTTGCCAACACTTACAAACGCTGAATTTGCAAACGCTGAACTCTGAAGGATTTGTCATGGCCACCCTGTTCACCGCCGACCACGAATGGCTCCGCATCGAGGGCGATGTCGCCACCATCGGCGTCACCGATTACGCGCAGTCGCAACTCGGCGACGTCGTGTTCGTCGAACTGCCGAAAGTCGGCCGCAGCCTGAAGAAGGCCGAAGCCGCCGCCGTCGTCGAATCCGTCAAGGCCGCCTCCGACGTCTACGCGCCGATTTCGGGCGAGGTCACGGAAGTCAACGAGGCGCTGGCCGCCGAGCCGGCGCTGGTCAATTCCGACGCCGCCGGCAAGGCGTGGTTTTTCAAGATGAAGATTTCGGACAAAAGCGAACTCGACGGCCTGATGGACGAGGCCGCGTATCAGAAGCATACGGCGTGAGATGATGAAGCCCACTGCAACACCAAACCCCCTGTCATCGTCCGCCATCCGGTCCGGCCTTTGGCCGGCCGGACGACAGGCTCCAGCGGACGATCCAGTACGCCGCGGCCTTTCGGCTCGATCACCGATGTCGGCGATTACTGGATGCCCCGCCTTCGCGGGGCATGACAACGCGTTTCTAAAAGGGAACACCCCATGACCATGCATCACAGACACGCCAACGAACCAGCCGCCAGCTTCGTCCGCCGCCACATCGGCCCCTCGCCGCGCGATGTCACCGCGATGCTGGAGACGGTCGGCGCCAAAAGTCTCTCCACGCTGATGGCCGAGACGCTGCCGTCATCGATCCGGCAGAAGACCCCGCTCGATCTCGGCACGGCGTTGAGCGAGACGGAGGCGCTCTCGCATATGCGCGAGCTTGCCTCGCAGAACCAGGTTTTTACTTCGCTGATCGGTCAGGGCTATTCGGGCACGATCCTGCCGGCGGTGATCCAGCGCAACATTTTGGAAAATCCCGCCTGGTATACGGCCTATACGCCGTATCAGCCGGAGATCAGCCAGGGCCGGCTGGAGGCCCTGTTCAACTTCCAAACCATGATCTGCGATCTGACCGGGCTCGATGTCGCCAATGCCTCGCTGCTCGATGAAGCGACCGCGGCGGCGGAAGCGATGGCGCTGGCTGAGCGCGCCGCACAGACAAAAACAAAATCGTTCTTTGTCGATGCCGAGGTGCATCCGCAGACGCTCGCCGTGCTGCGCACCCGCGCCGAGCCGCTGGGCTGGAATCTGATCGTCGGCGATCCCCTCGCCGATCTCGCTCACGCCGACGTTTTCGGCGGCTTGCTGCAATATCCGGGAACTTCGGGCGCGGTGCGCGACCTCCGTCCAGCGATCGCAACGTTGCGCGGAAAGGGCGCGCTCGCCGTGGTCGCCGCCGATCTACTGGCGCTGACGCTGCTCGCTTCGCCGGGCGCACTCGGCGCGGATATCGCGATCGGATCGGCGCAGCGTTTTGGCGTGCCGATGGGATATGGCGGACCGCACGCGGCCTATATGGCGGTGCGCGAGGCGCTGAAACGCTCGCTGCCCGGACGCATCGTCGGGCTTTCGATCGATTCCCGCGGCCAGCCGGCCTATCGTCTCGCGCTGCAGACCCGCGAACAGCATATCCGCCGCGAAAAGGCGACCTCCAATATCTGCACCGCGCAGGTGCTTTTGGCGGTGATCGCCTCGATGTACGCGGTCTATCACGGCCCGGAGGGACTGACCCACATCGCGCGAAGTGTGCATCGCCGCGCTTCCGTGCTGGCGGCGGGATTGCGCAAACTCGGTTTTGCGCCGCGGTCGGAGGCATTTTTCGACACGGTGACGGTCGATGCCGGCGACAAGCGCGAAGAAATCCTCGCCCGGGCGCTGTCTGAAAAAATCAATTTGCGGATCGGCGCGCGCACGCTCGGCATCGCGCTGGACGAGACCACGACATCAGCGATCGTCGAGGCGGTGTGGCGCGCGTTCGGCGGCGAGCTGCGTTACGCCGATGTCGAAACCGGTGTGCGCGACGCGCTGCCGGCAGAATTGAAGCGCGCAACTGCGTTCCTCACCCACCCGGTATTCCACGCCCACCGCTCCGAGACTGAGCTGTTGCGTTACATGCGAAAACTCTCGGACCGCGATCTCGCGCTTGACCGCGCGATGATTCCGCTGGGCTCATGCACCATGAAGCTCAACGCCACAGCCGAGATGATCCCGCTGACCTGGCCCGAATTCGGCTCGCTTCATCCGTTCGCACCGCGTGAGCAGGCGAAAGGCTATTACGCCCTGTTCGCGCGGCTTGAACAATGGCTGTGCGACATGACCGGCTATGACGCGATCTCGCTGCAGCCGAATTCGGGCGCGCAGGGCGAATATGCCGGGCTGCTCGCGATCCGCGATTATCACCAAGCGCGCGGCGAGCCGCATCGCAAGGTTTGCCTGATCCCCTCCTCCGCGCACGGCACTAATCCCGCCTCCGCAAGCATGGTCGGCATGGAGGTCGTGGTGGTGGCCTGCGATGCCCGCGGCGACGTCGATGTCGATGATCTCCGCGCCAAGGCGGAAAAGCATTCCAAAGACCTCGCGGCGATCATGATCACCTATCCCTCGACCCATGGCGTGTTCGAGGAGCATATCAGCGAGATCTGCGACATCGTGCACGGCCATGGCGGCCAGGTCTATCTCGACGGCGCCAACATGAACGCGCAGGTCGGGCTCGCGCGGCCCGGCGATTACGGCGCCGATGTCAGCCATCTCAATTTGCACAAGACGTTCTGCATTCCGCATGGCGGCGGCGGCCCCGGCATGGGCCCGATCGGCGTCAAGGCGCATCTCGCGCCGTTCCTGCCGGGGCATCCCGTGACCGACGGCGCGAGCCCGCGCGCGGTCGGACCGGTGTCGGCGGCGCCGTTCGGCTCGGCGTCGATCCTGACGATTTCCTACATCTACATCCTGATGATGGGCGGCGAAGGCCTGACGCGGGCCACCGAAATTGCGATCCTCAACGCCAATTACATCGCAACCAGATTGGATGCGCATTTCCCGGTGCTGTACCGGAACGCAAAAGGCCGGATCGCGCATGAATGCATCGTCGATCCGCGGCCCTTGAAGCAAACCAGCGGTGTCACCGTCGACGACATCGCCAAGCGGCTGATCGATTACGGTTTTCATGCGCCGACCATGAGCTTTCCAGTGCCGGGCACGCTGATGATCGAGCCGACCGAATCCGAATCAAAGGCCGAGCTCGATCGTTTTTGTGAGGCCATGATCGCGATCCGGCGCGAAATTTCCGAGATCGAGGCGGGCCGCTTCAAGGTCGAGGCCTCGCCGCTCCGCCACGCCCCGCACACCGTGCACGACATCGCCGACGATTCGTGGGCCAGGCCCTACAGCCGCGCGGAAGGATGCTTTCCGGCGGGTGTTTCGCGAATGGATAAATATTGGTGTCCGGTCGGGCGGGTCGACAACGTCTATGGCGACCGGAATCTCGTGTGCTCGTGTCCGCCGGTTGAGGATTACGCGCAGGCGGCGGAGTGACGCCGTCGTAGGATGGGGTGAGCGCGCGAAGGCGAGTCTCCCTACGGCGCGATCAAAGCGCGGCTCGCCGGATCCCAGCGCCATAGGCGGTCGTTGGTCAATTCGGTGCCACCCCACCAGCGATGGACCGGATTGTGCCGGCTGAAATCTTCAGTCCGCGCCAGAATAGCTTCGCCGAGCGCGGTGAGCTTTAGCTTGCTGCGTTTGTAACGATCGAGGCGCTTGGGGTCTTGGTGCATCTCGTCCGAGAACGGCCCCTCGTTGAGGCCGGACACGGCGGGCGCCGGACAATGAGCGAGCCCGTCCAGCAGGGCTCCGACTTCCCAATAGCCGAACACACGGAGTTTGTTGGACTTCCTGTGGCCGGGAAAGACATCAAACGGACCTGCCTTACCTGCCGCTATCAATTCCAGCATCCGCATTTCCGTCGCTCCAAGCCCGGTCGCCTGTCCGGGAAGTTCTTCGAGCAATTCCAGCACGCGCTGCCGAAGCTGCGGCAAGACGCTGAGATCGTTACCGAGCAGCTTGAACCATTGCTGCGGCGTCGGTTGTCGAAAAGCCTGCCAAGCTAAGCTCGCGGCTTCGAGATGATCGTTCAGGATTTTGATAGCTGGCGGCCGCCATTCGGAAAGAGTTTCCGAAGTCTTGCCGCCAATGACGATGTTGGCCTGGAACAACATCAGCTTCGAGGCTAGCTTCCCGTGAGACCGGAAATGATCCAGCAACTGAACCAACATCAATTGAGCGTTCGGCAACGGATCGATCCACAGTTCGACCGTCTCGCATTGCTCGCAGAGCTCGATCAGCCCGACGCCTTTGCGGCGGATTTCTTCGTGACGCCGTCCGGAATTGTCCAGCCAATGCGGGAGCGCCGGATCATGTTCCGCCGAACGTGGTGACAACGAGGTCGCGAGGTCCGAGGGGGACGGCAACGGGCCCCAGACAAAACGAAAGTCGAGCGGAATCACGAGGTCGGCGATGCCGGCTTGCTGGAGACATCCCGCCCCTGAGGAGTCCGTCGTCAGGATCAGACGCGTCATCTCATTGCCTGGCATGCGCGGCGAGATTTGGGACGGGTTTCGCGGAGTTTATCATCGGGCCGGCCGAAGGCCGGACCCGTTGGCTCAACCCATCCTTGCTACAGGCGGTCTAAGACGAAACGGACGCCAGGGACGTCGGCAACTCAACGCCCCCAGCGCCCGTTGTTCGAATAGATCTCACTCCTCCGCCGCCTCCGGCTCCTCGCCGTCGGCGTCGCGCTCGGGGGTGCCGGCCAGGATCTGCTCGGCGATCAGACCGGAGTTCTGGCGGATCGCCATCTCGATCTTCGCGGTCATGTCGGGATTGGCCTTCAGGAAGGCCTTCGAATTTTCGCGGCCCTGGCCGAGCCGTTGGCTGTCATAGGAGAACCAGGCGCCGGATTTTTCCACGATGCCGGCCTTGACGCCGAGATCGAGAATTTCACCCATCTTGGAAACCCCTTCGCCATACATGATGTCGAATTCGACCTGCTTGAACGGCGGCGCCAGCTTGTTCTTCACCACCTTGACGCGGGTGGTGTTGCCGACCACCTCGTCGCGCTCCTTGATCGCGCCGATGCGGCGGATATCGAGGCGGACGGAGGCGTAGAATTTCAGCGCGTTGCCGCCGGTGGTGGTTTCCGGCGAGCCGTACATCACCCCGATCTTCATCCTTATCTGGTTGATGAAGATCACCATGGTGTTGGATTTGTTGATCGAGGCGGTGAGCTTGCGCAGCGCCTGGCTCATCAAGCGAGCTTGGAGCCCGGGCAGCGCATCGCCCATCTCGCCTTCGAGCTCCGCCTTCGGCACGAGGGCCGCCACCGAATCGATCACCAGCACGTCGACCGCACCCGAGCGCACCAGCGTGTCGCAGATTTCCAGCGCTTGCTCGCCGGTGTCGGGCTGCGAAATCAGAAGCTCGTCGATGTTGACGCCGAGTTTTCGGGCATAGACCGGATCGAGCGCATGCTCGGCGTCGATGAAGGCGCAGATGCCGCCCTTCTTCTGGCCCTCGGCCACCGTATGCAGCGCCAGCGTGGTCTTGCCGGAGGATTCCGGCCCGTAGATTTCCACCACCCGGCCCCGCGGCAGGCCGCCGACGCCAAGCGCGATGTCGAGCCCGAGCGAACCGGAGGAAATGGTCTCGATATCCATCGAGCGGTCGTTTTTGCCCAGCTTCATTACCGAGCCTTTGCCGAACTGACGCTCGATCTGGGAAAGCGCGGCGGACAGGGCCTTGGTCTTGTCCATGGAGGATCCTTCGACGATACGCAGGGCAGTGGCAGACATAGGTCGTGCTCCTTATGACGGGGATTCGCTAGCGGGACAAACCGGGCGGCGAACGATTGAATGTGAACGCGAGAGGGGCTGAACGTGAAACGGCGAACGAAGCGAAGCAGTGAGCGATAGCTAGGGAACAGTGTACCCTATTTGTTCTAAGTTCGCAATATGTTCTTTTTGATCGTTTGGCGCTGGCCTGTTTCGACCCTCAGTGGCCTAAGTTCAAATAACGAGTGGCCTAATTTGATTTTTAGAACATTCAGTGAATAGCGTTTCGGTCGCATAGTTGACAGAGCCCTAATTTCGCCGCCGCGCGTTCTCCGTAGTACTACTTGAGATCGGCGTTTGGTTCTTGAGCCTTGGCGCGCCTCATGCAGACTGAACTATGCTGGGGATTTGAGGTACTGGCCCCTTGCCATCGGCACTTTTACCGAGTGGTCCCTTTTGATTTCTGGGATTGGCCCCTTTTATCATGAGACCGATCTGCACGACTCAGCGAAGCTACCTTTGGGGGCCAACCGCAGGAGGTGCTGATGACTAGGGGAGTATCAGCGGTCACGTTTGGAGCGATGCTACTCATAGCAGCGGTCTGCGTGTATACCCATTACGCCGATCCCAGCCTTAACTTTCTATGTTACGCACTTATTGCAGTCGCTGTGGGGACCAGCGTGGCCTATCTCTACCGAGGAAGGTCTTCAGGGCCGCCTCAGTTGGCGGCCTCTTTCATTACAGCAACTTCAGAATCTCTTTGTATTTCGCAAGCATCTGCTCAAGTTTTTCAAGCCCCGCCATATCTACGTCTGCGGTGATTTGCAGGCGGTTCGCGGCTAGCAAAACGCTAATGTCATTGCTGTCGCAGTCACTTGCGGCAGTCGTTGCGGCCTTGAGCGCTGTCATGCCAGCCCGGGCTGGCGCAGGAACAACATTGAGCTCATTCATATTGATCCCCGTTGGGCTGCCGTGAACGAACGCATGGCCATCACCTTGTAAAGGAAGCTCAGGGTCGATACTCGCCCGCCGCTGTAGTAGCGGTAAGCAAGGAAGTAGTAACCGGCGATCCCGAACAGTACATTTCAACCAGCTACGTTGAACGGCAGAACCTTTCGCTCCGCATGAGCAGCCGCCGTTTTACTCGCTTGACCAATGGCTTCTCTAAGAAGCTTGATAATCACGTTGCGGCAGTTGCGTTGTATGTTGCGCATTACAATCTGTGCCGCGCTCATGAAGCCCTGCGCACGACGCCAGCGAAGGCGCTGGGCGTTGCCGATAAGGCTTGGACCATTGCGCAGCTTGTGGACGCGGCGCTCGCCGTTGCCCCCGCGTTGCCGACTGAGACTCCACCGGAGCGCCGGCATTGCGGAGCGCTGGCCTAACATTAAGCCTCCCAAGGGTGCTGTTTTTTAGTGGCCTATTTCGCATCTGCGAGTGGCCAAAAGAAACGGCCCCAGCGGGGGTAGGCTGGGGCCGAGTGGGCTTAGAAATTGTACCGGAATGGGGGAAAACCGGCACGGTTCTGATGTAGGTTCGCGATCCGCCGTCGCCATTAAACTGTCCGTGACAGTGGCCCGTTTTGAAATCACGAGCGGCCTATTTCGGCCAGTACCATCGTTTGGGCGCTGGCCTGTTTCGACCCTCAGTGGCCTAAGTTGAGATAACGAGTGGCCTATTTTGGATAAGTCCGGTTGCTACGGTTGGTTAACGCGCCCCTAAAATGTTCTGCGTAGAACTACTGGGAAAAAATTGGGCAGCCTACTTCGATTTCTCGATGGGTTCCCCAAAAACAACCACCAGGTGTGAAGCCGGTCATAGGCCAATCTTCCAACTCAGCGTTTGATGCCAGTCGTCGCGGATAAGCCCAGGAACCGCCGTGGCATGTCACTTACTTACGTTAAGCTGGAGTATTGGGCATGGACAGCGCACAACACTGTCAAAATCAGGCGGCAGAATGCCTTCGGTTGATGAAACTGTCGCAGAATAAGGATGAAGCCGAGATTCTGAAAAATCTGTCCCAGAGCTGGTCGAGACTTGCCGGCCAGATTGATCGATACCAAGCGTTGATGCGTGAGCAACGCCGCATAGTCCTGAGGTAAGGCCGCCTCAGTTGGCGGCCTCTTCTAGATCAATCTTCATTTCTACCGGCTGATCATCGTCGTCATAGATTTGGGCGCTGGCCTGTTTCGACCCTCAGTGGCCTAAGTTCAAATAACGAGTGGCCTAATTTGAAAAACAGACCGTTTCGAGAATCTGACATCCGTCAACAAAACCCTAATTTCGCCGCCGTCCGTTCTACGTAGAACTACTGATATTGATGGTTATTGTTGAACCTTGGCGCGCCAAGCGTAGGCTTATCTATGCTGGGGATTTGAGGAGGGCCCAGCCACGGAAATACCAACGCCGCCTAGCGATCATATTCCGCTCAGGCGGCGTTGTGCATTCGGGCCGTTGGCGGCCTCTTTATTTTCGGCATCCTGATCTGCCAAAATTTCCTTATCGATTTCAAGTTTCTGGATCAGGCCTTCGATCTCTTTGACGCCGATATTGCCGCTCACGATTAGCCGGAAGCCGGCATCCTACGCCAAGATACCCTTCGTAAGCTCGCGCTCGCCCGCCATAATAGTTGACCTTTCCCTGATCTTTCGGGACCGGCGGTGGAGGCGGCAAGTCCTGATGCTCAGAAAGCTTAGGATTAGGCGTCCACGGGCGTCCAAACCAAGAAGGCCGCTGAATGATGTCAGCGGCCTTCGGCAAATTTACAGGTGATGAAATCCCTGCCCCGCTACGGCATAGCGCAGAGCGCGGCCGTTGTGGATTCCGGACCAATACGGGTGTTCTAATTCATTGCAAAGACTATCCTAATTAGGACAGCCCCGATCGTTTGGATGCCGGTCCGCCCCGTTGCAATCCGATCGCGACCAACCCTTTCGATTTTGCGGCCGGGCGCCTTTGCTAACAAGGCCCTAATTTTGCCATCGCTCGTTCCCCGTAGAATTACGGAGATCGGGATGCTACTTTGCCTCCCATGAGAAAGTCCGATGTCATTTGCCCCAAATGCAAAGCCGGCTACCGTCGCATCGAATTGATGACGCGGCCCGGCACCAGGGGCGAGTTCCGTTGCTTGCTCTGTGAAAATATCCTTGAGGTTTTCGACGGCTCAACCGAAGTGGCGCTACGCCTGACAGTGCAACCAGAAAAGGTGCGGAATAGCGGAGCCAGCCCGTTTTCAAACTGACATGGCTGCGTCAAAAAAGCCTTGCCGGTCGTATCAGACGCGCGACTGGTAAGGCCCGGCGCGGACTCCGACGGGGGGAACGCGGCCGGGCCGCTCAATCGGCGCAAGATCTCACCCCGGAAAATCTGGTTGCTTCCCTGCAAAATTGGAATAGTGCGGCCTCATGGACAACAAACGATCTTCGCAACGCCAGCGCGTCTTGAAGGCCGGAACGATCGAGTTCAACGGCGGCGCGATCGACTGCATGGTTCGCAATCGATCGGACTCGGGAGCGGCGCTCGACGTCACGAGCCCGATCGGAATCCCGGAGCGCTTCACGCTGATCGCCGATGGCGCGCGCTTCCCCTGCCACGTCGTCTGGCGCAAGGAAAAACGGATCGGCGTCGCGTTCGATTGAGGATCGGATTTTGGGAATTGCGCGGCATGCCGCAAGGCGCGCCGCGCCGCTCGAAAGCCGTTCAATATTGAACAGGTGAAACCAGTGTTTATGCGTAGGATCGGCGTCGGTTGAGTAGCGGCGGGAATTTCCCATGAATCACAAAGGCGTGGAATATACGGTTGCGACGACGGCGACGCCGGGCGTCTGGAAATGGCAATTCCGGATCGGCAACGAGGTCAAAACCGGCAAGACGGAAACCAGGATCAACCTGTTGGCGATCCGGCGCGTTCAGTTGCGTATTGACCGCGAGCTGAAGGCCCGCGCGATCGAGCTCCGTAGTTCTACGGATATCCAGGCCGGGAGATAAAGAATTCATTTACGAATTCCGGCCGGATCCGCGAGGGGATCAGGCGCGCCGCCTCAATATTTGGCCGGCGGGCCGCGGTCGTGCTCCCGAACGCCCCTTGATCCTGCTCTTCCTTGATCCTACTCAAGACTTGCCATCCGCCGTCGGTTTCCAAAATGGCGTGGTCGTTGCCGAACCGCCCACGGGGAGGCTTGCGACGTTGACACTGAGCCCCGAGCGCCGTTGTTCGGGACTCTCTTCTCTGATAGCGCCGAAGCTAGAGCTTTAGGCCGGACTAGCTGCGCCCACCCTGGAGTTCAAGAGTTCACCGATGACCGTCCATGCGCCGAAGCTTCTGACCCCCGAAGAATTCGCCTCCCTGATCGAAGTCGCGATTACCTCGCCCACCCCCAAGATACCGGCGCCGCATTTGGCGAAGCTGATCACCCTTGGTTACGTCACCGAGACCGCCAAGGGCCTGGTCGTCACCGGCGACGGGCTAATCCGGATTACCGAGAGCGAGTGACGACGGCACGCTGCGCTCGTTGGGCGCGGCAGCGATCCGATTTTCAAGCGCCTAATACGATACCGGCGGACGCCGCCAAACCCGTAAACATCCGGGATTGATCTGTCCCGGATTTGAGCATCCACTGACGGGCTATCTCTTGAGGTCTCAAAGGCCCGGAACGGCCCTCTTGTCTGGGTTTGTGCCATGCCGTTGTATTTTTTCCGCATCCGAAATGGCCAATACTCCGGCGCTTCCGATCAGGGTATCGAGCTTGCCGACCGCGTTGCCGCGTGGAAGGAATTGACCAGTGTTTGCGGCGATATGGTCGGCGGCATTTCCCGCAAACTCAAAGAAAACTCCGAGTGGCAGATGGAGCTTCTGGACGAGTCGAAGAAGCCGATTTTCCGAATCCGGCTGGTCGGCGAGCCCCTGGATTAGGACCTCCCATAGAGCCTTGGACCAGCCTGCCGGTCGGCCCCAGTTCAGCCGCAGAATCAGCCGAAGCAGGCGGCCGCATCGCGTGCCGGGCGTGACAGGCTGGCGGTCAACTGCTCGGACAAACCAGGGCGGTCATCATGGTGTCTGACGACCCGAACGTTCCGGCGCAACAAGAGCGTTCGCGCCCCTGCGAGAAATGCAATGCCGCCATGAAGCAGCTCGGCGAACTCCCTGCGCTGTCGATCCACGCCGCCATCAGGATCTTCCGCTGCTATGCCTGCGACCACGTGGTCACCGAGCGGACATAGGGGCTCTGACGCCACCTGGGCCGTCTAGCACTAGGCATCGGCCTGCTCGGCCAAGCGAAGACCCTGCCGGAGTTCCTTGGCGGTAACGAAGCGGGCACCGATCAATTCGCCCCTGCGCCAGACCAGCGAACACACCCGAAGCACCTCGCCCTTGGCGGTAAATGCCAGACCGAAAAGCTCGGGTACCGCCAGCCCGCCGACCTCGAGGCAAGCACCGTGACTGGAAACATCGAGAATCTGACACTCGATCCACGGCGCATCCGGCGCCGGAATCAGAAATCCCTGCTTGTACAACTCGACCCGGACATGTTTGCGCTCACCCAGGTCTTTGCGGTGTCTAGCCATGAGGTACCCTTGGGCGTTGAGCCTGGGCTGCAGCAACCGTTTTTGTCGAAAAAAGTTAACAATTTTAGCGAGTTGAGGCACGAATTCGATGGCATCGGGTGTCCATCAACGGAACCTCAGTCGGCGCTTGGCAGCCGTCGCATGGTGAATTCGATGTCGCCATCCGGCAGTTCGCGCCAGCTTTCGACGGAACTCATATAGGCTTGCTTGGGATAGCGGGCGAGGAAGTCGCGCGCCTTGGTCCGCGCCTTGTCGCGCGGCAGGGTGAAGGTCTCGCGCAGATAGCCGTCGCCAGCCTTGCGCTGGCCGGCCATCCGGTCGGCGAGATCGCGCGGACGAAAAGCCATATCGCAACTCCAAACATTAGGGACGACCCCCTCAATATAGCGCTTGCGGCAGCCGATCCGAGTCCGACGGCGCTGTTCCGGGCGGGGAATTGAGTCGTAAAGCGGACATAAGTTCGATATTGTCAGGGGCCGAGCGGTCTCATCGTCGCGTCCGCTATTCCGCCGATCCCGCCTTTGCGTGATCGTCTTATTGGACTTGCCGATCAATTCACCGCTCGCGCCGCCGCGCCCGAAAGCCGGCGCGCCGGCTCGGGCCGCGACCAGGGCGCCGCCTGACCGGCTTGCGGCGATCGGCGCGGTTTCAGCGTCGAAGCAAGGGAAACCAAACGGCCATGCCCGAACGCGATCAACGGACCAATCGTTTGCTCACGCTAATGTCGGATGACGATTACGACCGGGTGCGCCCGCATCTCGCGCTGGTCGCGCTGGATTATCGAAAAAGCCTCTACGAGGCCTCGCGTCCGATCGAACATGTGTATTTCCCCATCAACGGGGTCGCCTCGCTCGTGATCACGACGTCCGATGGCGCCAGCGCCGAGGTCGGCACCATCGGCAGCGAAGGAATGGTGGGACTGCCGGTCTGTCTCGGCGACCGCGATGCACCGTCATCGGTTTACGTCCAGGTGCCGGGAACGGGGCTTCAGATCGACGCCCGCATCTTCCGCGGCGAACTCGAACGCAGCCCGACGCTGAACCTGATCGTGCTCCGTTATGCCCACGCCTTCTTCAATCAGGTGGCGCAATCGGCGGCCTGTGCGCACCTGCACAAGGTCGAGCAGCGTTGTTGCCGCTGGTTGCTGATGACGCGCGACCGGATGCCTTCGGGTGATTTCCTGCTCACCCACGAATTCCTCGGGATGATGCTCGGGGTGCGGCGGACCACCGTCACCGATGTGATGGGGTCCTTGCAAAAGGCCGGCCTGATCCGCTACCGGCGCGGCCACGTCACGATCCTGGATGACGAAGCGCTGCGGCAGCGCGCTTGCGAATGCTACGAAATCTCGAAGCTGGAATTCGATCGGCTGCTTGGCGATACCGCGGAGGCGCCAAGGACTGACAAGGCGCATCGCTTGATCAGTCAGGTCGGATAGAGCGGAGCGAAGACACGCTGATCGCCTGAAGAGTCCGTTTTCCGACAATGAATTTCGACCCGGGAAAATAATCCTCGCCCAGATTATTGCGGTTTGAACCGGTCCGGAATGGGCTCTATGACGGATACCGGACCGACAATGCCCGTCCGTGTTCCCTATAAGCGGGCTTTCCGCGGAGCGCCCTCTCGGAGCGCCCATCCCACCCCCTGCGGCAAAATCGGCCCGACCGACCGGGCAGGATATCGCCGTGGCAGTGCCAGTTTCAAACGCCGGTCATCCCTTGGACAATAAGCTGCTAGCCTCTCTCCCGCGCGATGACTTCAATCGGCTGTTTCCGCATCTGACCATCGTTTCCTTGCAGCAAGGCATCGTGTTGACCGAAGCCGGCGAAGAGGTCGACCAGATCTACTTCCCGCATTACGGCATGCTGTCGCTGCTCGCCGTGCTGCGCGACGGCAAGGCAATCGAGACCGCGACCGTCGGCCGCGAAGGCGTGGTCGGCGCGATGGCAGGCCTCGGCCTGTACAAATCGCTGGTCCGCGTCGTGGTGCAGATGCCGATGGCCTGCGGCAGGATCGCCGCCACCCATTTCAGGAGCGCTGCCGCCGCCAGCGAGCCGATCCGCAATCTCTGCATCCGCTACAATGAGGTGCTGTTGTCGCAGGCGCGGGTGACGGCCGCCTGCAACGCGCTGCACTCGATCGAGGCGCGATTTTGCCGCTGGCTTTTGCAAAGCGCGGACCGGGCGGGCGGCGACACCGTCGCCTTGACCCAGGAATTTCTTGCCGAAATGCTGGGGGTGCGGCGCACCTCGGTGACGGAAGTCGCAAGCAAGGTGCAAAACGCCGGCGCCATCACCTATTCGCGCGGCGTGATCAAGATCCTGGACCGGCCGGCGCTGATGCGGATGTCGTGCGAGTGCTACCAAACGCTGCTCGATCAATCGGCGATCTTGGCCTGACTGCCCGGCTTTGCGGTAGAGCCGGTTTTGGTCTTCGGCTTCGCCGGAGCTGCCGTCTTGGGTGCATCGGTGCTGCGCACATTGCCCCACGGGTCGGAAGAGACCTTGGCGTTCGGAATCTTCCTCAGCGATTCCTTGTAGGCCTTTTGCTGCGCGGCCTCCTGCTCCTGTTCCTCCGGCGTCTTGGAGGCAATCTCCGGGATCAGGTTGATGTTGGGGGTTTGTGCGCGAACCGGACCCGCCAGCAAGGTGATCGCGGCCACGATGAGGAAAATTCTCATGGAGTGCTCCCTGCACTTTGCCTGTGCTAGAAATGATCCGACTTGCAGGATTTCTGCATCCAATCGTCCCAGATCGGACCGCATTTGGTGCAGCCGCTGACGGCGAGGCCCAAGGCGACCACGCTCAAAATCATTACCAATCGCCTGAACATCGTCAACCTGATCCCCACGGCCTTATCATACGGCCCGAAGTCAGGCATTTTCAAGCCGCGCCGCGCCAGGGTCGATTTCGCCCGAAACCACCCTACAATGCGGGATAAACTTTCGATTTCGGGCGAGGAACCAGCGCGAATGCAACACGAACTGCCGGCCAAGGACGACGCAAAACCATTCGATATCGAGGAAGCAAGGCGCGTGCTGGGCGAGGTGTTCGCACCCTGGGTGCAAGACCTTTCCCTGTCGATCGTCAGCCTCGACGACACCCCGCCGCCGGATGCCGCGGCAGACTGGCAGCCGGGCGCGGTCCTGCGCATGCCGTTTTCCGAGCGGCTGTGCCGGCACGGCGGCATCGTCTGCG
This sequence comes from Bradyrhizobium lablabi, assembly GCF_900141755.1. Classification (NCBI taxonomy): domain Bacteria; kingdom Pseudomonadati; phylum Pseudomonadota; class Alphaproteobacteria; order Hyphomicrobiales; family Nitrobacteraceae; genus Bradyrhizobium; species Bradyrhizobium lablabi. The sequence continues at coordinate 6,675,650 of NZ_LT670844.1, read as the reverse complement.
GCCAGGCGCTGATGGCGTTCGCCGACACCTCAATGGTGATTGCGAACCTCGCCGCCAACCGCGGCTACCGGCCGATGACGACGGTCGATCAAACCACGCATTTCATGCGCGCCGTCACGCAAGCCGACGTGCTGGCGGATGCGCGGGTGGTCCGGCTCGGACGCACCATGAGTTTCGGCCGCGTCACGTTGCTGAGCGCCACCGATAACAAGCCGGTGGCGATGGTCTCGAGCGCGTTCGCGATGTTGTAAAGGGTTTGCCGGTCAGGGTCACTTGCCCAGGATTTTCTCGGCGGCATTGACGATGCTGATCGACGGGTTAGCGGCGCAGAAGGTGCCGAATTTCTTGGCGTTCGCGACGAACACTTCGGTATCGATGATCGCCTCGTCCTCGTCGCCCTTGTACCAGCCGTCCATCCAGGTCAGCACCATTTTGATTTCGTCATCGCCACCCTCGATGAATTGCTTGCAGCTCATGGTCGATAGATCGAGCACGACGGCATGGGCGGGAACGGACGACAGCGCGAGAATAGCGGCAAACAACGTCACACCTAATATTTTCATGATAATCTCCCCAAAAAAGTAAGATCGCAGCAAGAGCAGATTCCACCAAGCCGCGCCAGCGCGTTTTCGGGGAAATTATCGTAAACGAAAGCTGAACGCGGATTCAAATAGCTGGGATATTCGATTCAATTGCCAGTAATTCGGCTGTGCTATTGCGAACCGATAACAGCGGTATTCGGATCACGATGATGATTGAGAAAAGGGCAGCGCCCAGACACAGAGTGCTCAAGCACGGCACGCTCGCCTTTCCCAGCGGCGGCGTGTTCGACTGCACGGTGCGAAACATCTCGTCGACCGGCGCTCGCGTGGATATTGCCTATCCGATCGCCCTGCCGGACGCTTTCACGCTCCTCATCGAGACGGATCAATTGGCACGTCGTTGCCACGCGGTCTGGAGCCGCGAACAGCGGATCGGTCTCGCGTTCGATTAGAGCCCGCGCCTAGGCGTCTGCGGTCCGGAACGGCCGCGCGGCCTCGACGGCCCAGTCGCGCAGTAACTTCAAGAGGTGAACGCCTCGCGCGTTCGGCGCATGAACGAAATAGTACCCGGTTTGCAGTTGCAGCGGACGTTCGGCCAACGCCTTCCGCCTGCCATCTTCGACATGCGCGGTGATATAGGCCATGTCCATCAGGGCAATGCCGGCGCCGGCAAGCGCGGCATCAAGGGCTTGCGCGCGGGTTTCGACGGTCAGCCATTTTGTCGGTCCCCTTGAGAAGCCCCGATCGGCCTTTTGCCATCTCGACCAATCCGCGAAACGCGTTCGCGCCCGGATCAATGACGCGCCGTGCCGACCGCTCCGCGCGTTCGCCGCGATGCGACCGGCAATGGCGGGGGACGCGATCGGCATCAGCGTTTCCTTGAACAACAACGTCGCGGCGAGCCCCTTCCACGTCCCGCGGCCGTGACGGATGGCGCAGTCGAAGTTTTCGGTTTTGAAATCGACGGCCCGCGTGGTCGTGAAGATGGCAATTTCGATCCGGGGATGGCGCGCCTGGAAATCCGGCAGGCGCGGGATCAGCCAATGCGAGGCGAAGGTCGCAACCGTACTCAGCCGGATCTGACCTCGGTTGCGCTGGAACGGCAACACCGCCGCCTCGATCCGCTCGAGCGCATCGCCCATGCCGGCCAGATAACGACATCCCCGGGTCGTTATGCAGGCTCCGACAACGGATGGTCGGTGGGGTACATGACAGGCATCGTGAACGCCTTCACCGAGACGGTGAAGAAGTATCCGAACATCCCGACGATTCCAGCCTCGGCATCGATCGGTTCGGATCTGCCCGAGTTCGTCAAGCCGAACTTCGTGGGCGCGCGGTAAGGGTGCGAACGGCTTGAGCCGGTTGTTCAGGTTATCACGGCGGGGCGACCCAAATAGGGCCCCCCGCCTTCACATTGGCTCAGGTCCGGTTAGGGTCAAAGTCAGAAGAACTCAGCATGAGCACATGTCTTCCGGGTTACCCCTGAAAGCGGACATCGCTCGATGCAGTTGGCACGTCGCAAATGTGCCAGCAGGCGACCTCAACAGGGGCGCCGACTACGTTGAGATGCGCGACCAAGCGCCTATCAATGGCGGAAACACGTGAATTCTTCCGCCGGTCATAGCCTCTGCCCGTAAGCGGTGCTCCAGCGTGTCAATGTCCAGCTCCCTCGCGGTCACAACCCCGAAGCGCTCGAACAAGGGTGAGAGAGAGCGAACGATCGCGCTGAAGATTTCATAGCCTAGTGGGTCGACGTTGCTCACGATCTGCATCGCCCCAAGCATCTTGGGGTCTGACAGGCCCGCTCTGCGGTACGTCGCAAACAGCTTCGGACCCATATCGATCTCAACCCTTGCATGTCCGAAGAGCTCAGAGATCCACTTCAAATACTGGGCAAAGAGCGGTCCGTCAGGAATTGCGGTGGCAGCGCTTAGGTACAGTTCCTGGAAAGCAACAATGCCATTTGGCCGTAGGTGACGCGCCAGCGACCGAATGGTTGCCGCCGGGTCAGGCAAATACATCAGGACGAGACGCCCTACCATTGCGTCAAACGTCTCGTCGCACATGAAGTTGTCGACATCCGATACTATGAACCGGCACCACGTCAGGCCGTCAGCGGCGGCCCGAGCTTGCGCCAGGGCGGCGGCTTCTGCTGAGCGCTCCACCCCCACAACGACTCCGGAGGCGCCAACCAGCCGCGCGGCCAAGAGTGCCACGTCGCCGGCACCCGACCCCACGTCAAGTACCCGCATACCCGGGGTTATCCCGGCTCGTAGCATCATGTCTTCCGTTGCAAGGGCGTAGAAAGTTCCCTGCTTCGCAAGCCGGCTAAGCTCCGATTGCGAATGACCAAACACATACGGACTCTCGGGCATCATTCCCGTCCTCCGTGCAGTACGATTGGTTCGCCAGAGTTTTGCATGGGAATTTGGCAGAGTCGGGTTCGGGTCAAAAGCGCCGTTTCGACCCCACTGCCGACCCAAAGAAATTCCCGCCGCAGCATGTCCAGCCTCATGTTCAGGAGGCAGCATCGTATAGGCTCACGATTTAGCGGCTGGAAGCGGCTTCGCTACTGCAACACGAGATTCAGCCGATGTCTCTTCCGGGTCAAAAGCGTCGTATTGATCGCGTGCGAGCCACTTCCGGTCTGCCCCGATAAACAGACATTCTCGATATCCGTCCGCATGTCTCAAAGGTGCCAGGAATAGACTCATGCACCGCAGCAAGGGTGAGCGCAGCGCCTGCATCTTCGTGACTTTGGATCGGACCGGCTGCGGCGCCCTGTCCAGAAGGCGCCGCGGCCCGTGGGACGATCAGATGGCCGGCTGCGCGACGCCTTTGATGACCTCGAGATCAGCCGTCAGCGTCTTGCCCTTGGTTTCCGGCCCGAGCAGCACGGAGATCACGACTAGGACCAGGAAGAGTATCGTGCTGATCATCATCGGCATGGCGAAGCCGAAGTTCATCTGCACGGCCAGATAGGTCAGCACCGGCGCTACCAAGCCGCCCCAAATCGCCCCCTGATGAAAGATGAATCCGGACGCCGTCGCCCGCACCTCGGTCGGGAAGCGCTCGCACAGGTAGCTCGGCATTTGCCCGTAGATCGAGCCGCCGAACATGCCTTGCACGATGAACGCGCTGACGATGTAGATCGGATCCGTGGTCCACAGATAGAACGGCGTCAAGAAGATCGCAATCGTCGCCGGAACGATCATGCCCGGCCTGCGACCCCATATGTCCGAAACGAAGCCCCACAGGCTATTGCCGGCAAAGACGACGATGTTGGCCCAGAACACCGGCGTGGCCACCATGAGCGGCGTCCAATTCAGTTCCTTCTGCAGGTATGCCGAGAACAAGGCCCAGATCGAATAGTAGACGCAGAAAGTGCTGGCTATCCAAAAGCAGGCCGTCAACGTATTGAGCAACAAGCCGCGCTTGAAGATGGAAAGCAAAGGCGCCTTCACCTCGGCATTGATTTCCCGCTGTTGGCGCCTGTTCGCGACCCAAACCTCCGGCTCGTTCACGTAGAACCGGATCCAGACCACGACGAGGGCCGGCAGTATCCCGATCCAGAGCAGGCCTCGCCACCCGATCAGGTCGAACAGGAAGCCGTAGGCGAGCGCCGATAACGCGAAGCCAAGCCCCCACGAGCCCTGCAGCACGCCGCTCATGAAGCCGCGGGAGCGCGCCGGCCAGGATTCCATCGCAAGGGCCGCACCGGCCGGCCATTCAGCGCCCATCCCAATGCCAAGCAGCGCGCGAAAAAAGAACAAAAACGCAAAGGTTGGAGAAAAACCGGCGATGAAGTTGCAGAGCGAGTACCAAAGAATGGAAATCATCAGCGGGGTCTTTCGACCCATCCGGTCGGCCATCCAGCCGGAGGCCGTCGCGCCCACCAGGCGCAGCCATAACGTGATGGTGAACACGACAGTGACCGCGGTTAAGGGAACGTCGAATTCCTTGGCGATCGGCACCATGATCAGCAGAAAGATCGTGAAATCGAACGCGTCGAGCGTCCAACCCAGCCAAGCCGCGATCCACGCCTTCCATTGCTCCTTGCTTGGCTCCTTCCACCAGGGAATTTCCGAAGAGGAATTAAGCGTGATTGACATGGCATGCTCCGTTTGTTGGCTTCCCGGTTGCTCAAAAAGAGATTGCTGGCCGCTTGGAAAGCGGCACGCAAAGGTGGGAAGATGAACGTGAGTGGAGAGCCAAAAGAGACGGCAATCTCCCGAGAGATCATGCCTGCCGACGGCAGCAACCCTGCCTAGCGCAATGAACGGGGATTTCGGCACATCCCCGCCTAACGGAGGCCGATCCTCAGACGAGTTGGCAGGTTATCTCTCACCAACGGGCGTGGCAAATAGTAAGGATTGCTGTCATCTTTCCAACGCCGCAGCTCCATTGCCTCGTTTCACGACGTTTCCAGCAGGAACAGCGGCTAGACCATGCGCCGCAACAAGCCGACGAGATTTGCCACGATCTTGGCGTTTGCCGCGTCTTCAAAGGGATAGCCGTGAACGACCCAGGAGCCCGCTCGCGGACTTGGGCTCGAGATAGCAGTTCGCTAAGGCGGTTCGGACTCGGCACGCATGTCCGAAACGGGTCAATCGCGCCGGTTTGACCGTCGTCCGGTCACTTCCGGTCTCCCTCTGCCGGCTCAACCGGTCGACGCAACACAGGCGCTAAATCTCTCTGCTGGGGTTTCAAATTGCAAGGTCTCACGTGGTCGTTCGTTTAGCTGACGAGCCACTTTGTTCAGGTAGGCTTGTGAGTGCACCGACAAGTCGGTGCCCTTCGGAAAGTACTGTCTCAGCAGGCCATTGGTGTTCTCGTTCGACCCGCGCTGCCACGGGCTTTGCGGATCGCAAAAATATACGTCGATTTTGGTCGCCAACGTAAAGCGACGATGATCCGTAAGTTCCTTTCCCCGATCCCAGGTCAGGGACTTATACAGCTCCTTTGGTAGCTTCTTCGCCTGCTTGATGAGCGCGGAGACCACCGTCTGGGTGTCCTTACCTGCCACCTTGGCCAACATCACGTAACGCGTATGACGCTCGACCAAGGTCGCGATGTAGCTGTTGTTCGGCCCGGACAGCAGATCGCCTTCCCAATGGCCAGGCACCGCTCGATCTTCAACCGCCGCCGGTCGCTGGCGGATTGAGACGATATCCTTGATATGCCCCCGTCTATCGCCATCCGGATCGACCGGCTTGGAGCGACGCATCGAGCGCTTCGATCGAAGATGACTAAGCAGCTCTTTCTTGAGCACGCCACGGGTTTGTACAAATAAGCTGCGGTAGATCGTCTCGTGTGACACCTGATTACACTCGTCTTCAGGATGCGTTCTCTTCAGCCAGCCGGCTATCTGCTCGGGTGACCAATCCAATCTGAGCTTCCCCGCGACAGCTCGCCGTAGCCGCGGACTGCTCGCCAATTTACAGCATTTTGGACGACGAGCTCGCGCCCAGGCATTCTCATCTGCAAGTGCCGCTCGGTAGCGGTCATAGCCGCCATTACGGTTCATTTCCCGGCTCACCGTCGAGGGTGAGCGGCCAAGCAACTTGGCGATCGATCGGGCCGATCGATGTGCCGTAACACCTCTGGAAATCACCTCGCGTTCCGCGAGCGTCAATGCCAGCCTGGAGCGACGCCGCTCGGCAGGACGAATCCCACCATGCGGAGCCACCAAAAAATAGATCGACGATGACTGCTTACCAAAAGCGCGTCCGATCGCCTTTAGCGACTCCCCGCGCTTCCAGCGATCCCATAACTCCGTTTTCTCTGCCGCAGTAAACCCTCTATGAAATTTGTGAGCCATCAAACCACACTCCATCTCTCCTTCAAGATAAAGTGTTGCGTCGACCGGTTGAGACCACCGCGCAACTTCGGACGCGCCACCTCGCCGCAATTTTGCATGACGGCGCCAGCGCCATAGCGCGATCACGATCAGCGCTGTCGCGAGCGCAAAACCGACCGCCTTGCCAAGAAATCGTCCGCCGGGGCGGTCGATGGTGCGCGACCACAGTGACGGCGCTTCGCCCTGGCGCGGCAAACGAAACGCCACGACGCTGTCGCCGATGGTGGCGCCGGCCTCGGAATGGCCGCCGGCGGCGATGACGACATATTGCTCGCCCTTCCACAGATAGGTCATGGGATTGGCGACGCCGGGAACCGGCAGCCGGCCCTGCCAGAGCTCTTCGCCGGATTTGGCGTCGAAGGCGCGCAGGTAAGCATCCATCGCGCCGGTGAAAACCAGCCCGCCCGCCGTGATCGCCACGCCGTTGACCAGCGGCGTGCCCCAGTTGAAGGCGATCCCGAGCGGCGCGCGGTCTTCCGAGGTGCCGACGCTCGAGCGCCAGAGAATTTTTCCGCCCTTGAGGTCGACGGCAACGAGCGTGCCCCAGGGCGGCTTGTTGCACAACAGGCCAAGCGGCGACATCGCCACAACACGCGTCAACGCAAACGGCGCACCGCGTTGCGGTCCGAAATCATAACCGGGCGGCGGCTTAAAACCTTCCGCCTCCGCTCTTGGAATCAACTTGATGATATGTACGGCGTAGGTGGTGTTGGCATAGAGGATCTGGTTGACCGGATCGAATGCCGCGCTGCCCCAATTGACGCCGCCGCCCGTCATCGGGAATTCCAGCGTGCCCTGCGTCGAGGGCGGCGTGTAGAGGCCCTCGTTGCGCAGGCCCTCGAGTTTCTCCTCGCAGGCCGAGCGACCGAGCCTCGGAAACAGCCTGAAAATGTCGGCGGTTGAAAATTGTTGCGGCATCAGCGCCGGCACATGGGTCGGAAACGGCTGCGTCGGCGACAGCTGCTCGCCTTCGGCGCCGCCTTGCGGCACAGCCCGTTCCTCGACCGGCCAAATCGGCTTGCCGGTGTCGCGGTCGAGCACAAAGACAAACCCCTGCTTGGTCGGCTGGATCACGACGTCGCGCATTCCATCGCCGGTGTCGATGCGGGTGAGCGTCGGCTGCGCCGGCAGGTCGTAATCCCAGAGATCGTGATGCACGGTCTGGAACGACCACTTAAGTTCGCCGCTCTCGGCACGCAGCGCGACCACCGAATTGGCGTGCTCGTTGTTGCCGGGCCGCTTGCCGCCCCAGAAATCCGGGCTCGGCGAGGAGGTCGGCAAAAACACCAATCCGCGCTCCTCATCCACCGACATCGGCGCCCAGACATTGGCGTGGCCGGCGATGATACCGTTGTGAATCAGCGGGTCCCAGCTCCAGCGTGCAACTCCCGTTCGTGCGTCGAAGGCGCGCACCGTGCCCGGCGGCGCATCGACGCGGACATTGTCTGATATCGAAGAGCCGACCACGACGACGCCGCGGCTTACCACCGGCGCAGATGTGATCTGGAATTCGCCCGGCCAAACAAGCGGCTTTTCGATCTCGATCTTCACTTCACCGCCCGCGCCAAAATCGGCGCAGGGAATGCCGGTCCTGGCGTCAAGCGCGATGACACGGACGTCGTTGGTGCCCATGAAGATCCGGCTGCGGCAGGCAGCGCCTTCGGCCGCCTGATCGTCGACCCAATAGGCCACGCCGCGGCAGGCATAGCGGTTTCCCGGCCGTTGATTGGTGCTGATCTTCGGATCGTATCGCCACTTTTGCACGCCGCTGCCGGGGTCGAGCGCGATGACTTCGTTGAAGGCCGAACAGAAGATCAGGCTGTCTTCGACAAATAGCGGCGTCGCCTCGAATTTCGTTCGCGCCATCACAGCCGGCGCGCGGGTTTCGAGATCGCCGGTGCGAAATTCAAAGGCGCGAACGAGCGTGCCGACATTTGCCGGCGTGATCTGGGCGAGCGGCGAAAACCGCTGTCCTCCGCGGTCGCCGCCCCAATGTTCCCACGCCAACGCCGGGGCTGTGGCCAACAGCGCGACGGCGACCAGCAATCCCCGCCCCGGAAAAACGCGCCCGCGCGCAAATTTGAAAATCGCGTGAAGCTTTCCTGGGTCGGCAGCGCGATGTAGGATCGTCTTACCCGTCGCCTTGTCGGCATTTCCAGTCATGCGGACTTCCCATGATTAAGTCGCTGATCCAACTGGCTCCCCGCAGCCCTGTCCATCCGCCGCGGGATGGATGGTTTCGCCCGCGTGACGAAAAACCGGGCGACAGGACAAGCGGCGGAACTTCGTGGACAAAAGGTGTCGACGCGCAGCTCTCGGTCCGCGCGGTCTACGCCGTGGCCGCCACGCTCGTCGCAGTGTCCTGCCTTGTCGGTGCATTCTCGAACGCACGTGACATTTCCTGGCGTCTGGGCTCACCGCACAATCTATGGGAACCGGCGCTTTGGGAGGCGACCAGCGGCATCGTCGTCGTGGCATTGTTGCCGCTGATCCGACGCGGAGCGCTGCTGTTTCGAGCCGGCGGGATCAAGCCGTTCACGACCGGAGCTACGCTGATCGCGCTGGTGATCGCCTTCTCGGCGCTGCACATCATCGGTATGGGCCTGCTTCGCGAGCTGGCCTATAGACTTGCCGGCTGGACCTACACGTTTCCGTGGTCTCGCGAAATTCTTTACGAATTCAGGAAAGACCTGTTCGCCTATCTTGCGCTGGCCGTCATCTTCTGGTTTGCCGAGCGGCCCGCCCGCGCCGCGCCGATAGAGACCGGGGAAGCTGCGCCGAAGCGTACGGCCAGTACTCCGGCCAAGCCGGAATTGTGGCTTCGAGACGGTCGTATCAGCGTCCTGATCGACGCCTGCGAGATCGTATCGGTAAGTTCGGCCGGCAATTACGTCGAATACGAATTGACCGCCCAGCGCAAACACCTGATCCGCACCACGCTGCAGGCCGAGGAGGCCCGCCTGGCGCCGTTCGGTATCGCGCGCGTGCACCGGTCACGGCTCATCAATCTGAAACGGATCGTGGCGCTGCAATGGCGGCCATCCGGCGACTTCGAGGTCCGCCTCGATACCGGCGAGACCGTCCCCGGCAGCCGCCGCTTCAAGGCGGCCGTGGCCGGAATTGCCGAGCGGTCGAAGGCCGCCGCGGCCGGCACACTTGGTCAAGCGGCAGAGTGATCGAGCGGCCGTTCCGGTTTTTATTCTGATTTCTTTTTATTTGGATTTCTTGGCGGGCTCCGCGGGCCGCGCGACGCCCCATGGATCATATTTCTCCTTGGGCTCCGGAATTCTCTCAAGCGCCGCCTTGTAGGCCTTCTCGTCCACTTCCGGCTTCTTCTGGTCCGTCTTTTTGTCGTCGCCGCCCTGATGCCGCTTGCCGCCGCCACCGCCCATCTGGGCGTGCGCCGGTGCCGCGATCAACGCCAGCATGACAGCAGCTACAGTGAACGTCTTCATCGCTTACCCCTCCCTGCCATCCCTGCCATCCCGGCCCAACTTACGTTGCCACCAGACCTTGGCAACAACGGATCGGCATCATGGCACCAACGGCGCGTTTCGTAACGGCATGTTTCAGCAATTGTTGATGGCCGGGGTGCGCGAATTGATCGCGGGGACGGGTAATTTTAACCGCAGCGGGGATAAAACTCGGCGGATGCGGCGGATCATGGTTCAGGCGGCGTTGATGATGGGGCTGGTGCCCGCCTTGGGGGCTTGCGGCTTTGCCGACAGCCGTGCGCCGCTGCCGGAATTCATGCGCACCAAGGCCAGCGAGCCGCCGCCGCCCGAGCCGCCACCCGATGTCAAACGGCTGGTTCGCGAAAAACTGGAGACGGTGTTCGTCAACACCTCAAGCCCGCACGATGTGCGCGTGTCGCAGCCGCACCACGAACCCAACGGAGCGGGCTGGACTGCCTGCGTCAAGGCGGAGCTTACTTCCGCCATGAACAAGCCGCTGGGGACCCAGACCTATCTTGTCACAATCAGCGGCGGCCAGATCATCGACCGGCGGCGCGCCAAAGCCGACGACAATTGCGTGTCGGAGAGCTACGATCCGATTTAGCGCGCGAGCTTCCACGCGCCGGAACCCGGCCGGCGGCCTTGATCGGTCCGCCTTGCGCCACCGGTCTAGTTGGCGTGAACGACCAGCTTTTCTTCGGTGAAAAACTGCAGCGCGCCGTACCCTTCCATGTCGACGGCGTACCGATAGCTGCCGTCGGTGGTCGAAAATACGGCAACCACAATGCCGCTCTCATGGTCGTCGGGTGCCTTGTCGACCTTGTCGCCAATCGCAAACTTCGCCATCGAAAACTCCTTCTGGAATCATCGATTCGATTATCCCCACAAAATGGTTAACGCTTCTTAAGCATGTGCCGCATTGGAACAGCTGGCTATTCGGCGGCTGCGGTTTCGGGTTCCAATGATGAACGCGCGGTTAACATTACCGCTCAAATCGGATCGGTGAAACAACGCTATTTTCCAATCTTTCCGCTAGCATTTTGCTGGTAACGCGGTGGAAAGCGCGGCGCTCGCAGCTCCGCAGGTCCCCGCGCGGGGAAACGGGGACGTGGTCGAGATCATCGATATAGCGACGATCCGTCGCGCATCCAAAGCCGATGCGGCCGCCCCGCGCGCGCCAACGGCAGCAGCGTCGCCGGCAAGCGAGGCTTTCGCGCCGCTGACGTCTGTCGCCGCGAGCGCGTGGCGTGCCTTGGCCGAACGCGCCAATGAGCCGAACGGCTATTATCTGCCCGGCTGGGAACTCGCCGTGAACGCCTCGGCGCGCGGCCGTACCGGCGTCTCCGCGCTGAGCGCGTGGAGCGACGCCGCGCAGGACGGCGCGCCGCGGCTGATCGGCCTGTTGCCCGTGATCCCGATGTTGCGCGCCTGCAAGATCCCGCTGCCCGCGCTGGCAAGCGCCGAACCCTATGGCACGCTGTGCACCCCGCTGCTCGATCGCGAGATGGCGCGCGATGCCGCGGCGCAATTGTTGGCCGCGGCGCGGCAAGCCGGCGCGCATGCGCTGATCCTGCGCGACGTGTCGCTCGATGGCGCCGCGATGAAAGCCTTTGACGAGGTGCTGCGGCAAGACGGCCTGCGCCCGCGTATCCTGCAATCCCGTCTCCGCGCCTGCCTTGACGCCACCCGCGACGCCGAAGAATTGCTGCGTGACGCGCTGGGGCACAAGAAACTGAAAGAACTGCGTCGCCAGCGGCATCGGCTGGCGGACTACGGCGCCCTCCGTTTCGAAGTCGCGCGCAGGCCCGAGCAAGTAGCCGCCGCGCTGGAGACCTTCCTGCGGCTGGAATCCTCCGGCTGGAAAGGCAAGCGCGGCACCGCGCTGATTCAGGACGACGGCGATGCGGACTTCATCCGCCGCGCGGCTCCCGCGCTCGCCGCGGACGGCCAATGCGAGATCGTGACGCTCTCAGCCGACATCATTCCGGTCGCGGCGGGAATCGTGCTGCGGCATCAGGATCGCGCCTTCTACTTCAAGCTCGGCATCGACGAGCGTTTTGCGAAATTCTCTCCGGGCGTGCAGCTGACGCTCGACCTGACGCGGCATCTCTGCGCCGATCCGGCGATTGCATCGGCGGATTCCACGGCTGGCGCCGATCATCCGATGATCAATCCGATCTGGCGCGGCCGGTTCGCGATCGGCGACGTCCTGATCCCGCTGCGGCGGAACGATCCGGTGGTCCCGCTGATCCATGCCGCGCTGGCGCTGCGCATAAAACTCCGCGAATTCGCGCGCGGTGCGGTTCACGTGATCCGTGGACGTTAGGCCTGCGCGCCGGATAACACTTAATTCTATGCGAACACGAAGAGGCGCGGCGTCAAAGGTCGTCGTCTGAAATTTCTGCGAGCTTCGCTAGATGCCGCAGCAGGCCCGTCTTCAACGGCTTGTTGCCGTGGATGGGGATCGAAAGCCGGATGACGCTTCCGCTCTTGCCATAAATATGATGGCTGCCGCTGACGCGAAGCAAAGTCCAGCCACGACGCTCGACGATACGAGCGAAGTCGCGACCGGATAAAGACTTCACGCAGGTAGTTCCAGCATCCGTTCCGTGCCGCCCGGCTCCGGCGGCGAAACTTCAATCGAGAGACACCCTTCGATCGCCTCGTGAAGATTCTGCATGAGTTCATCCATGCTGTCGCCTTGGGTGGCGCAGCCTGGAATGGCAGGGACTTCGGCCCAGAAGCCTCCCTCCTCCGCCTCATGCACTACAATCTTGATCTTCATCGTCGATCTCCACAACCAGATTGTCGCGCGGACATCAGCCAATTTCAAGCCTCGCCTCGCCCTACTCCGCGGCCTGCGCGTTCACCTCCGCCGAGACCTGGCGGATGGCGCGGGCGAGCTGCTCGGCGGGCTGGGCGCCCGACACTGCGTATTTCTGCGCAAAGACAAATGTCGGCACGCCGGAGATGCCTTTTTCAGAAGCCTCCTGCGCCTGCGCCGAGATCAGCGCCACGTCTTCATCGCTCGCCAGGCGCTTGCGCACGTCGTCGGCATCGAGGCCGACATCGGCGGCCGCCTGCACCAAGACATTGGTGTCGGTGAGATCGCCGCCGTCGCGAAAATACAATTCCATCAGCCGCTGCTTCATTGCCGCCGATTTGCCTTGCGCGTCCGCCCAGTGAATCAGCCGGTGGCAATCGATGGTGTTGGGCTGCCGCTTGACGAGATCGGGCCTGTACGTGAGCCCCTCTTCGCCGGCAGCCGCGACAACGCGGCCGGCGATGTTCTTGTAGGCCTCGGGCGAGCCGAATTTCGCGGTGAGATATTCATCGCGGCTGATGCCCTCGCGCGGCACCCAGGAATTGAGGAAGAACGGCCGCCAGTGAATTTCCACCGGGACATCCGGCGTCAACGCCAGCGCGTTCTCGATGCGGCGCTTGCCGATGTAGCACCACGGGCACACGACGTCGGAGACGATGTCGATCTGAAGCGGTTTTGGGGTGCTCATCGGGGTCTCCTCGCTTTCTCGGAAGTGCCAGAGATAAGTGCCAAACCCACCCTGAGCAAGGGAGTTGCCAGCAAGGGAGCTATTCGAGATCAGCCGCCATCTTCCGCATCCGCGCGGCGGTGAAATCGTCGGCCGGAAAGAATGTCTCGAGCGCCAGTTCCGACAGGGTGATATCGACCGGCGTGCCGAAAATCATCGTGGTGGAGATAAAGCTCAGCACCTCGCCGTCGAGCCGCATCTTGAAGGGGATCGCGACATTGTCGGCCGGCAGCGGCCCGGAGCGCGCCGGCATCGGATAGGCCTTCAGCTCATAATAGAGTTTTAGCAGTTCGGGATCGGCGGTCGCCTCGCATTGGCGGTGCAGCCGCTCCAGAAGGTGACTGCTCCATTCGGCGAGGTTGACGGTGCGCGGCGCCAAGGCCTCGGGGTGAAAGGCGAGACGCAGGATGTTGAAGGGCTGGCCGAGCAGACGCTGCGGGACGCCTTCCAATAGCGGCATCACCATGCGGTTGGCCGAAACCAGGTTCCAGTGCCGGTCATACGCCAGCGCGGGATTGGGCTCGTGGGCTTTCAGCACGAGATCGATCGCCTGACGCGCCGATTTCAGCGCGGGATCATCCAGCGAGCGCTGTGGAAACGCCGGCGCATAACCCGCCGCCACCAACAATACGTTGCGTTCGCGCAAGGGCACCTCGAGCCGCTCGGCAAGCTTCAGCACCATGTCGCGCGACGGCGCGGCGCGGCCGGTTTCCACAAAGCTCAAATGCCGCGCCGAAATCTCGGCGTCGACCGCGAGATCGAGCTGGCTGAGATGGCGGCGCTGGCGCCATTCGCGCAAGTGATCGCCGACATGGGAGGGTTTGGTTGGTTCGGCTCGCGCCGTGGCGGTCTGTGCGTTCATGGTGGAAAACCTAGCATGCGAATTTCACACGTTCCATTACGTCGGAGGTAATCGAACAGCGGATGCGGCTGGGCCATCTTCTGGATCAAAGGAGACGACCATGACCACGCACTACCGAACGAACCCCGCACCCCCGGCCACCGGCACGATACCGTGGATCCTCAATCTGGCGACCCGGTTGCTGGCGCGCGCCCTCAACATGCCTGAGCCGTTGGTGCACCACACCGGCGCGTTCGTGTTCGCGCAGGTGCAGGAGTTCGAGAGCAATGTTGGCCGGACGCTTTGCCCGATCCGCCTGTTACGCCGGCTTCAGGCCTGGCTCCGCCAATCCACGCACTGATCCCTATCGTCCAACCTCAGAAGGAGAACTGCCATGATCAATCCATCCGCCTTCTTGCGCCGCGCCATTCTGGCTGACGCCATCTTCAGTGGCGTCAGCGCCCTGCTGCTTACCTTCGGCGCCGGCGCGCTGGCGCCGCTGCTCGATCTTCCCGACGCGTTGCTGCGCGAGACCGGGCTATTTCTGATCGCCTATACCGCGCTGGTCGGCTGGCTCGGCACCCGACAATCCATGCCGAAGATTCTCGTGATGATCGTGATCGCAGGTAACGCGGCATGGACGCTTGCCAGCATCGCATTGCTGGTCAGCGGCGCGGTCTCGCCCAATTTGCTGGGCGAAGTTTTTGTCGTGGCCCAGGCGATCGCGACGGGCGTGTTGGCCGAGCTGCAATATATCGGGCTGCGCAAGAGCGGCGGCGCGCTGGCGGTGTAGAGTCGTCAGTGCAACGTCATGGCCGGGCTTGTCCCGGCCATCCACGTCTTTCTTGCTGCAGGCTCCGTAAGACTTGGATGCCCGGCACAAGGCCGCACAAGGCCCGGCATGACGAATCCCAGGGGGCGTCAGGCTGAAGCGCTGACTTCCCGCCCCTGCTTGCCGTTAGCCTTCGCAAAGATCCCCGATTTCGCGGCAATCATTTTGCTCGCGTCTGATTTTCCGCCGTGCCCATTCAAGGACGTGCCGTTCAACCCGGCACCGTTCGACTTGCCATTCAATTTCTGCTCAAGCTTTTCCTCCGCCCTCGCGGCTTTCTCGGCTTTCCGCAACGCCTTCCGCTCGGCCTTGGCTTTCAGGCGCAGCCGTTCGGCCCGCGCCTCGGCGCGCTTCTTCTTGCGCTTCTTCTCGCAAGCGTCGCATTTGCAGCCGATCGGCTTGAGATAGGCCTTGAAATAATCGGTGCCGTAATCGTAGTTGATCTCCTCGCCCGGCGCGATGTTCTTGATGGCGCGGATGAAGACCTTGCGCTTGCGCGGGCGGACATCGGATTCCGCGTTCGGCTTGCAGGCGTGATTGATGTAGCGGGCGATGTTCTCGCGCACCGAACCGTCGATGGTCCAGCGGCCGTTGAGTTCGAACAGATATTTGTTCTCGATCGCGTCGTCCTTCTTCTTCCGGCAATCCAGCAGCGGCCCGAAATAGCGGACTATTTTGGTGCCCTTCTTGATCGGTTTGGTGGCGAAGAGGCCAAGCCCGGTGCGGGAACGGCCGACGCGATAGGGTTTTTGCGGCGAAATGGCAGGCATGATCGACTAAAACTGGCACGCTCGTGAAGTGGCGGGATGGCGAAGCCGCTGTTCTAAGACGATTCCGGATCGTTGTCAGGTGTTTCGCGCATATTGCTTGAACCTTCCCCAGATTGCGCACGTCGAACAGCTTGGTTCCGCATTGGAGGCGGCCGGATGACGTGCGTCCCTCAGCTCTACCTCAGCTTCGGAATTGCCGTGGCGCTGTTCTGTGCCGGCTTCGGCCCGATTTCCGAGGCCAACGCACAAACATTCGGCAGCATCTACACATCCACAGCACCAAAGGCCTGCCGCGTCACCAGCGCGGGCAACGGCGTCGACGACTCCACGATCCGGGTCTGCCCGGGCAAGGCCGGCCTGATAGTGCTGGTGAGTGAGGACGATTTGCGCGAGACCGTCTCGGTCGGCCGCAGCCGAGCCGCCGCCGCCAAGGAACCGGCGGCGCAAGCCTGGTTTGGTCCGTTCAGCTCGACCACCGAAAGGGTCGAATGGCGGATGCAAGGCGGCAAGCCGTTTGCGATCATTCAACGCTGGCACATCGCCGACAATAGCGACGAGAGCAAGGACGGCCGGCCGATCGCAAAGCCGCTGCTCGTCGTGACGCGGCTGCCTCCGGGGCAAGTGTGCCATGTGGCCTATATCGACGCAGCCGCCAATTCCAACGCAAATGAGATCGCCCGCAAGGCTGCCGACGAGGTCGCGCGAGATTTCAAATGCGGCAAGGACGAGGTGAAGATAATCGGCGACAGTGGACGCGCTGTGGAGCTGGCGATGCGGCGCTAGCCTAGCACCCCGGCGGCTTGCCGACTGCTATTCTGAGCATGGCATCCAGCAAAGTTTCGGCGTCGGTACCCTCAGGCAGCCGGTGCAGGATGTCCTTCAGGCGTCCATCCAGCAGCAGCATGGTAAAACCGTGGACCAGCGACCAGGCGCGCGCGATCGCCGCGGCCTGGTCGAGCGACAGCGCCTCCTGATGGATTTCCTCCTGGCGGCTGGCGCCGATTGAGCCGGCGAGCCCCGCGAACGAGGCTTCCGCCGCCTCGTGCAGTGAGGGCCGCGAATAATCGAGGCGTTCGGTGCGGAACATCAGCCCGTACATGCCGGGATGGGCCTGCGCATAGGCGACATAGGCCTTGGCCCGCGCCATTGCTTTGTGGATCGGCGAGGTGTCGGCGGCGCCCGCTTCCTTCATCGCGGTATTGAATTGCCGGAAACCGATGGCGGCGAGTTCGCTGACGAGACCGGTGAGGTCGCCGAAATGATGGGTCGGTGCGGCATGCGACACACCGGCCTCCCGCGCCACCGCGCGCAGGGTCAATCCCGCAAGCCCGTCGCGTTCGAGCACCCGTTCCGCCGCCTGCAATAGCGCATCCCGCAGCGCGCCGTGATGATACGGCGTGCTTTCGCTGCCAGCGGCAGGCCGCGGCGCGGTTGGCTTGCGCCCGGCCCGCCCCGGCGCGGCGCCAGCAGCTGCGCGCCGGGGACGAGCCCGCGCGGTGGTTGGTTTTCTTGTCGTGCCTCTTGCCATGTTCGTTCTATAGATCACGATTTTGACACTGTAAAGATTTGGCTTGACGGGCCCGGTCGATATCTTTACGGTGTAAAGATCAATCAGGGAGCCAACCGATGCAACAGCAAGCACCGACCGGGGCGGAGCGGATCAATCTGGCGCCGATACCGATGGAATGCGACGCGCCGTATCTCAAGGTGATCGGCGAATTGCCGCGCGAACTCAACGGCACGCTCTACCGCAACGGCCCCAACCCGCAATTCGAGGTACCCGGCGCGCACTGGTTCGTCGGCGACGGCATGCTGCACGCCTTCCATCTCGAGAACGGCCGCGCCAGCTACCGCAACCGCTGGGTCCGCACCCCGAAATGGCTGGCCGAGCACGACGCCGGGCGCGCGCTGTTTTCCGGCTTCGGCGGCCGCAAGCTGCCCGATGCGCCGGCTACCGCCGTTTCCGACGGCGGCGTCGCCAATACCAATATCATCTTTCACGCCGGCCGCCTTTTGGCGCTGGAGGAAGGCCATCTGCCGACCGAGATCGAGCCGGGCACGCTCAACACCCGCGGCTATTGCAACTATGACAACCGCATCGCCGGCCCGTTCACCGCGCATCCCAAGATCGACCCCGTAACCGGCGAGATGATGTTCTTCGGCTACAATGCCGGCGGCCCGTTCAGCGCCGCGCTGTCCTATGGCTCGGTCGACGCGACAGGCGTGGTGAGCCGCTTCGACCGCTTCGAGGCGCCCTATGCCAGCATGGTGCACGACTTCATCGTCACCGAAAATCATCTGCTGTTTCCGATCCTGCCCATCACCGGCAGCATGGAACGTGCGATGGGCGGCCGGCCGCCTTACGCCTGGGAGCCGGACAAGGGCGCCTATGTCGGCGTCATGAAGCGCAAGGGTTCGGCCAAAGATATCGTCTGGTTCCGCGGCGAAAATTGCTACGTCTTCCATGTCATGAATGCCTGGGAAGAAAGTAATCGCATCGTCGCCGACGTCATGCAGTACGAGGAAGCTCCCTTGTTCCCCCATCCCGACGGCTCGCCGACCAATCCGAAAAAGTCGAGCGCGCGGCTGTGCCGCTGGACTTTTGATCTCGCCGGAAATACCGACCGCTTTTCGCAAATCTATCTCGACGACCTGACCGGCGAATTCCCGGGCATCGACGGTCGCCGCACCGGTATCAAGAGTAGTCATGGTTGGTACGCATGCGCCGATGGCGAGTTGGCGCTGACCGGCGGGCTGTCGGGCGTGGTGCATGTCGACGGCAAGGGATCGCGGCTCGAAAAATGTCTGCTGCCGGCCGGCGACACCATTTCCGAGCCGGTATTCGTCGCGCGCGGCGAGGATGCCACGGAGGGCGACGGTTGGCTGTTGGCGGTGGTCTGGCGCGCCCGGGAAAACCGCAGCGATCTCGCGGTGTTCAACGCAACCGACATCGAATCAGGCCCGGTCGCGCTGGTGCAGTTCGGCCATCGCGTGCCCGACGGGTTTCATGGAAATTGGGTGGGCGCGGCGTGAAAACGGCACCTGCCATCTGCGCCCTCCGTCATGGCCGGGCTCGTCCCGGCCATCCACGTCTTGGCCGCAGCAAAGAAGGACGTGGATGCCCGGCACAAGGCCGGGCATGACGAGCTTGATAGGGTTTCGGCCCTCATAAGCCATTGAATATGAATAGTATCTTCCAAGCTTGTTTGCGGCCTCACGTTATTTTTACACTGTAAAGATATCGCTTGACGCTCTCCCTTCTCGCCTCTAGTCTCATCTTTACAACGTAAAGATCAGCCCACAGAGGCTACCATGACGATTTTCCTCATCCTCGCCCCCTTCGCCGCCTTCTCTTTCCTGATGCTGACAACTTCCGCCATCGTGAGCCTGTTCGCAGCCGCCGCGATCTGCCTGATGGTGATCAGCTATGACATCGCGCGCGGCCGCTCCATCAAGATCCTTGGCGCGGGCTCCATGATCCTGTTCGCGACGCTCGGCGCCTATCTCACCTTGATCGATTCCGGCATGAGCAACTCGGCCATAAAGCTCGCCGTCGATGCCGGCGTGTTCGCGATTTCGCTGACATCGATTGCGCTGCGTTTCCCGTTCACCCTGCAATATGCCCGTGAGACAGTCGATACCGAGACCGCCAATTTGCCCGGCTTCCTGCGGGCGAACTACATCATCACCTCGGCATGGACCGGCGCTTTCCTGTTGATGATGATCGCAAATGTGCTGTTGACCTATGTGCCGGGCCTGCCGCTGTGGTCCGGACTGGTGATTGCGTTTGCCGCCCGCAACAGTGCGGCGTATTTTACAAAATGGTATCCAGCGTACCGGCGGGCGAAATATGGCGCGCCGACCGCATCGGCCAGCGCCGCATAAGACCGTCATTGCGACGAAGAGGCGACCAGGAGAACATCGCGATGAGAGACGTATTCGTCAGACTCCTGACCGACTTCCTCTCCGCCATCGTGTTCCTCGTGCTGTATCTCGCCACCGGCAACGTCGTGCTGGCGACGTCGGTCGCGATCGCGGGCGCGCTGGCCCAGGTGGCCTACAGCCGCGTCAAAGGAAAACCGCTCGGCTTCATGACCTATGCGAGCCTTGCGCTCGTGATCGTGCTCGGCAGCGCGACGCTCCTGACCAACGATCCCCGCTTCGTGTTGGCAAAGCCCTCGATCGCGCATTTCGCGATCGGCGCCATCATGCTCAAGCGCGGCTGGATGCTGCGCTACATGCCGCCGATGGTGGCCGAGATCATTCCCGAATATGTCACCATCGCGGGCTATGCCTGGGCGGCGCTGATGTTCGCGCTGGGGCTGGGCACCATCGCGGTGGCCTCAACCGGGGATCTCAAGCTGTGGGCGTTCTATGTGTCGGTGGTCCTGATCGGGGCGAAATTTGCCGCCTTCGCCGTGCAATACATCGCGTTCCGCATCCTCGTCACCAACCGGATTCGCGCTGCCCGCGCCTGACCAGGCCAAACAGGAAAGACGCTTGGGCATGCAGGGCGAGATGCGCTATATCGCACGCGTGCCTGCCCAATCCAAAGCCATTCCGGTTTTGCGAAGAAAAATTGAGGAGACCTAGATGGCCGTGGACGGAAACTGGAACATCACGATGTCGACGCCGATGGGCGAGCGCAATGCGACGCTGAGCCTGAAAAGTGCGGGCGGCACGCTGACGGGGACGCAAGGCGCGGACGGCAATTCGGGCGAGATTTTCGACGGTGCGGTCGCAGGCGACGACGTCGCCTGGAAGATCTCGATCACCAACCCGATGCCGCTGACGCTCGCCTTCACCGGCAAGGTTTCAGGCGACAGCATCTCCGGCGAAATGGGCATCGGCCCGATGGGCAGTTTTCCGTTCACGGGGACAAGGGCGTAAACACCATCAGATGTCGTCCCCGCGAACGCGGGGACGACGACGGGTGGACGTGGGCCGCGCCCTACCCTCACCCCAGATTCAATTCCTTGAAGAAATCATTGCCCTTGTCGTCGATGATGATGAAGGCCGGAAAATCCACGACCTCGATGCGCCAGATCGCTTCCATGCCGAGCTCGGGATATTCCACCACCTCGACCTTCTTGATGCAGTGCTCGGCAAGGTTCGCCGCGGCACCCCCGATCGAGCCCAGATAGAAGCCACCGTGCTTCTTGCAGGCCTCGCGCACCGCAGCCGCGCGGTTGCCCTTTGCCAGCATTACCATCGAGCCTCCGGCGGCCTGGAACTGATCGACAAAGGAATCCATCCGACCCGCGGTGGTCGGGCCGAACGCACCGGAGGCATAGCCTTCCGGCGTCTTCGCGGGACCGGCATAATAGATCGGATGATTTTTAAAATAATCCGGCAGCGGTTCGCCCTTCTCCAGCCGCTCGCGCAATTTGGCGTGCGCGGAATCGCGCGCCACGATCATGGTGCCGGTCAGCGATAACCGCGTCTTGATCGGATGTTTTGCCAATGTCGCCAGAATTTCTTTCATCGGCCGATTCAAATCGATTTTCACCACCTCGCCGCCAAGCGACTGCTCGACCGCGGGCAGATATTGCGCCGGGTTATGTTCGAGTTCTTCGAGATAGACGCCGTCTTTTGTGATCTTGCCGAGTACCTGGCGGTCCGCCGAGCACGACACGCCCAAACCAATAGGCAGCGACGCGCCGTGGCGCGGCAGCCGGATCACGCGCACATCGTGGCAAAAATATTTGCCGCCGAACTGCGCGCCGACGCCCAGCGACTGCGTCATCTTTAGAATTTCCTGCTCCATCTCGAGATCGCGGAAGGCGTTGCCATCGGCCGAGCCGTGGGTCGGCAGCGCATCGAGATAGCGCGCGGAAGCGAGTTTTACGGTCTTCATGCAGAGTTCGGCCGAAGTGCCGCCGATCACGATCGCCAGATGGTAGGGCGGGCACGCCGCGGTGCCGAGCGTCAGCACCTTCTCCTTCAAAAACGCCAGCAGGCGGTCTTTTGTCAGGACCGACGGCGTCGCCTGGAACAAAAAGCTTTTGTTGGCGGAGCCGCCGCCCTTGGCCATGAACATGAACTTGTAAGCGTCATCACCTTCGGCGTAGATCTCGCACTGCGCCGGCATGTTGTTGGCGGTATTTTTTTCCTCATACATCGACAATGGCGCAACTTGCGAATAGCGCAGGTTACGACGCAGATACGCATCGCGCGCGCCTTCGGAGAGCGCGGCCTCGTCGTCGCCATCGGTGAGAACCCGCGCCCCCTTCTTGCCCATGATGATCGCGGTGCCGGTGTCCTGACACATCGGCAGCACGCCTCCGGCGGCGATATTGGCGTTTTTCAAAAAGTCAAAGGCGACGAACTTGTCGTTGTCGCTCGCCTCCTTGTCATCGAGGATCGAGCGCAACTGTTTTAGGTGCCCCGGCCGCAGGTAATGATTGATGTCGCCGAACGCCGCCTCGCTGAGCGCCCGCAGCGCCTCGCGCGACACCACCAGCATTTCCTTGCCCAACACCGTCTCGACCCGCACGCCCTCGGTCGTGACCTTCTTGTACGGCGTGGTGTCCGGCCCGAGCGGAAACAGCGGCGTATGCTTATAGGGCGGAACGGGCTTTTGCTGGTCGGGAAAGGCGGTGGGGGCGTTCATGGGGTTCTCGCGGGTTTAGGAGCCGGGGCGCTCGCTCGGAGGCGCGATCGATTGAACCGTTCTAAGCACTTTTGCGGGAAAAGGAAGGTTCCGGATATCTCGCCGGTTAGAGTCGCCTACCCTCATCGCACCGTCAGCTTTCGCGGTTCCTCGCGCCGTGAACGATAGCAAGCACCGTAACTTCGTCTGCCGGCTCGTCCACCATGTAGACGATAATGTAGGGTGCTTCGATAAGTTCGCGCGTTCCTTCGACCAGTCCCGGCCGCCCGATGTGGGAAAGGCCAGGAATTGCAAGCCGGTCGATGCGGGCGAGAGATCCACTCCAGGACGTCATCGAGATCGCCGGCGGCGGCCTCGCGGATAACAACCTTCATTCGCCGAGACGACGGCGGAGCCGCTCTTTGAATTCGTCGAGCGTCAATCTCGGCGCGTTGTGGTCGGCACGCCGTCGCCGGACTTCCTCAACTTGTTCGTCGGTCAGCCGATAGATGCTTTCGTCCTGCGATTCCATCAGCATCAATAGCTTCGCGGCGTCCTGCTGGCGCTCGCTCGGCCAGGTCAGCACGCGGTCCAGGACTGCCTTTACCTGCTCTTTGCTCATGTCATCAATATATCACGGTTAGCGACAGAAAAACACCCGCCCTTGCACTATCCGCCTGCGGACGCTTCAATGGCGCAAAGGGGCAATCACAACATGACATTGAATTCAGAACTTCGCCGGCCGACCCTGCTCGCCACCACGCTCGCGCTGTTCATCGCCATGGCGCTGAGCCTATCGGGCACCTCGCCGGCGCGGGCCGACCGCTGCGACGATCTCGCAGGCCAGCTCAAGAGCCAGATCGACGGGGTTACCGTGGGCAAGACCGCGGCCAATGTGATCTATCTGACCCATCCGCAGACCAAGGAGTTCACGCTCGGGTGCGCGGGGCGCAACTACGCCAACCAGCTCTACGCCAAGGCCGACAGCCGCAAGCCGAAGCCTGCCTTTCTCGATCTGGTCGCCAGCGCCTCCGCCATCATCTTCACGCTGCCAAAGGACGACATGCTGCGGGGCGCGAGCCGCTGCATCAAGCGGCTGGGGATTTTTTACGGCAACGACGTCACCATGCGCTACCGCCGCCTCGACATGCATTGCGTCAGGACCAAGACGGACGCGTCGATCACGGTCTCGCGCGGGACCGACCAGTGAAGAGGCCCGAAGATTAGGCTTGGGCAAGCGCCGTCAAATCCGAACATTTTTACCGACATTGGAGCCTCCCGTTCACCCTGCGGCGGGATTGGCCGCATTGCCGAACACTCTACGGTCCGGATTCATAAATCATTCGCCTCCGCCAGGTCACAGTCGGGAATAGTTTTGAGGATCCTGTTCATGGCTGTTTCCAGTGCGACCGCATCGCCCCCGCCACCCCCGGTGCAAGTTCTTCTACCCAGCGTCCCCAAGCCGCCGGACGCCAAGACCGACGGCACCGCCAATGATTCCAGCACGCCGCAGCCGGTCGCCCTGGCGCCGCTGCCGCCCGGCCAGGGCACGCGGATCGATCAGCTGGTCTGACGGGTTGAGGCGGGCTGACTGTCCGCCACATATTAGCTGTCATCGCCCGCGAAAGGCGGGCGATCCAGTATTCCAGAGCAGTTCGAGATTCTCACGAACGCCGGTGCTTACTGGATACCCGCTTTCGCGGGTATGACGGCTGTTTGTGGGTTGACGCATCTGGTGCCCGGACTTCGCTGTGGCCTATACTGCCCCCCGAAAAGCCATCGAGCGGGTGCGGCGCGATGCCCAACAGCAAGACTTTTACCGGCGGCTGCCACTGCGGCATGGTGCGGTTCGAATGCACCACCGATCTTGCCATGGTGACGGCCTGCAATTGCTCGATCTGCACCAAGAAGGGCCTGCATTTCGCGTTCCTGCCGCCGCAGAGTTTTCAACTGCGCGCCGGCGGCGAGAGTTTGAAGGAATATCTGTTCAACAAGCACGCGATCCGGCACCAGCTCTGCATCGACTGCGGCGTCGCCGTATTCGCGCGCGGCAAGAAGCCCGACGGCACCGAGGTGGTGGCGCTGAACGTCAGCTGCATCGACGGCATCGAGCTTGCAAAACTGACGATGACGCCGATCGACGGGCGGAATCGATAGGGCGGGCCCCGCCTTCATCCGTCATGGCCGGGCTTGTCCCACCACTGTCCGGTTCATTGGAAGTATAGTCCAAGTTTCAACTGATCGGGGTTTATCGGGATCGGCTGTAGGGGTTCGAGCAAATGGTTGATCGGGCGTCTGTGCATGAGGTTGGTGCGGACGAGGCGGGCAAATTCGAGAGGGCTGTGCACCGCTTTTTGAGCCAGCTGGGCCATGCGCAAGATGAGAAAGGCGATCAGGGCGATGGCGATCTGAATGCGGACGGCATTCTCGGAGACACCGATGAAGTGCCTGATTCGAAGCGTCTGCTTGACCCAGCGAAAGAACAATTCGATCTGCCAGCGCTGTTTGTAAAGCTCTGCGATCTCTTCTGCCGGCGCGTCGAGATCATTGGTCACGATGCGCAACAGCTTACCGGTGTCGATGATCACGGTGATCTCTCGGACCGGAACTTGCAGCGGATTTTTGCGGCTGTTGGCGAGCCGGGCCGGCAAATGACCGATGCGGTCGCGCAGAATATTGCTGTTTTTGGGGACGCGGTTCTCCTTTACCACGCTGAACGGGGTATTCTTCTTCAGTCGCGTCACGAAGCGGCAGCCGGCGTCATCGAGCCGCGCCCACCAGCCATAATCGTAATAACCGAGGTCGTAGACGTAGGTTGCGCCCGGCTCGATCGGCATCGCCTTGGCGGCTGTGATGTCGTTGACGTTAGCGGGCGTCACCGCAAAGTAAACCGGCCGATCGGCATTCGGATCGTAGACGATATGCGCCTTGGCGCCGAACACATCGGCCGAAAATGTCGCCCAGCCTTCGCTCAGGCTGGAGAGCCGAACACTGGTGGAATCAATGAGCCGGACCGCGTCTGCCGTCGCGCGCCGCAGCCCACGATGCGCTTGCGGCAGCATCTGCGCGAACAGCTCGCTGAACACTTGCCAAGGCCGCGTCGAATTGGCGTCCGACATCGTCGAACGCTTCACCGGCGCCGCCCCCACGTGATAAAGCCGCGTCTCGTGGCTCGCCATCCCGGTCACGACCTCCCGCAGGCTCGTCGAGCCGCTCAATTGCCCGTACAGCAATGCGATGAACTGACGCTTCGTCGTCAATTTCCGCACCAGCCGGTCGGCCCCGTACTTCTCCACGATCTGTTCGAACTTAGACCAAGGAACGTGCTTTGTTAGACTGTGAAATACGCTATTCTGATGCCGCATGGCGTGGACCTCCTTCGGTGTCTCGAACGTGTGCGAAGCGCTCAAAACACAGAAGAATCCTCGTCATGCACCCTGTCTACAAAAATCGAACCGGACAGTGGTGGGCTTGTCCCGGCCATCCACGTCTTTGTTTCAGCGGAGAGTTAAGACGTGGATGCCCGGGACAAGCCCGGGCATGACGGAAGAGAGTCGATCGCCTCGAGCCCTCCCTATACATCCAACTCCTTGTAATGCCGAAAAATGCCGTCCTCGTTGAACGGGATGCGGCGGTCGCTCGCAAGATACGCCTTGATGTTCGGCCGTCCGGCGACGCGGTCGTGCAGACCGATCAAGCCGGGGATCTTGCGCTCGAAGGCCTTCATGCGTTTCGGAAACGCGTAGCGCAGTCCCTCCACGATCTGAAACATCGAAAGATCGACGTGAGTGAGCCCGCGGCCGGTCAGATAGGAGCCGCCGCTACCCTCCGATAGCCACTCGAAATAACCGAGATATTTCGGCACGCGCTCGCTCCAGAACTCCTCGGTGCGCTTCTTGGCCGCCGCACGCTGGTCCTCGTAATACAGCGAGGACCCGAGCGGATGATGGGTGTCGTGGACCTCCTGCACAAGATCCGCCACCGTGAGCTGCAGCTGATGCACCCAAAGACGCGGTCCTTCCGCCTTCGGCGCGAGCCCATGACGCGCGCCGAGATAGAGCAGGATGTTGGCGGTCTGGCCGATGACAAGTTTTCCGGCCTTCAAGAACGGCGGCGCGAATGGCGGCGTGCCGCTCGCCTCCATCACTTTGAACATCGCGGCAGTGCCGCGCTCGCGCGCGACATCGGCATAGTCGGCGCCCGCCTCTTCCAGCGCGAGCCGGACAAATTCGCCGCGGCCCTGAATACCCGGCCAATAGTAGAGTTCGTATTTCATGAATGGGCTCGTTCTCGTTCGCTATTCCGGGATGTCCCCGGAATGACTTACGTCAGTTCACGGCGAAGGAAAATGAGAAGGAAAATGAAAAGGCGCCGCGGATCGAACCGCGGCGCCCTGCACTTTGATTGCTTTGCAGACGATCAGACCTGCTGGATCGCCGAGAGCTCCCAATTGGCCCCGCGCGGCCGCACGAAGGTCCACACTTCCGTTACCTCGTTCGGTTGCTCGCTGCCCTCGACCAGTCGGCCGCCGGCCCGGTCGAGCGTCTTGTCGACCAGCGAGAAGCGCATCGCGACGCTGGCATAGTCCGTATCGCCCTCGCGCCAGGCTTCCGCGAGATCGCCCTGCAACAGTTTGACATTGGAGGTCTTGTTGATGACGTTGCGGGCCTTGTTCGCCTCGATGTCCTGCGCGAGATACGACACCATTTCGGGTGTGGCCAGCGTATGCAGCCGGTCGATATCCTCGTTCGACCATGCCGCCTGGATCTCGCTGAGCAGCCGCTCGAACGCCTCATAGTCGGCCGGCAGGATCTGCAGCGGCGCGCTGCCCGATCCCAGCCCAAAACCCATTCCGCTGCGGAAGTTGGCCGGCCCGCCCGGGCTTGCGGGTGTAGCGCCTGCATAGGCCGGTGCCTGACGGCGCTGCCACCATGACATCGCCATCCGGACCAGGAAGACGATCAGCACGATCTGCAGGATCAGGCCGAAGATCGACGAAAATCCGCCGAGCCCGCCGAACATGCCGCCGCCGAACAGCATGCCGAGCAAGCCGGCGCCGAGGAAGCCCGCCGCGAGGCCGCCGAGCATGCTGCGACCGGGGCTGTTGAAGAAGCCGCGGCCGCCGATCGGGCTGTTCAGGCCAGGGCTGCTCGGCTGGGTGATGGTGCGGTTGAACGGTTGCGCCGTTCCCGGCGCGGTCGAGGTGCTGGGCGGCGGCGAAAATGTCCGCGAGCCCCGGGAACCCATGCTGAAGCCACCGCCGGGCCGGGCGTCGGCCGGAGAGACGGCGAGCATCAGGGGGTACGCCAGCGATAAAACGACGGCGATGGCCTGGACGATGCCGCGGGCGCGTTGGGTGAATTTCATGTCAGTTTCCCTAAAATTCCCCGGCAGGGGGGAGCGCCTCTAACATGGGCAGAACCGCCCAAAAGGGAAGGCGCCAGGGGGAACCCGGGCTGCGGCCCTCGGTCGCGGGTGCGGCAATTGCAGTCATTTGCGGCTGTTTCGCGGGAATTTTGGCGGTCATTGCGAGCCAACGGGTCGCGCGAACGCGCGCCCGATGACAGGCTCCGCGAAGCAATCCAGCTTCGGCGAACCGGGGTAGAAGGTGGGATTGCTTCGTCGCTTTCGCCTTCGCTCGTTGAGCTACGGCGGACAGGTCGCTCCTCGCAATGACGGCTGGGTTCCGGGAAGCCCGCTACTGCCGCGACGTCATCGTCTCCTTCACCGCGGCCACCAATTGGGTCAGCGTGAACGGCTTTGGCAGGAATGCAAACTGCTGGTTCTCAGGCAGGCTCTTCTCAAAGGCATCCTCCGCATAGCCGGATACGAAGATGATCTTGAGGTCCGGGTTACGGCCGCGCATGGTTTTCAAAAGCGTCGGGCCATCCATTTCCGGCATCACCACGTCGGAGACGACGAGATCGACGGCGCCGTCCTTTTCCTCCAGCGCTTCCAATGCCTCAACGCCGTTCGAGGCCTCGATCACGCTGTAGCCGCGCGAGCGCAAGCCGCGCGCGTTCAGCGAGCGCAGCCCCTCTTCGTCCTCGACCAACAGGATGGTGCCCTGCCCGGTCAGGTCGGCCCGCGGTTTTGCCTCCGCCGGTGTCTCCTTGGCGGCGCCATTCATCGCGTGCGCGTCGCTCTGCACCTCCTGCTCGGGATGGTGCCGCGGCAGGAAGATGTGGAACGAGGTGCCTTTATCCGCCTCGGAGTCCACATAGACAAAACCGCCGGTCTGTTTGACGATGCCGTAGACCGTGGACAGGCCGAGGCCGGTGCCCTTGCCGACCTCCTTGGTGGAGAAGAACGGCTCAAAAATCTTGTCGACGATGTCGGGCGCAATGCCGGTGCCGGTGTCGATGATGTCGATCCGCACATATTCCGCCGCCGGCATGCCCTTGTAGGCAAGCTGGCCGGCTTCTTCCGTCGTCACATTGGCGGTCCTAACCGTCAGCTTGCCGCCGTCGGGCATCGCGTCGCGGGCATTGACCGCGAGATTGACGATCACCTGCTCGAATTGCGAGACGTCGACTTTGACGGGCCAGAGATCGCGGCCGTGCACCAGATCGAGTTTTACTTTCTCGCCGATCAGGCGGCGCAATAACATCGTCAGATCCGACAGCGCATCGCCCATGTCGAGCACCTGCGGCCGCAATGTCTGGCGGCGCGAGAACGCGAGCAGTTGCCGCACCAGCGTGGCGGCGCGCGTGGCGTTCTGCTTGATCTGCATGATGTCCTGGAACGAGGGATCGGTCGGCTTGTGCGCGTTCAAGAGAAAATCGTTCGCCATCATGATGGCGGACAGCACATTGTTGAAATCATGTGCGATGCCGCCGGCGAGCTGGCCGACCATGTCCATCTTCTGCGACTGGTTGATCTGGTTCTCCAGCGCCCGCCGCTCGGTGGTCTCCAGCATGTAGACGATGGCGGCCTCGGTCTCGCGCTCGCCTTCCTCGACCGCGGTGACGAAGAACTGCCCCCAGCGCTCTTTGGCGCCGTCGAGCATCGCTTCCACGGGCGGGATATCGCCCTGCCTGTCCGCCGCATGGTTGATCGCCGCGATCAACAGGCCGCGGTCGCGCGGGTTGACGGCTCTGAAAATCGACTTGGCGGCGACGCCGTCCGGACCGATGCTTTGGGCTAATTTTGCAAACCGGGCGTTGGCGCGCACCACGGTGCCGCCGCGGTCCACCGTCGCAATCGCCATCGGGGTATGATCGAAAAAGCGCATGAAGCGCACTTCGGCGGCGCGCTGCGGATCGGCCCGCTCATCGCGGGCACGGCTGATCACGAGTGTCCGAGAGGCGCCGGGCACGCCGTCGGCGCCGAACGCCAATTTATGATAGAGCCGCACCGGCATGGTCTTGCCGCCGCGCATCCGCAGATCGATATCGAACACCTCGGTTTTGACTTCGCCCGGCACCGGCACGATCGACGTCAGCAGCGCCGCGCCATCGCCGGATACGATGTCGGTCAGTTTCAGGCCGCCCGAACCGATCTCGGCGAGGTCGTGATCGAGCCAGTTCGCCAGCGTCGCGTTGACATAGACGAGGTCGCCGGCGGCATTGACCGAGAAGAAGCCGCACGGCGCGTGGTCGAGATATTCGATGGCGTGCTGCAGTTCCTGGAACACGTCCTCCTGGCGTTCGCGGTCGCGGGTGATGTCGGCGATCGACCACACCGCGTATTTCGCCTCGCGCTTGCTCTCGCCGAGGGGCCGGACCCGCATCCGCAGCCAGCGGCCGAGGCTGCCGTCGTGGCCTGCGATCCGGACCTCTTCCTGCTGCCGCTTGCCCTCGCGCGCGGCCTTCAAGAGGCGAAACACCGCTTCCGAGACATCGGGATTGCCGATGAACACCCGCTCCACCGGCCGCACGTCCTGCGCGCTCGACGCCCCCGTAAGCGCGAGATAGGCCGCGTTGGAATAGACCACATGGCCTCGGGCGTCGGTGACGGCGAGCCCGTCATAGGCCTGGTCGGCGATGCGGCCCTTGACCGGATCGTCCATGGTCCGATCGGCGAAACGAATGATGCCGGCGGCGAAGGCGAACAAATTGAACAGCCCGACCATCGCCAGAAGCGCCAGCAGGCCCAGGATATAGGGCTGCGCCTGCGCCCGGCCGATGGTCATCAGCGCGACCGCGACCGCGACGATGCCACCCGCCACCAGCAGCACCAGCACGATGCTGCCGCTCCGCCGCGCCGGCTCGTGGACGGCGAGCGGCTCGCGTGACGGATCGTTGTCAAGTTCGGCGGTCATGGCGGGGTCGTAGCCTGTCGACATGGAGTGACGCAGTTCACGCACACCTAACGCCTGAGTGCCTGAATCGGCCCCGCAAGCGCAAGCCCGTCAAGCCCGCTATTTCGCCCCTTATGCGCATTTCCTCTACTATTCCCGCAAGCCGGGCGGTTTCCGCAACCTCAGACCCGCCGGCCGGAAAACCCGCGCTTCAGACCCATCACGTAACCGATGATTTCGGCGACCGCGTGATAATGCTCGACCGGGATCTCGTTGTCGATCTCGACGGTCGCATACAGCGCCCGCGCCAGCGGCACGTTCTCCACGATCGGGATGTCGTGCTTGCCGGCGATTTCCCTGATCTTGAGCGCGATACTGTCGACGCCCTTGGCGACGCAGATCGGCGCCGACATGCCGCGCTCATAGGACAGCGCCACCGAATAGTGGGTCGGGTTGGTGATGACCACGGAGGCCTTGGGAACCGCGGCCATCATCCGCTTCTTCATGCGCGCCTGGCGCAATTGGCGGAGCCGGCCCTTGACGTGGGGATCGCCTTCGGACTGCTTGAACTCCTCCTTCATCTCCTGCAGCGACATCTTCTGCCGTTCGTACCATTGCCGGTACTGGAAGAAATAGTCGGCGATCGCGACCACCGCGAGCATCGCCACCACGGCGCCCATCAGATGCACCGTCAGGCCGGTGGTGGCGCCGAGCAGCATCGCCGGGTCGAAGTGCATGAAGGATTCCAGCCGATGACGCTCCGGCCACAGGATCGCTGTCATCACCGCGCCGAGCGCGATCACCTTGAACAGGCCCTTGGCGAAATTCGCCGCCGCCTGCTTGCCGAAGATCCGTTTTGCCCCGGCCGCCGGCGAGACCTTGCTGAATTTGGGTTTTAGGGATTCGCCCGACCACACCAGCCGGTGCTGGATCATGTTGCCGGCGATCGCCGCCAGCGACAGCAGCAATAGCGGCACGCCGAGCGCTCCGATCAGCACATATTCGAGCGACTGTGCCAGCGCCAGAAGGCCGGGCCCGTCGGCATGGATCATCCAGGAATTGGCGATCAAATTGCGCAGCGGCATCAGGATGCCGGTCCCGATCGATCCGGAAAATGTCGACATCACCAGCGTCGCGCCCGAGATCACGAACCAGGTGTTGATCTCCTGGCTTTTGGCGACATCGCCGCGGTCATGGGCGTCGTCGAGACGTTTTTGCGTGGGGTCTTCTGTTTTGTCTGATGTGTCGTTCTCGTCGGCCATCGATCTACGGCTTTCCGTTGAGCGGTATCAAATCGTGCATGACGCCGATGAAATAATCGAGGAAGGTTCCCATCATCGCGGTGATGACGACGGCGAGGATCAGGAAGCCGGCAAGGATCGAGAGCGGCACGCCGACGAAATAGACCTGCATCTGCGGCATCAGCCGCGCCAGCACGCCGAGCCCGAGATTGAACACCAGGCCGAACACCAGAAACGGCGCCGAAAGCTGCATGCCGATCTTGAAGGCGGCCGTGAAGGCGCGGGTGGCCAGCGCCGCGACATCGCCGCTTTGCATGGTCTCGCCCGGCGAGAATATCGCATAGCTGTCGTTGAGCGCCGCGATCACCAGATGATGGCTGTCGGTCGCAAACAACAGGGTGATGCCGAGAAGGGTGAGGAAGTTTCCGACCAATAGTCCTTGCTGTCCCTGGGTCGGATCGATCGAGGTGACGAAGCCAAGACCGAGTTGCTGGGCGATCACGCTTCCGGCGACCTGCAGCGCCGCGAGCGTCACCCGCGCGGTGGCGCCGAGCACGATGCCGATGACGATCTCGTGCACCATCAATACCAATAGCGGGGTGAGCGAGCCCATGTCGACGTGATAGGCGGCGCGGTGCAGCGGTAATATGATCAGCGTCAGCAATAGCGCGATCGCGAGCTTGATGCGAACCGGAATGTTGCTTTCGCCCAACCCCGGCAACAGCATCACCATGGCGCCGATGCGGGCGAAGGCCAGCATGAAGGCGGCGGCAAGCGCCGGCAGCAGTGAGATATCGACGCGCATTTCTCACGCATAGTGCATCAGCCGCCAATGATTCGCGACGATATCCGCATCATGTGGCTGTGCAGCGAGTCCGCCATGAACGGCAGCGCCAATAATAGCGTCACGAAGATCGCGAGAATCTTCGGCACGAACACCAGCGTCTGCTCCTGGATCTGCGTCAGCGCCTGGAACAGCGACACCACGACGCCGACCACAAGGCCCACCACCATCAAAGGCGACGACACCACGACAATGGTCCAGATCGCATCGCGCGCCACGTCGAGGGTTTCAGCACCGGTCATGTTTCTTCCCTTATTCTCCCCTCATGGTGAGGAGCGCGCTCTTCGCGCGCGTCTCGAACCATGCGGCCCCAATCCCTCATCATCCTTCGAGACGCCGGCTGCGCCGGCTCCTCAGGATGAGGACCATCAGATCGGCATCTTCAGGATGTCTTCGTAGGACTGGATCACCCGGTCGCGCACCGACACCAGCGTCGAGACCGCGACGTCGGTCTCGGCCACCGCCGTCACCACATCCATCACATTGGCCTTGCCCTGCGCCATCGCCACCGTCTGCGCGTCGGACTTCTTTCCGACATCCAGCACGCTCCCGACCGCGTCCTTGAGCAGCGCGCTGAATGACGGGCCGGCGCCGGTGTCGGAACCCTTGCCGGCGCCGCCGGTGTCCAGGATGCGTGCAAGATTGGCGTAGGCATTGGCAGCGACTGTCGGTGAAGCCATGGTTTAGAGCCTTCCTGTTCAGGCCTTGAGGATGTCGAGCGTGCGTTGGATCATCCGGCGCGTCGCGCTGATGATATTGAGATTTGCTTCATAGGATCGCTGCGCGTCGCGCATGTCGGTCATTTCGATCAGCGGATTGACGTTGGGATATTTGACGTTGCCGGCCTGGTCGGCGGCCGGATTGGACGGCTCGTATTTGACGCGGAATGCTGAGCCGTCGGGCCGCACCTTGCCCAACGTCACGACCTGGGCATCCAGCGTGCGGTCGAGCGCGGAGGAAAATGTCGGAACTTTGCGCCGATAAGGATCGCCGCCGGCGGTCTGAGAGGTGGAATCCGCGTTGGCGATATTTTCCGAGATCACCCGCATCCGTCCCGCCTGCGCGCGCAGGCCCGAGGTCGCGATGCTCATCGAGCGGGCGAAATCTCCTGCATCGTCTGCCATGCTGCTTTTCCTCTAAATCCCTGCCTCAACCCTTGCCGATCGCGGTCTTCAGAAGATGCAGGCTCTTGCTGTAGAGCGAGGTCACCGCCGCGTAGTCCATCTGGTTGGCGGAGACCTTCAGCATCTCGTCTTCGAGATTGACGGAATTGCCGGCGGGCCTCGTCTGGAAGCCTGCCCGCTTGTTCTGGTCGAAGCTGTCGGGTGCGCCGGAGGGCGTAATGTGGCTGGTCGTGGTGCGCATCATCGCCAGCGACCCCATCGTTCCCGCGGCGGCGCCGGCGGCGTCGAATTTCGGTTCGACCAGATCGCGCGGCTTGAAATTCGGCGTGTCGGAGTTGGAGACGTTTTCAGACAGGACGCGCTGACGTTCCTGGTGCCACTGCATCTTGGTGCGCAGCGCCGACAACACCGGAAGATCGCTGATGGACATCGCTGCGGTTCCTCGCCTCCCGGCGGGGCGCCAGGAGGTGGGCAGAATTTGCCGCGTGTATGGTTAACAGCGGGTTAAGATGCGCTGGGCCCGATGATGGCCCGACATCCCCTGCGGATTCGGCCCCTGATCGATCCTTGCGCATTTTCGCCACGAATGCTGCGTTAACCCGGCCCAAGAAAGTCGTTTTGGTCCAGGCGATTCATAGGTTATTAAGAGTGCGGGCGGCAATTCCTGCCGTGGGTCGTTAAGAGATTGGGGCCGATCTCGGGGTCGTTTCGCTGTTCGTCGTGTCGCTTTCGATCTGCGTTCGAGACGCGAAAGGCTTGAAGAAAGCGGCATTTGCCGGGGACAGAGCATGCAGGCACTGACATTTTTCTTCGCATTCGTGGCCGTGCTGGCGCTGATCGGCGTCGCCGCCTGGCTGGTCCGCCGATTCGCCGGCAACCGCCTCGGCGCCAACACCAATCGCGGCCGGATGCCGCGGCTCGCCGTGATCGACGCCGCCGCCGTGGACGGCCGCCGGCGGCTGGTGCTGGTGCGGCGCGACAACATCGAACATCTGCTGATGATCGGCGGCCCGACCGACATCGTCGTGGAACCCAATATCGTGCGCGCGATGCCGGTGCGGGATCAGGTGCCGCCGCGGGCCGGCGCCGGTGCACCCGAGCTGCCGCCCCGGATCGCGCCGCTACCCGACACCGCCGGCTGGAGCGACGATAGCCCGACACGATCCGATCCAAGATCCGATCCACGCGCCGACGTCTTCGATCATCCCGAGCCTCAAATGCCCGAGCCGCCGCCGCGCCCGGCGCGGCCTTCATTTGCCGACGAAGTCCGCCGGCCGGCTCCGGCGCTTTCGGAGCGGCGGAGCGAACCCTTGCGGAATGAGCCTTTGCGCAGCGAGGCTTTGCGCGGCGAGCCCATGCGCAGCGAGCCCATGCGCGAGCCGGCGCGCAGCGATCCCATCCGCGATGCCTTGCGCGATCCCTTGGCGGGTTTTGCACCGGAGCCGCTCGGCGGACGGCAAGAGCCGCTCGGCGGACGCCCGGAGCCCCGCCCCGAGCTACGTCCCGAACCAATGCCCTCGCGCGTCACCTCGCGCAACGAACCGGTGGCGCCGCGCCCGCCGCGCCAGGTCGAACCGCCAAAGGCGCCGCCAGTTCGCGCGCCCGAGCGCGCCGCCGCGCCGCCACCGCCGCCCCCACCGCCGCCGCAACCGACCGCGGACCAAAATCTTGCCGAGATGGCGCAGCGGCTGGAAGCGGCGTTGCGCCGGCCGACCTCCGACACCGTTGCGCCCCCGGTCGCGCCCGAACCGCCGCCAAGCCGGCCCCAGCGCAACGAGCCAATCACGCCGCCGCCGGCTCCCGCCCCTGAAAAGGGCGGCTTTGAAAATCTCGAAGACGAGATGGCATCATTGCTGGGCCGCCCAAAGACGCCTTCGTGAGATCGGCGCCATTCCCGCGTAGAGTTTTATTCCTTTTAACCCTGATCACCGCCACATCGCTGGCGGGATC
The DNA here is from genome assembly GCF_900141755.1 of Bradyrhizobium lablabi. NCBI lineage: Bacteria > Pseudomonadati > Pseudomonadota > Alphaproteobacteria > Hyphomicrobiales > Nitrobacteraceae > Bradyrhizobium > Bradyrhizobium lablabi. The sequence continues at coordinate 6,639,806 of NZ_LT670844.1, read as the reverse complement.
GGCGTTCGCGCAAGACATCAGCATCAATCTCGGCCAGGGCAATGGCGGCGTCACCGAGCGCGCGATCCAATTGATCGCGCTGCTGACGGTGCTGTCGATCGCGCCGTCGATCCTGATCATGATGACGTCGTTCACCCGGATCGTCGTCGTGCTGTCGCTACTGCGCACCGCACTCGGCACCGCGACCGCGCCGCCGAACTCCGTCATCATTGCGCTCGCGATGTTCTTGACCGCGTTCGTGATGGGACCGGTGTTGCAGAAATCCTATGACGACGGCATCAAGCCTTTGGTCGCCAACCAGATCGGCGTCGAGGAGGCGCTGCAGCGCGCCTCCGTGCCGCTGCGCGGCTTCATGGAGAAGAACGTCCGCGAAAAGGATTTAAAACTGTTCATGGACCTGTCGGGCGAACCGCCGCCGGCGACCCCTGAAGAAATGTCGCTGCGGATCCTGGTGCCGGCCTTCATGATCTCCGAACTGAAGCGCGCCTTCGAGATCGGCTTCTTGCTGTTCCTGCCATTCCTGATCATCGACCTCGTGGTGGCCTCGGTCTTGATGTCGATGGGCATGATGATGCTGCCGCCGGTCGTGGTGTCGCTGCCGTTCAAGCTGATCTTCTTCGTGCTGGTCGACGGCTGGTCGCTGGTGGCGGGGAGTCTGGTGCAGAGTTACGGGGGTTAAGGCTCCAGGTTCCAGAGCATGATCCGGAAAAGTGGAAACCGGTTTTCCCTCGCGACAAACGCGAAGCGTTTGCGCGGAGATCATGCTCAAACAAAAGGTAGCGCTAGAGCGCCTTCTTTTCCTTGGCTTCTTGTTCGGCCAGTAGCCTCAAAAGCATATTGTGCCGTTCCTGATCTTTCGTCGGGTCACACTCGGCGAGCCGCTGCCGTAAAGGCTGAAGGTTTTTCTCATGCAGGAAACTATCCACTGTGGCCTATCCCTTTTGGGTCGAGTAGCCACCCCGTTTTGCATCAAATGCGGGACAGGTTCACTGTCCGATCATCAGGATGCGTCCTTTGTTCTAGATCAAGGCGGTTTACCTTGGCGATTGGAGGAATACGCTGACAAACTTATCCGGCCCTACGAAGGAGATTTGTCATGTCGCGTCGAACCATCATTTCGCTTGCTGCATCCGTTATCATCGGCATCGCTTGCATCGCGACTGTTTCAACTGACGCCTTCGCATACCGAAGAGGCGTTGGAGTTGGTCGCGCTGGCGTTTACCACGGTGGTGTCTATCGCGGTGGGGTCTACCGTGGTGCAGCCGTACGCCGTGGAGTGGCGGTAGGCGTTGGAGCTGCTGCGGTCGGTGCTGCTGCCGCCGGAGCTTACGGTGCTACTCGCTGCGGATACTATCCCTACGGACCGTGCTACTAGAACTGTCACAGAGCCGGTCCCCCAAGGGGGGCCGGCTCGCACACATTTTCTAAGTCATGCTACCCGGCATAAAGCACCGGATTGAGATTTGATTGTCGAACCGCAACGGCCAAACCATTGTGCGGCCTGCTAGGTTCGGTTCGGTGATCAACGCATCGTCGGGAACATTGATCCAACCATTTTCAAGCCGGACTCGATAATGACCGTCCCGACGAGCTTTGCTTGCGCTCGGGATATGATTGGGGAACCTGCGTTGAAGGACCGACGCTCCCCGGCACGCAGCCGCCAGAAAAATCCAGCGCTCAAATCCAAGCTGTAGCTCGCGAGCAGTATCGCTATGCTGATGATGTACGTTTGGTCAGGTTCCGTACATATCATTGTGGCCCAAAGAACACAGTGGCTTCCTTAAGGTTCGCTTTTGTAAATCCCCGGGAACCCGGAGGTGGGTTCAACGTTCGTGATGCGGCTTGTTGTCAACTCGCGGGAACTTTTGCGTGCCATCAAGGAGGAAACAATGCGGTTGCCATTTGCACTCCCTCTTGCCTTATTCTCGGCCACATCGGCGATTGCACACGCGCAAGATCAGACTGTGTCCGTGGGGTCCTGGACGATTGCGACTTCCTCTAAAGCTGACAAGTTTGACAGCTGCACTATGAGCCGGTCTACCAATGATCTCGATATAACGTTTCTACGGACTCGTGACGGCTTGCTCCTGCTTCTTGATTCATCGAAATGGAAACTTGAGCGAGGGAAGACATACGATGTTACCTTGCTTGCGGGTTCGCGATCAGTTCAAACCAAGGCGTTGGCCGAGACCAAAAGCGTAACGATCACTCTGGCAGACCGGGCGCTCAATGAGAGGATGCGCACCGCTAATATCCTCGAAGTGAGAGGAGAAGGAGCGACGTTGAGGGTGCCGCTAGACGGAAGCACGGCCGCCCTTGGACGCCTGGAAACATGTTTCGAGAAGAATAGTCGCGCTGGAGTTGAGAGTAACCCGTTCGTTGCGGCGAACCGGAAGCCTTAAGTCGGCAACGGCCCAAGGCTATTGCAGAACGCGACGACCCAACGACGTTTGCGCGGATCGGCATGATGCGGGCGCTGAACCACGGCCAGCCAAAGCCGGTGACCGCGCCACGCCCCAAACGGCCCGAGGCTTATGCGGTCATCAAATGAACCGCATCGGCCGCCGCGCCATCATGTGCATGCTGCAACTCAGTTGAATCAGGCTCTAGCGCTTTGTGAGGGTCACGTTGCAAGAAGGACGGTCAGATCTGGTGCCACTTCCGTGGGGCCATCGAATTTGGTGAGATACTTGTTGTTGAATTCTGTACCGAGCGGGCGGTGAAAAGGATCCCTGTTACCGCTCCAGCCCTTCTGCAAAATATCTGCCGTCCCATCAGGTTCAATCGTTCCATCGAAAGTTTGCGAGCCGGGCTTGCCGACCCGACCAAACTCGGCGTGGAAGACGCCGTCTGTGACTCTTCCGGTGAGTTCGGTCTTCCAGCCTGGCAATCCGGATTTGGTGGGTTCGCAGACAAGGGTTCCTAGCCAGATTCCGTCGAAGCGGCCCCCGTCTTTTGCTGCGTCCGGCATCGATAGCGAAGCGATTCTGGTTCGGGCGAGACTTGCGAATGAACAGGTCGGAAAGCGCGCGAGGTGATCTTCATATGCCGGCTTCGTATTGATAGCCTCGGTACTCTTCCAATGGTCGCTTGCGGCTGCGCAGGGATCGACTGGTGCAGGCGTCGTGGCCGGCGTCGCGGTGATCTGCAATTTGCCGTTCAGATAGAACTCGCCGATCAGCGATAAGGACAGCTCTGGAAGCTGCGCTTGATGGGTCGCCTGATAAACCTCGGCGCTTATGCGGCGGAAAATAGTGCCTATCTCTTCCTTCGCCTCGACGTTTTTGAGGAACGCGGCTGTGTAGGGACTGTTGCGACCGTCACCGTCGTCAGCTGTACGCCCGGCCTGCGTCGCATAGGCGACGATCATGCCTTCTGGACTATCGATTTTTGCAAGACCTCGTCCAATGCTGGCGCTGCGGGCGGCCCCGATCGAGCGTTTCAATTGGTCGGCGAGCGGGTTGTCGCGGCAAGAATCCAGCACAAGGATGCGCAAACTCTTCGCCTGCTGCATGTCAGCCACGACACCGTCGAGGCGAACCATGCGCCGCAAGTCTGCCTCGTCGTTTAACTGGGCATCCACCGGCATCAGGTAGTTGATGCCTTCGAATTGCAGCGCATGCCCGCTATAGTAAAACATCGCCACGTCCGCAGAGCGCGTCGCCCGCGCAAATTTAATTATCGCATCTTCCATGCCGGCCTTATCGAGATCGGTCGCAATGATGATCTCAAAGCCTGATCGCTTAAGCGCAGCCGCCACGTCTTCAGCGTCGTGTACGGGGTTCAACAGGTGCGGCGCACGAGAATAGGCGCCATTGCCGACGACAAGCGCAACTCGATTGTCGGCGAAGGCAGGGACAACAAAAAGGTTGAGAAACAGCGCAGCTAAAAAGGCAAATAGCACATCTCGATGCATAAGCCCCTCCCGAAGGATACGTCCAGATAATATTACAATCTGCAGCGTTCGGAAATGTGAGAAGCGTCACAGATGCTGACATTGCTGCAGGTCGGTTCACCGTAATAAATCTCCGACCGGAGTCGGAATACCGCCTCCGAGGTGGGGTTTTCAAACATCGATGCGATCTCAGCAAGTGAGCCTGATTGAGGGCGGAGCCGTCATGCCCAATCGCGCTCGACTTATTCTGCGATATCTAAAGTTTTTGACTTTCCTTGCGGTGTGGATCGCATTGCTGTGGTCTGTTTGGCGATTGCTGTCTTAGACAAGTGGCTAGCCTCGGTTGGCGGCCCTTTCAGCGTCGACGACTGTCCGGCTTCGGTCTGTTCGGCCGGTGAGCGAGAACCTTCGCCACGGAATTGTTGGATTGGGCGCAGCACTTCATTATGATGTGCGGCAACACATCCGGGAGCCGCGTCCATGCAGCAATTCGACCGCGCCAAAGAAGACCTCGGCAACTCGATCCATCTCGAACACGTCAACGTCCAGGTGCCCGACCAGCGGCTGGCCACCTTGTTTTATGTCACTGGCCTCGGGCTGACTCGCGATCCCTATCTGATGGTGTCCGACACCAACATGTGGATCAATGTCGGCCGCAGCCAGTTTCATCTGCCGAGCGGCGAGCCGCAGGTACTGCGCGGTCATACCGGGCTCGTCATTTCGGGCCGGGACGCCCTGCTCGACCGGCTCGCCTCGGTGGCGAAGAAGCTCGACGGCACGGCGTTCGCGTTTAGCGAGCACAACGATTATGTCGAGGCGACATGTCCGTGGGGCAATCGCATGCGTTGCTATGAGCCGGATGCCGCGCGGTTTGGGCGCATCACGCTCGGCATCCCGTATGTCGAGTTCGAGGTACCGGTTGGCACGGCGAAAGGCATTTGCGCGTTCTATCCCGAGGTCATGGGGATTGAGGCCGAGCTGAAGAACGGCGACGGTACCGTCGCGCGCGCAAAAGTGGGAAAAGATCAGCACCTGCAATTCCGCGAGACCGACCGGCCGCAGCCGGATTTCGACGGTCATCATGTGCAGATCTACATCACGAATTTTTCGGGTCCTTACCGGCGTCTCGCGGAGCGCGGCCTCATCTCCCAGGAAGACAACCAATATCAATACCGGTTTCGCGACATCGTCGATCCCGTGGACGGCAGGCACCTTTTCACGCTCGAGCACGAAGTGCGCAGCGCCACCCACCCGATGTATCTGCGGCCGCTGGTCAACCGCGATCCGGCGCAGACCAACCGCACTTACGCGCAAGGCCACGACCAGTGGGCGTGGGCGATGGAGCCCGACGAATACGACCGGCGGTAGGGACGCTAGAGCGTGATGACTTTAGGTTGAGGCACAGCGGTGACTTCTCCCTCGCCCCGCTCTTGCGGGGAGAGGGTTGGGGTGAGGGGCTGTTTCCGCGAATGCTGAAGCACAACGTACGCGGAGAATCCCCCTCACCCGGATCGCTGCGCGATCCGACCTCTCCCCGCAAGCGGGGCGAGGTGATCGAACTTGCGCAGGCGACGATTCAACTCAAAATCATCATGCTCTAGGTAAGTAATCGACGGCGCGTATCAAAACGGGCCGCCGTCCGAAAACCAGTGCCGTCCTTGTAAATGATCTCGTTGGAGCCGTCGGCGGGCTCGACATTGACGAGATCGACCTTGTCGCCCTTCTTGAGCTGGATGCAGCCTTTCCATTGGCCCTTGTAGGGCGCGCGGCCGTTGTTGAGGCTGGCCAGCGTGCGTTCATGCGCCTCCGCCCAGCTTGGACAGAACCGCCCGTCCTCAGGCATCGGCCTGATATCAGCCGCCAGGGCTGATGTCGCCGATAAGAGCGCGACAATCATCGTGCCGGTCTTGAGCATTTACGGATCTCCTTGAAAATTACTTGCAGGCCTGATCGGACGCCGGCGTCAGCGCGAAGGCGTGGTTTTCCGCATTGCCGGGGCTGAGATAGAGAAAAGGTCCGCCGTCATAAGGGGCAGTGACAAGCTCCAGCCGCCGCAGGATCTTCACCATCAAGCCATCGGATTGCGTGGTGACGCCGAACGCGCCATCATTCGCCGCGCTGATGATCCGGCAATTGTTACGGACCCCGTCGCGGTCGGTCTTGCATTCATCGTCTTCGGCGGCCGAAACCGAACCTGCGCAAGTAAGCCCGCCATTGGCCGACTGGCACGAGCCAATGGAATCGAAACTCTGTTTTTGTCCCCTCACCCAAAATCGCAAGATTGCGTCAAGCTCACGGGAGGGACCAAGCGCCGCCTTGGTGGCCGCATCGATCGGCTTGACGAGAACCGTCGCCCGCGTCACGAGCTGTCCCGGATGGGCTGCGAGATGGGCGGCGTCATAGACGCGCTCGTAACAGCCGGGCTGCGGCGTAGCCGCCGAAGCGGCGTTGGCGCCAAGCAAGCCGATCGCCGCCGCCATCAGCGCGGGTAAGGTCTTGTTCGGAAGCAAATTCATCATGACCCGGTCTCCGTTCACCTGCGACCAGGTAGTCACGGAGCGGGGCAGTTAGGTTCGAAGCAGCGGCGCGTGCGGGCCAGACCTTAGGTGACAAAATCGACGCTGGTGGCCTTGGCCTCCGCAGCCTCGAGTTCCTGGGCTACTTCAATACGGTTCTGGTCGGACTTGATCGTTTCCGCATTGGCGTTGGACGTCTGGTCTGCCACCAGCCTGACTTCCGCCTGGCCGACGATGACACATGCCGGGTATGTAGGACCTATGTTACTCACACGACCTCTCCTTTCTGGAATTCCTTCCATTTTGCAGGGATTCGTTCACGGTTTCTTAAGAGGTTAGGTTAACGCCGCGCCGTCAACGATTTCGTGAAGAATCCAATGAGGACGGAAGTCCCGAGCGGTCCCGCCATGCTGCTGAATTGCCTGTTTGAGGACACCACCGAAATCCCCCCGACCGACATCGACCGGTCGCTTCTCGTGCCCTACCCCGCTTCGGTATGTTGGTGTAACCTTGAGCTATTCCCCGAGATATTCCTCGCCCTAAGCCATTTGGGGGTCTCACATGAGACGGCGCGAGTTCCTCGCTTTGGTGGGAGGGACGGCGGCTTGGCCCTTCGCGGTCCGTGCGCGGCAGGGAAATCCAACGATCGCCGTCATCATGGGTTCTTCGGCGAACGAGGTGCAAGCACAGCGCCTCGTCAAGGCATTCGAATCTGCCTGGCCGGAGGTGGGGTGGGTCGAGGGCCGCAATATCCACGTCGACTATCGGTGGGCCGAACCGTCCCAAATGCGCGCTCTGGCGGCCGAGGTGGTGGCGGCGGCGCCGGATGTCATCGTCGCCAACGGAACATCGGTGCTCAATGCTGTGCGTGAGGCAACAAGCTCGATCCCGGTGGTATTTGTCGGAATTTCCGATCCGGAAGGCGTTGGCATCGTCGCCAACCTTGCCCGGCCGGGCGGCAACATGACCGGGCTTGCAAACTTCGAGCCTTCGATGGGCGGGAAATGGCTCCAGGTGCTGAAGGAAATAGCGCCGCATCTGACCCGTGTCGGCGTCCTCCGCGTTCCGAAAACCCATGTGAGAATTCTGCAGAGCATTCGGGACACCGCCGCTTCGAGCGCAATGGAAGCGATCGATTGCCCCGTGCTCGATGCTGCAGGGATTCGGGAAGCGGTTGGCGCTTTCGACGGGCAGCAGAGCACCGGCTTGATCATACTTCCTGATCCGGTCTTCTCCCCCCTTCGTTCATTGATCCTGGAGTTGGCCGCCAACCAACATCACCCGGCGATCTATCCGTTTCGGAATTACGCGGAAGAAGGTGGGTTGTTGTGCTACGGCATCAACATACTGGATCAGGTGCGGCGATCCGCCTTCTATGTCGACAAGATCTTGAGGGGCGCGCGACCGGGCGACCTGCCGGTGCAGGCGCCTACCAAATTCGAATTGGTCATCAATTTGAAGACGGCCAAGGCGCTTGGTCTGGAGGTCCCGGCAACGCTGCTCGCGCGCGCTGACGAGGTGATCGAGTAGTCCACTGGAGATGGGCTGCCGAATTGCTCCGACCGCAGCCGCATTGCTCCGACCGCGTCGAACGTTGTTTCCCATTCACAACATGCACGCGGCCTTGCCGCGATCTGGCTGGCGCGGCCGGGATAGGCTATCACGAGACAAGCCACATCAGCATGCCCCAAAACCAAGAGACAAAAATGCTACCCTCGCAACGCGATCTGTTCGAGATGCCGCGCCATGTCTGCTATTTGAATTCGGCCTCCTACAGCCCGTTGCCGCACAAAACCCAGGAAGCCGGCCGCGCCGCGGTCGGGCGCAAGGGAACGCCCTGGACGCTCGACGCCGGCTTCGCCAACCGCCAGCACGAACGCGCGCGCGCCGCCGCGGCGCGCCTGATCAATGCCGATCCCGCCGACATTGCGCTGATCCCCTCGATCAGCTACGGCGTTGCAACCGCGGCAAAGGGGCTGACGATCGCCCGCGGCGCCCGCGTGATCGTTCTGGAAAACGATCATTCCTCGCCGGTGCTGGAATGGCAGACGCGGGCCGACGCGCAGGGTTTTGTCATTGAGACGGTGCGCCAGCCCGCCGACGGCGACTGGACCTCCGCGGTTCTTGCCGCCATCGAACGGCCCGGCGCGCCGCCGACAGCCCTCGCATCGATCTCATCGGTGCACTGGTCGGACGGCGGGCTGCTCGACGTCGACGCAATCGCTGCCGCGCTCCGCCGCCACGGCGCCGTCTTCCTCATCGACGCGACGCAAAGCGCCGGCGTGCTGACGACGGACGTTGCGCGCCTCGACCCGGATTTTGTGATTTTTCCGACCTATAAATGGCTGCTCGGCCCCTATGGCCGGGCCTTTCTCTACGTGGCAAGGCGCCATCAGAGCGGCTTACCGCTGGAGCAGACCGCCGCCGGCCGCCGCGACGTGCGCGCCGAGAATGCGGTCTATTTCTCCGACATCCGCTACGTTGCCGATGCGCGGCGCTTCGACATGGGCGAGCGCGACCATTTTGTCTCCATGGAAATGGCGGCAATCGGCATGGAGATGATGGCGGAATGGGGCGCGGCCGCGGTCGCCCAACGTCTCGCGATGTTGACGGATCGGATCGCCGAAGGCTTACGCGGGATCGGCGTCGGCGTTCCGCCGCGCCAGCTGCGGGCGCCGCATATTCTAAGCCTTAACTTCAAGGATGGGATGCCGAAGGGGCTCATCGAGGGACTTGCCGGCGAAGACATCTACGTCGCGGCGCGTCTCGGCCGCATGCGCGTCTCACCGCACGTCTTTAACGACGAGGCCGATGGCGACCGCTTCGTCGCGGCTTTGAGCCGGCGGCTGCGGGACTAATTCGCCGAACGAGGCGCCAATTCCGACTTTCCGGATAAGCTCAATCCGCCAGCGCAAGCACCTTGCCGATCGCGCGCATGAGATCGATCTCCACTTCGCCCCGATCGCGCTGCAATATTGCCTGCCTCGGAGGAAAAGTGGAACATTGTTTGCTTGCTGTTGGCAGGATGTCGGGAGGCCTGATGCATATAGAAAAAATAGCCATTGCGGCTTCGGTCATGCTGCTTGCGACCGCAAGCGGTCATGCTGAGGACAACAGGGCCTGCATCTCGAAGGCTACCGAGACCTTGCCTCATATCGTTGGGCTGGTGATCAAGAAAACCCGGACCCGTCCGGTTCCACCAGCGATCCTGGCGACCTGGCAGGGTCAGACCCGACCGATCATCGTCGACGTCGACACCGTCGCGGCCGGCACTGAGGAAACCTATTCCTACATGTGCGTGCTGACCAAGGGGTCGGCCTATGTGCGGCGGGTGATGAGCTAGGTGACCGGCCAAGGCCGCGTCTTCAAGCCTGCGGCTTGGACGCGACACCTGCACCGCGGCTCATGCTTCAATCATGTCGAGGGTTCTGAGAGGCTTGTCGACCTGGGCAAACCATTCGGCCCGGTTGGCGGCACGGCGGCGGCCGCGCTCGTCGAGCGGAAGTTTCAGCTGGCTGAGCAGGGAGGTCACCTCCTTGCGCGCCGCCATGTGGACAGGGCTTGGACGCGTGCCGAGCGTCACCCGGTCGAGATCGTCCAGCGCGGTCAGCCCGCGCGGAAAAAATTCGCGGTAAACCGCGCGTTCGGCAAGACCATCGATGGAGCGGAAGCCCAGCCGCAACGACAAATCGTGGAGGCCGTCGGCCACAAGTTGTTTGTTGCGTGAGCCGTGCATCGACAATCGGTTGCGGACCACGATCCAGTCCGTGCTCGAGCCGTCAAGCTGGCGGCGCTTGCGTCTGACATCGCGCACCATTTCGGCGTAGTGGCTCTCGCCGGTCACGACATAGGATTCGGGGTCCATGGCTCCCAGAACGTCAAAATCCATAAAACTATCGTTCATCGGGGTGACAAGCGTATCCGCCATCGCATGCGCCAGCCGCATCAGATAGCTATCGCTGCCGGGTGTGTCGATGACGACAAAATCGTAAGACCGCTCGACCGCGCTGACGGCCGCCGAGAATTGGGCAAATTCCGCAGCCTCGTTGTCGGCGATCTGCATGCTGCCGCCGAGATCGATGCTGCAATGCCGTGGAAGTTCAAGAGCAAGTCCAGTGCGCCCGGCCCATGCGCGCCGGTTTTCGATATAGCGGGTAAAACTCCGCTGCCGGCAGTCGAGGTCGACGGTGGCGACGCGCTGGCCGGCCTTGAGCAGTGCGACGACGATAAGAAGTGCAATGGTCGACTTGCCCGATCCGCCCTTTTCGTTACCCAACACAATGACGTGTGCCGACCCGGATTGCCCAGGCCTCGCCTGTACCAACATAATTACTTTTCCCTCAAAGCGGCAAAATGGCAAAATACGGCAACAAGGTTTAATTTGGTTTACCTGGTGAGTCGGACACGCTCCTGTATTGGTTCAACGAGCCGCACCAATTCTTTGATCGAGCCAACACCGCGCAACCGGACAGACCCGGTGTCCGTCCCAAGCGACGTCTGATTCTCAGACCAAAGCGGTCTCTCCAACGGCCCTGTCAAGGACGCCAGTATCCATATCCTCGATAGACGGCACGATCGACGGCGCGCGCTCCAACTCGGCAAGCCGATCGATTAGCGCACCCAGAGATGGCGGGATCTCGCAAACCTCCCGGCCAAGGGCATAACGAAGCCGCTCCCCTATCTCGTCGCAAATCGCGCGACAGTGGGTGCTATCGAGAGCCACACCTGCATCGTCCCGGCCAGCCATCTGTGATCCCGGATTCCTTTGACCCGTGATTCATATCTCCGGCTGCGAATCAAAGTCGTAAATGGGCGCCGGCGAATTCATAGACTAGTGAAGAACCCGTAAAGCGAGACGCCCCTCGGGTAGCGGGATACTCGGAATCGGTGGCTCGCGATGTCCGTTTTGCCGCATCGCGGCAGTACCCTAGCTTAGGCGTTCAAGCTCCTGATCTCGCCGACCATGTCCCAATCGAGCTTTGTCGAGGTCGTCGTCGATCCGCGAATGGTTGCGGCTGGTGTCGGTGAAGGACGCGCGCCCGGAGCGACGGCTCGGCGCCGGCAGCGGCGAATGCCGATGCGTTTCGACGGTTGCTCGGTCTCTGGGCCCCAGCCGGGCAGCCGCGCCATCAGGAATAGCTCTACCTGCCACCTGTGGCGGGCTGCGGCGATTTGGTAGTGTTGCAGTGCAATTAGACCGATTCGCTTCGCTTTGATGACAGCAGATTTTGACAATGACCGTTTTCAAGTCCGGCGATCTCGTTGTGCTGAAATCGGGCGGCCCGACCATGACGGTCGACACCGTCAACACCGATATTTTTGACGACGACAAGATCACCGGCGTGCTCTGCGTCTGGTTTGTGGGCGATAAGCTTCAGCGAGTGCGGTTCGACCACCAGGCGATCGAGCCCGCGCCATTGCAAAAGACTCCTCTCGCAGAGGCTGCTCCTGCCGCTAAGAAAGCGCCTCCGGCAGAGCCCACCGGAGAGTACCAGGCAGTGCTGGATGACATGGTCGACGCCATGAACCCGCCGGCCGAAGCTGCGGCCTCGCGAACAGCCCTGAGAAAGCCAAAACCGGCGCAGGCTTCCAAGCGCGGCACCGTCTCGGGTCCGACGATTGTCGCGGGCGTTGGGGGCTCGACCATCGGATAGGCCGGCTTTCATGATCCGGTGTTCATGAACGGCTCGCGCACGGGCTGCGACTAATTTGGCGGCCCCCCCCGGCCGGATCGATGCAGGCGCCAGCATCAAGACATTGCGTCCGCGCATTACCCAAAGGTATCACCATGCTTTCGGCCAACGCCTTGCTGTGGACCCGCATCGGCGCGTTGGTGGCGTTTTTGATTGCTGCAAATCTTGTCTACGCGCTGTGGAAAGCGCGGCGTCAGGCATCGTCGATCCGACAATGGCTGATCGTTCCCGGTGAGATCATCGCCTGCGAGGTCACGGCTCCCAAGGTCCATACCTCCGACGAAGAGACCGATTGCAGCGTCAACCTCCGCTACCGCTATCGCGTTGGCCTTAAGGATTTTGAGGGCTCGCATATCCATGCCGGCCGCGAGGCAATGACAACGCGCCTGCTCGCCGAACAAACGGCGGCCAAGTACCCGGTCGGCAGCCGGGTCGATGTTCACTACCGGGAAAACCACCCCGCGACCTCCGTGCTGGAACCGAAAGACCCTCGCAGCCTTTCGGCCCTCATCGCATTCCTGGCGTTATTTGCGTGGATCGCCTTGGTGCTGGTGGTGCATTCGATCGCCGGCCACGTCTTGCTGCTGCGGGACGGCGGCGTGCCATTTTTCGCGCTCATGCTGCCGATCGGCTGCACCGTGATCGGCATTCTCGGTTTGCGCAGTTACCTGCAGACGCGCCGCAAACTTCAATCGAGTGCAAAGTGGCCGACGGCCGCCGGCACGATCACGGATTCGGAAGTGATCGAGTCCCAGAACACGGAAACCGACGACAAGGGCCGCGAGACCGTCAATACCGAATATCGGGTGGACATTCGTTTCGCCTACAAGGTGGGCTTGCGCGAATTCCATTCCAGCAACTGGAAATGGGGATGGACCGCGATTTACAGGAACCGTGAGAAGCCGGAAAAGATCGTGGCGGCGCATCCGGCCGGCAAATCCGTCCAGGTCTTTTACGATCCGAACGAGCCCGCAACCGCCGTGCTCGAGCCGGCCAACCCGCAGGGCACCTTCGTGCAGTTCGTCTTCAGCTTTGTCTTCGGCGGCGGCGGGCTGCTGATGTTCTGGGTACTCTCCAAGCTGGGCGAAGGTGGTTGAAGAGGAAGTGCTGCAAGGCGCCTACCCTTCACATCACCCGCCCGCCGAGGCGGCATTTACCCCCCCCCTTTTCCTTATCTCAAAATTGAGATATAAACGACCGTGCCCTGGCGCGTCGAAATCCTCGACGAGACCGTCGCCGCAGAAATCGCCGCCCTTCCGGCCGACATGCAGGCGCGATTTCTGCGTCTCGCCGAGCGCATCGCGTCGGCCGGGCTGGAAAGTCTAAGCGAACCGCATGTGAAGCATCTGGAAGGGAAGCTATGGGAACTGCGGCTGACAGGCCGCGATGGAATTGCCCGTGCGCTTTATGTCACGGCGATCGGCCGCAGAGTCGTCGTGGTCCGCGCATTCGTGAAGAAGACGCAAAGAACGCCGCGAGAGGAAATCGAACTTGCGCTGCGGCGCGCAAAGGAAATCACATGACAATCCAATTCGAAAAGCTCAAGGCCCGTCTGCTGGCTAACCCCAAGGTCAAGGCTGAATATGAAGCGCTCGCCCCGGAGTTTGAGATTGCCGCCGAGCTACTTAGGGCTCGCCTGCGGGCAGGCCTCTCCCAAGCCGAACTCGCGGTCCGAATGGGCACCAGCCAGTCCACCATCGCCCGACTTGAAAACGGTCAAACGCTTCCGAGCACCAAGACACTCCTGCGCTACGCCAAGGCAACCGGCAGCAGATTCCGCGTGCGTCTATCGGCGGCTTGACGCCTGGTTCGGTCGCTCCGGCCGCGGCCTTTTCCACCGGGTCACTCCACCTTCACATCAAGCTCCTTGACCAGCCGCCGGTATTTTTCAGAATCTTCCCGCACTTGATGCGTGTATTGTTCGACCGTGCCGCCGGTAGGTTCTTGCGCCTGATCGGTGAAGAATTTTCGGACCTTTTCGTCGCGCAACGCCGTGTTCACCTCAGCGTTGAGACGCGAGGCGATCGCGGCCGGCGTGCCGGCCGGCACGAACATTCCGATCCGCTGGTCCATCACAAGCCCGTCGATGCCGGCTTCCTGGAACGTCGGCACATTCGGCAGCGCCGGCGACCTTGTCGCCGTCGACTGCGCCAGCAGGATGAGGCCACCGTTCTTGTTATAGGGCACAAGGGGCGTCGTTCCGAGCGAGCCGAGTTTGATATGCCCGGCGACGAGATCGTTGATGGCCTGACCGCCGCCCCGGTACGGCACTTGTTCGAGCTTGATGCCGGCGAGCTTGGCGTACCACAGTCCGAGCATGGCCTGGGGCGAGCCGGCGCCGCTCCCGGTTGCGAAGCCCATGCCGGGCTGTTGTTTTACCAGCTTTGTCAATTCAGACAGTGTGGTGACGCCCAGCGAGGGATTTGCCGCCAGAGCGATGGGCTGGCGCGAAAGCTCGACCACCGGGAGCAGGTCCTTTAAGGGATCGACATCCATTTTATAGACATGAGGATTACTGCTGACCGCGTCCGTCCCGATCAGGATGGTGTAACCGTCGGGCGAACTTTTCGCGACATACTCGATCCCAATGTTGCCGTTGGCGCCCGACTTGTTTTCGACCACGACTTGCTGGCCAAGCGCGTGGGACAAATAATCGCCAACGACACGCGCGGCCACATCGGTTGACCCCCCGGCCGGAAACGGAACGATGAAGTGAACGGGGCGATCGGGCCAATCTCCGGCGATGGCTGTGAAAGGAGCCGAGAGCGCGGCGGCCAGGATCAAGCTTGCAAAAGGCAACTTCATCATCAAAGCATGACTCCTTTATCGGCAGCCGGCGTCGGATATCCTATCGCTGCCGCCCCGGTTCGGCCAGCGAGCATCATCGGGCTGGCGCCGGCGAATCCGGAGCCACGCCTTTTCGAGGCGAATATCAAAGGGAACGACTATCGTTTGGTCGTGGCCGCTGACTTCGACAAGGGTATTGTGTGGATCAAGTGGATTGGCCTCGGTCTCTCTGCAGAAGTGCTGATCCGGCCGAGCCGAAAAAACGCGGCGTGACCGGCGCCCTGATCCATCGCGGCCAGGTTTGGCAGGCTGCGACGAAACCGAACGAGCCGCGCTCTACCGCTTCACATCATACTGCTTGCTGAGATGGTCGCCGATCTGGACCAGCATCGCGACGCATTCGGGATAGCCGGGCTTAGCCTTGGTCGCCTCGTCGGCCTCGGTGCGGAATTCCCAGGAGTCCTCGCTTCGCAGCACGAAAAACACGATTCCGTCCGGACAGTCGGCGTGAACCTTCAGCTCCGCCCTCGCCATCGCAATCAGTTCGGCTTCGGTCTTGCTGGGTTTGCTCATGGGGGCGCTTCCTCTGGTTCGATATCGTGTTCGTGGTCGCTGGCATTCCGCCGCCGCAACCGCAGGCGCATATGGGGTTTAAGACAAATAATATTTGAGATGTGACGCAGCTAACAAGCGCGTCGGATGAGATGGGTGATTGTACGCATCACCTGTCCCAGAGATTCGGAGTTTAGCTCACTCGTTTTTAATTGGGCAATGTGAACGAACTCACATTCGCCGGCGGCGTCGAAATATATTTTCGATCCGGACGCTAGATCGCGCTGGATACATTGGAGACAAACAATGGAAATCGTGGAGCAGCGCCGGCTCGAACACGTCAAAGGCGTAGTCCGAGATCACGACGCAACGATAATACTTGGCTACTCAATTTTTTCGATCGCGCTCCTCATCGCGATCTATTTCGATTCGATGTCGCCTGGAGTATCGCTTGGCGATTTGTCCTCGATGACTGTTTTCCCATAGCGAGACGACATTCGAACGTGGTTGCACTGAAGGTAGCGATTTGAAGTCAACGGATTCTTGCGTGACCAGGTAGCCTCGCAATCAGGCGCTTGGAGTATTGCACTGACCAGTTCAAGCCTGTCGAAATGGCCCAGAGATATTCGGTGACATATGACCCCAGCAATGGAAAAGCCGTTCTCGCCCGCAACTCATTTGAACGAAACTGACGTCCGGCAACATGGGAACCTTGACGTCTCATCCCCTCGTTGCGTTTGGGATGGAAGCAAATTCCCGCCAAGAGCGCCGGAAGACGAGATTGTCTTCAGACGATGGCGGCTCGGATTCTTCATATTTTACGGCGCCACGGCGCTGCTGCTGGTTGGCGGACTTGCCGCCATCGCGGATCGGCCGGGGACGATCACCACCGCGGCGGCGCCGGCCCACCCGGCGATCGCGTCAACTGCTGCGATAAGACGTCGAAACTGATCGTCGAAATGCGAGAACACAGGCATGTGGTGGATCAATTTCCTGGGCTTCTCGGCAGCGCTCAGCGTTCTCGTCAGTTTCTGCATGACGACGATCGTGGCGCTTCGAACTTTCGCACTTTTGAGCAATGTCCTTTTCATTGTCTATGGATTGTTGGCTCACATCTACCCGGTGTTCTTTCTTCACATGGTCCTGCTTCCGGTCAATTTGTTCAAGCTTTTCAGATGGTGCAGATATGGCAACGGTTTTGGACGAGGCGAATACGACAATGCTGCGTCGGGTTCTGGATGATGTTTTGACCGACCCCCAGTTTACCAACCAGACAGCCGTCTCGGCATTTCAGGTAGCCGAGCATATTTGGCGACAGGCCGCGATGGGGGAGCGTGACTTTGACCGATTGAGGTATTCGGCTTTGGCGATCGTAAATTCGTGGACGAGCACGTCTGGGCGACGCGCTACCTTTTTGCGTCAGCGCGCGTCAGGCCGATGATCCTCGGCAGCGCGCCGGTCGAGACCGGATCGGCCTTTTGCGTCTCCGGCGGCAGCGCCGCGTGCGCGGTGTTGTCGGGGAAACGGGTCTTCATTTCACGCAGGAAGCCGTCGAGCGTATCGACGCTGGCGGCCATCTTGGCGATCTCGGCGAACTCGGCGCTGTTGGCGTTGGCCGGCTTGCTCGCGGTCTCGAACGCGGCGCGGTCGGCCTCCCCGCTCATCAGTGGCGCGTATTTTTCGCGGAAACGCGCCAGCCCAATGGCGTCTTCGGCCAGCGCATAGCCGACCACCGCGCGGATCACGTCGCTCTTCTCCACGGCGTTCAGAGGTTTGAAATCGCGCCAGCGGTCGGCGTAGTACAATTCGATCTGCTCGGACGCCTCACGCCAGCGCCGCGACGCCCAGTAGATGTCGGAGCGCAGCCGGATCGCTTCGCGGCCGTTGATATTGGTGATGATGTCGAGCGCGAGATCATGGCGTCCGACGTCGCTTTGCGCCCGCGCCTCCAACAGCAGCCGTTGCTGGCGCAGTTCGCCGGAGAGATCGGCGATGCGGGTGGAGCGCAGCGCTGCGATGGCGCGATCCGGCTTGCGGTTGGTCAAATAGACCATGGCGAGGCGCGCTGCGACCTGGGCGCGCGCGGCGCCCTCGAGCCTCTTGTCGACCTGATATTGCAGGAGGTCGCTCGCCTGGTCGAGCAGGTCGACGGCGACCAGCCGGTCCGCAAGGCGGCGGATCATTTCGTCGCCGCGCCGCCCGATCGGGGTCAATTCACGGTTTTCGTAGAACATCCCGAGCGCGTCGACCGGCGGCAGATCGTCGCCCTTCGGGCCGAGAAAGAGCTGGGTGAACAGGGCGGCCGCCGCATCCTGGCCTTGCCTTGCAATTTCCGAATTGGGCTGCAGCCTAGTCGCGGTCTTGGTCACCGCGAAGGATTCGCCGTAGCGTCCGGTATCGGCGTAGATCCGCGCCAGCATTTCCAGCGTCCGCACCTCGAGGGCGTCGCCGCGCCAGGTCACCGAAAGCGCCTCCAGCTCGCGCAACGCGTCGGCCGCGCTGATCTCGTCGCGCTTCTGCTTGAGCGCGATCTCGTCGAGCTTGGCTTCGGTCGCAGCGGCCCGATCGGGCGATTGCACCGCACGCTTGTATTGGTCCAGCGCATCCTTGTCGTGCCCGAGCGCCTCGGCGAGGCGCCCGCGCCACACCGCAATCGCCGGCTTCATTGCATCGGGAATGCCGATCACGTCGAGGTCTCCGGAGCGCTTGGCTGCGCCGGAGTAGTCCTTGACCTCGAGCGAAGCGCGCATCGCCTCCGCCACCACGATGCGCTGCAGATCCATCGGCAGCGAGGTGATGGCGAATTCGACGTTCTTGAATTTCTCCCGCGCCTCCGCCCATTTGCCGAGCCGTGCAGCGGCCAGCGCCTTCCACAATTGCGAATCGTAATTGGTCCCGACCGCCGCATTGGCGAGGTCCTTCAAACCCTGCTGCGGCCGGCCCATCAGGCTGGAAGCGACCGAGTGCACGATCAGGGCAACGGGATCCTCCGACCCCGGCTGGGTGTCGACCAGAACCAGGTCGAGAACGCCCTTGGCTTCGGTATACATGCCGAGCGACAGATAGAAACGAGCCAGATCGACCCGGGCCGACGTGCGCGCATCGCCTTCGGCCGCCGCAACCGCGGCAACAAGCTGGTCCAATCGCGTACTAAAATTTTCAGTCTGGTTCTTGTGCCACTCGTCGGCGTCGAAAATCGGCCGCACCGCGACCGGCGCGCGCTCCACGCCGACGTCGGCCGATGACAGCGTCAGCCCGCCGGGCCGCCCGAGGATGACCTTGTCGGGCGCGACCTCGGCGGTGACATCGTCGGAGTTCGCGCGAACCGCGACGCCGTGGATCGATTCCAGGAGCGAGAACTCCACAAAATCCTGCCGCTTGATGAAGCCGCGAACCGGCGGCGGGGCCGTCACCACCAGGATGGTATCGCCGGCGTCCGGATCGACCAGCCGATGCAGAAGGCCCGCTTTCGCCATCGGCACAATGACGCTGGCGTGCGCGGGATCGGCGATGTTGCGCACCGCCACCAGCGGCTGGGTCGGCGTTTGCATCGTATCGGCAAAGGTGACGGTCCAGTCCGTCGCCCCACCCGCCTGATCGTCGCCCGTCAGCGACGGCATTTGCGGCCGGTTGAGACGGATGCGGATCGCCTGGCCTCTTTCCAACGGCAACAGGCTGACGTCGGCGACGATCGACCCGCCATTGCTGCGGATCGGCTCGATATCGAGCGGTTTCGTCGAATCGAACACCAGCCACACGGTGTCGGCGCGGCGAAACAAAGCCGCAGGCGTTGCGGCGGCAAAGGAAAACATCAACCGCAGGCCGTCGCTATCGCGACGCGCGTGGACCGAAGCGCCGCCGCCCGATTTGGTTGCCGGTGGCGTCTCGGATCCTGCAGGTGTCGCCTTTGGCGGCGCTGCTGCTACGGGCGGGCTCTCTTTTGCTGGCGTCTCTTTTGCTACAGGCGTCTCTTTTGCGGGCGTCTCTTTTGCTGCTGCCTCTTTTGCTGCTGTCTCTTTTACGGTGGTGTCTTTAGCCGCCATCTCCTTTGCCGGCGGCGGATCGGATGGCGGCGGAACGATCGGCATTTCCGCGGCCGGCGGCATGTTGGCAGCACGCTCAGGCTTGATCTCGATATTGGCTTGCTTGGCGATCGCCTCCGACGTCGGCTGCGCGATCTCGCTCGCTGGGCGCGGCGGCTGTGCTGCGTCGGCGGCCTTCTCGGAAGCTGCCGGCGCGGCTGCCATCGGAGCCGCCGGCGCTGCTGCTGCCGGCGGTGAACCATGCGAGGCGTCTGCCGCCGGCGCCAGCGCGGAGGGTTTTTCCGCCTGCTGGAATGCGACATCGACGATGTAGTTCTTCTCCTCGCGGAAGGAGTGGACGTCGACATCGCCGATCAACGATATCTCCACCGAGGAGGTCTCGACGTCGATCTTCTGAGTGATCGATGCGACGTTCGCCGGCGCCGCCTCCTTGGCGTCCGCCAGATCGAAGGCGAGCGCGGCACTGAAGAACAGCGTCAGCTTCTGGTCGTTCAAGACCGAGGAGACGCCGACGCCGTCGGGCATCTCGAACACGAAGCGCACGAAGGTCGGCTGCACCAAAGCGCGAACCCGCACCGGCGCTTTCTTTTTCGCTTCCGCCGCCGCGCGCTGCACGCGCAAGGCGCGCTCGGCGACACGGGCACGCTCGGCGAGCTCGCGCACCACTTCGATCGGCAGCCCGGGCGGCGGACCGGTCCAGCTGTCGGGCAACAGATCGACGAACACCCGCTCGCCGGCGGTCATGGTGTTGATGGTCACCCGGCGCGCCAGCGACAGCCGGATCGCCGAGCCGTCGGGATCGCGCCGCACCGAATTGATGTAGTCCGGCACCGCGTCGGATAATTTATCCACCGGAACGTCCACCGGGTGTTTGAAGCGGACGATCAGGATCGAGCCGGCGGTAGTCACCTCGGATTCGACGTCCTCGGCGAGCCTGAACACCAGCCGGGCAAAGCCGCCGCCTGCCGACAGCGAAGCCTCGCCCCTGACCGGCTCGGCCCGGCAGGCGCCGGGGACCAGCAAGCCGATCAGGATCAGGCCGGCTGCAAGCGATACCGGTCCGCCAAGGCAATGCCGGGCCGCCCGCGCGAAGGCGCGGCCTAGCGACCCAAATCCAGCGGCAGCCCTTGGCGCCATTCCAAGTCCACTCTTTCGCTTCAACGGTTCTTCAATCGCCGGCAGGACGCACGCACGCGCGCGCGCCCCGCGCTTCGAATCCTAGGATTGGCGATTTAAGGACTTGTTAAATATCCTCGGCTCAATTGGGCTTTTGCGGTAGTACCTTGCCCTCGATTTTGGGCAGATCGTTCGCGGAAGCGGATTTGTCGGAGCCTGCGCGGCGCGCCATTTCCGTGGTCAGCCGCTCGGCCGCTTCCGGCGACATCAGCCCGAGGATGTCCGACATCTTTCGCGGCGCGATCTGCGAGGCGATCTCGAACAAGACCGACATTTCGAGGCGGTCGAATACCCTGGCGGCGTCCTTCGGCTTCATGGCTTCATACATCGTGATGATGCCCTTGAAGCGCGCGGCATCGGCTTCGTTCTTCTGCTCCTTCGCCGTCGATATCCGCGCCTCGGTGGCCTTTAATTCCTCGACCTTCGATTCGATGCGCTTTTCCGCGGCCTTGAGCAGGCTCTCGCGAATGTCGATCTCGCGCGCCCGCGCCTCCAGTTCCTGCCGCCGGGCCTGGAGCCGCTCCAGGATCGCCCGTTCGGACGGCGACACCTGCTGCGGGTTCTGGTCCACCACGGTGCCGTCGGGTTTTGCCGCTTCGGGGGCGGCCGGCTTGGGCGCCTCCTCCTTGGGCTTCTCGACCGAGCCGGTGATGTCGGCGGGATCGCTTCGGCCGGTCGGAAAGTTCAAGGTTTCCTGCGCCCAGGACGGCTTGCTGCTGTCGGGCTGATAGTCGAAGACATAGCCGCCATCGAGCACGAGGCCTGCGATCTTCAGCACCACCAGGCCGAAGATCGCAACCAGCACAACCGGAAGGACGCGAATGTCACGGAAGGACTTCATGCGGCGAGGCCATTAGACCTTCTGCGGTCGGAAAATGCCTGCGCTGCTGCTGCGACCGCCTGGGCCGACGATATTTTTGGTGCGGCAACCTCCGGCTCCGGCTCGGCTTCGGAAGTAGGCCGCGCGGCGGTCACGATCCGGGACAAGCGGCGGAACACCTGGTCGCTTTCGCCCAGTTGTTTACGCAACTGCTGCGACATCTGCGCCGCCGCGGTCAGCTGGTTGCCGAGATTCTCGTTGACGTCGCGCACGGTGTGCTTGAGGCCGCCGATGGCGCGCTCGGCGATCTCGGTTGCCGTGATCAATTCCCCGATCGTCGCCTTCAGCGAATGTTCATCCGCCTTCAGCCGCTTCAGCCTTTTGTTCAAGAGCATGCAATAGCCGATCGTGAGCAACAGCAACACCGTCACGAGGCTCTCGATTGCTATTCCGAGTAGATGACTCATTGGGCCTCCAGCGCCTTGTTTTGCTCATCGGCCTTCTCGAACATCGCGAAGGTGGTATTGGGTTTGCGCAGCTGTTTTGTCACGCGAATGGCAACGCGGTCGCCCACGCGTCCCATCCGTCCCTCGGTCAGCACGACGCTGCCGCAGCGCACCGCGACCAGCGCGTCGGCGCGCATCTCCAGCGGCAAGGTGTCGCCGACCTTCAGCTTCATCAATTCCTTGAGCGGAATCTCGGCCTCATAGAGCACGGCATCGACGGAGATCTGCGCTTGCGCTACTTCAGTGGCAAAATGGCCTTCCCAGATCGGATCACGGCCGAATTTTTCGCCCATGAACATCTGCAGCAGCACGGGACGGATCGGTTCGATGGTCGCGTAGGGCAGCAGCAATTCGATATTGCCGCCGCGATCTTCCATGTCGATATGCAGCCGCACCAGGATGGCGGCGTTGGCGGGCCGGCTGATGGCGGCAAAACGCGGATTGGTCTCCAGCCGGTCGATCGAGAACGTTACCGGCGACAGCGGCCGGAACGCCTGCTCGGCATCGGCCATCACCACTTCGACCAGCCGTTTTACGAGATTGGTTTCGATCGTGGTGTAGGGGCGGCCTTCGATGCGCAGCGAGGTCTGGCCGCGGCGGCCACCCAGCAAAACGTCGATCATCGAATAGATCAGGCTCGAATCCACCGTTGCGAGGCCAAAATTCTCCCACTCCTCGGCCTTGAACACACAGAGCACAGCCGGTAGCGGGATCGAATTCATGTAGTCGCCGAACCGCACCGAGGTGATGCGGTCGAGCGAGACTTCGACGTTGTCGCTCGTGAAGTTGCGCAAGCTCGTCGTCATCAGCCGCACCAGGCGGTCGAACACGATTTCGAGCATCGGCAGACGCTCGTAGGACACCATCGCCGAATCGATGATGGCGCGAATGCCGGAATGGTCGTCGAGACTGACCTCGCCGACGTTGAAGCCGAGCAGATTGTCGATTTCTTCCTGCGATAAAACCCGCTCGCCGCCGTTCTTGCCGCCGCCGAAATCGCGGCTGCCGTCCTCGACCATGGCGGCCCATTGCAGCGCCATGGTGCCGGAGAGTTCATTGGCGGCAGCCGCGGCCGCTGCCTCCGCCGGGTCCTCGGAATCAAGCGAGGCTTCCCATTGGGCTGCGATTGCATCCTGATCGTCTAAAGGGTTGCCCGCCATATCCTTAGATTCGTCCCATCACTGAACCACGATTTCCTTGAACAGCACCGCATTGACCGGCGTCGGCGCCAGCGCGACATTGACCCGCTTGGTCAGTTCTTCCTTGAGCCGGAACAGGCCCGCCGAACCGTTGAGGTCGCTCGCCCGCAATTCGCGCATATAGGTCTGGAAAATATCGGTGACGCGCGGCAGCGACGGCTTGATCGCCTCGACCTGCTTCTCTTCCTTGACCTCGAGCACGACCTTCAGTTTGAGATATTGCACGCGCTCGCCGGGCAGGCCGGCCAGGTTGACCAGCATGTCCGGCACCTCGACGAACACCGGCGGCTTCGGCGGCGGCGCCTCGGCGTGCACTTCTTCGCCGTGACCCCGGAGGAAAAAGAACCAGGTCACCCCGCCGCCGATGATGATGAGCAGGCCGACGGCCGCGATGATCAGCTTGAGCTTGCCCTTTGGCGCCGGCGCGGCCTCGAGCCCGTCCGCCGCGACGCCATCTGCCTGTTCGTTGTCCGCCATCGCCCCCGCGCCCGTTCTCGAAATCTAAAATGCGATGCCGCTAGCCAGGGCATGGGACGCGATACGAATGCCGCCAGCGCAAACGCGCCTCTCATGACGCGTCGACGCTAAGGTAATAATGGTTAATGGAACCTTTCATTTGCGCAGCCACTGGGAAAATCTTGCCGGGCAAACATGGTCAACAAGACCTTTCTGCCGCCCCGCAAAACTCCTTCCAGACAATTAAACCCTTATAAAATCGGCATTTTATGAGTTGGCACGGCTTTCGCTGACATCACAGGGAACCGCGGCTTGGGAGAGCTTGGCGGTTCGCCTGATCCGAGAACCGAGCCTGGGAGGGTTTTGCTCGCGGATCGTCAAAGGGGAGAACCAGCGATGGAGAATGCGCTTCTCGTCGGACTTTCGCGGCAGATGGTGTTGGAGCGGCAGATGGATGTCATTGCCAACAACGTCGCGAACGTCAACACCAACGGTTTCAAGGCCGACCGCTCGATGTTTGAGGAATACCTCAACTCCGGCGCCCACGAAGACAATTTTATCCCAAGCGACCGCCGCGTCAGCTACGTGCAGGACCGCGGCACCTTCAAGGACCTTACGCAAGGCCCGACCGAGCTGACGAAAAATCCGCTCGATGTCGCGATCGACGGCCAGGGTTTTCTGGTGGTGCAGACGCCGGCCGGCGAGCGCTACACCCGCGACGGCGGATTGACCATCAACAATCAGGGCCAGCTCGTGACGGCATCCGGCAATCCCGTGCTCGGCAACGCCGGCCCGATCGTGTTCCAGCCGACCGACCACGACATCTCGATCGCCGCGGACGGCAACATCACCGTGCTCGAAGGCATCAACCGGATCGACGCGGTGCGCGGCAAATTGCGCGTGGTCTCTTTTGCCGACGCGCAAAAACTCCTGAAGGAGGGCTCCAATCTCTATTCGGCCGGCGCAGGCGTGGCGCCGGCGCCCGACACCGCCTCGAAGGTGAAGCAGGGCTTCGTCGAAAAATCCAACGTCAATTCCGTCATCGAAATGGCGCACATGATCGACGTGACGCGCACCTACACGCAGATGGCGACGTTACTGCAGACGCAGAGCGATCTGCACAAATCGGCGATCGAAAAGCTCGCCGACGTCCCGGCGTAGGAGCTCATTCAACTGAATGAACTCCGTCCGCAATTTTTTTACTAAGCACGATCTGTTCCGAAAACCGGCGACCACTTTTCGGGATCATGCTTGAAGGAGATACCAGATGCGCGCTCTTTATACCGCGGCGACGGGAATGGCGGCCCAGGAACTCAACGTCCAGGTGATCTCCAACAACATCGCCAACATGCGCACCACCGGCTTCAAGAAGCAGCGCGCCGCGTTCCAGGACCTGATCTATGACCATGTGCGCCGGGTCGGCGCCCAGGCCTCCGATCAGGGCACCATCCTTCCCGTCGGTGTCGACATCGGCGGCGGCGTGAAAACCGTCGGCACGCCGCGATTGATGACGCAAGGCACGCTGTCGCAAACCGGCAACGATCTCGACATCGCGATCCGCGGCGAAGGCTTTTTCAAGATCCTGATGCCCGACGGCAGCTTCACCTATACCCGCGACGGCACGTTCCAGATGGACAACACGGGACGCGTCGTCAACGCGCAAGGCAACCCGGTGCAGCCGACCATCACGATCCCCCAAAATGCCTCCGGCATCACCATCAACGCGCAAGGCCAGCTTTCGGTGACCTTGCCGGGATCGACCACGCCGACGCTCGTGGGTCAGATCGGGCTGACGCGCTTCATCAACAAGGCCGGCCTGCAGCCGATCGGCGACAATCTGTTCACGGATACGCCGGCATCGGGCGCGCCGCAGGACGGCATCGCCAACACCGACGGTTTTGGCGACATGCAGCAGGCCAATCTCGAGCAGGCCAATGTCGAGGTCGTCACCGAAATCTCCGACCTGATCGCGGCCCAGCGCGCTTACGAGATGAACGCCAAGGTGATCAGCGCCACCGACCAGATGCTGCAATCCGCAACCGCGCTGTTCAGGTAGAGGGAGTTTTTGATGACACTACGCACCCTCCTCCTCGCAACCGCCCTGCTCGCGGCGAGCAGCGTGAGCGCATTCGCGCAAAGCGACGATGTGATCGCCGCCCCGGTGCTGCGCGCCAACGTCACCGTCTCCGGCGATTTGGTGCGGATCGGCGACGTCATCGACAATGCCGGCCCGTCGGCGCAGATCGCGATCTACCGCGCGCCGGATTTGGGCACCACCGGCACGCTGCCGACGTCGCAAGTGATCGCCGCCTTGCGCGCGCATCAGGTGATCGGCGTCGATACAAGGAATATCCAGGAAATTTCGGTGACGCGGCTGGCGCGCACCCTGGAGGCAAAGGAGATCGAGCTTCAGATCGCCCACGCGCTGGAACATCACAATGGTCTCGGCGACGCCGCCAATATCAGCCTGACCTTCGATCGCACCCTCGAGGATTTAAAACTCGAATCCTCCTACACCGCCGCGATACAATCGTCATCGGTGCGGTTCGATCCGCGCAATGGCCGGTTCGACGTCACGCTCGCGATCGCCAATGCCAGCGTCGCGACGCCGACGCGGCTGCGTTTTTCGGGAACGGCGGTCGAGACCATCGAAGCCGCGGTGCTCGCGCGCGGCATCGAGCGCAATGAGGTGATAAAATCTTCCGATGTCGTGATCGAGCGGCGCCCCAAGGCCGAAGTCGGCAATGACGTCGCCTCGCGCGACCGCGTGGTTGGAATGCAGGCGCGGCGCCAGTTGCGCGCGGGTCAGGCGCTGAAGGTGGCTGATCTGGCAAAACCCGACCTCGTGCAGCGCGACCAGACCGTCACCATGATCTACGAGACCGCCGGTCTTTATCTCACCGTTCGCGGCAAGGCGCTGGAGGCCGGCACCGAAGGCGACGTCGTCAGCGTGCTCAATCTGCAGTCCAAACGCACGGTGACCGGCACCGTGATCGGCCGTGGTCAAGTGTCGATCTCGATCGCAACGCCGCGGCCCGCCGCACCGGATACAACTTCCTCGATCGCGCCGGATGAACCCGCAGCTCCCGTCTCGCTCGCTACCAACACCAACACTCCGCAAGTCGCCCCAAAAACCGAGTAAAGTTCAATGTTCAGGTCCAGTAGCATAAAACGTATCGTTCTCACCGGCACGCTGCTCACCATCGTCAGCGTCGCGAGCGGATGCTCGTCGATCGACCGCTTGTCGCAGATCGGCGAACAGCCGAAACTGAATGCGATCGAAAATCCGACCACGCAGCCCGGCTACAAGCCGGTGCAGATGCCGATGCCGAAACCGGAGACGGTGTCGTACAACGCCAATTCGCTGTGGCGGAACGGCAGCCGCGCGTTCTTCAAGGACCAGCGCGCCGCGCGCGTCGGCGACCTCCTGACGGTGACCGTCAACATCACCGACAAGGCCAACATTGCCAACGAGACCCAGCGCAGCCGCACCAACAAGGAAGATTCCGGGATCACCGATTTCGTCGGCGCCAAGACGCTGGGCGTCACCGCGGCGAAGGTGCTGCCCGGCCGGATCCTGACGGCGGACTCGACCGCCTCCAGCGACGGCAAGGGTTCGGTCAACCGCCAGGAGGCGCTGCAGACCAACGTCGCCGCCGTGGTCACCCAAGTCTTGCCGAACGGCAATCTCGTGGTCGAAGGCAAGCAGGAGATCCGCGTCAACTTCGAAATTCGCGAATTGATCGTCGCCGGCATCGTGCGGCCGGAGGACATCCAGAGCGACAACACCATCGATTCCTCGAAGATCGCGCAGGCCCGCATCGCCTATGGGGGCCGCGGCCAGATCACCGACATCCAGCAGCCGCGCTACGGCCAACAGGTGATGGACGTGCTGCTGCCGTTCTAAGACTTTCTTCTAGAGCTCCCACATCTCATCGCGGCTCGAGACGCGATGCGATGTAAAACGCGGCCTCCGGTAGCTCCCCTGCCGGAGGCCGCGGATGTTTTGGGGGCACTTCTGGCGAAACTCCTCATGCCCCAGCTTTTTCCGGCGTCCATGCGTCTTTAAGAGCGCGGCAGTTCGTTTAGAATACCGTTTTCGTAATTTTTCTCACGCCGTCGACTAGTTCTTTAACTTCATCTCGTGTCGGATCAGCATCAGCCTTGTGATCGCACTTGTTTCTAATATCCCCTAAGTGTTGAATGAAACGCCACGTCGCGGTGTCCAGAATGTCCGCCTTCTTAAGTGCATCATTGAGGGTGGAAATCGTGGCATTCTTAGCGAGCTTAATCTTATGTGTTTCGCTGATTCCGGCGAGGTGTGCTTCAAGGACGACGCCAGCGATAGCTCCCGCGCCACGAGAAAACCCCTGCTTGTTGAGTTCGTCAGCGGCTGCGAGTTCATCATCCAATAGATCGGCGTGGACCAGCGCCCTAATGTCAAATAGCGTCGATTCGAAGCGATTAGATATGGTCTCGACTATCTTGTATTGATTGAAAATCGCACTAAGAGCCGAGTTTGCCGGCACTATCCAGCGGGCGCTGTCGGAATCGTAGACGGTACTTCCGATGAGGTAGTCAGACATGGTGTAGTTAGCAAACCCCACGCTCTTTCGAGGTTTGAGAGGTTTGTAATACGAGATGAAGTCCTCTACACGATCAGGCAAGAGTTGTGTTACACACGCAAGCGCTTCGGAATACCACGCTTGGTAAGCCTGCCGTGCGTCAGGCAAATCTTCCTTTTTTAACCCCGTCTTTTTGGCAGCTTCTGGATCGCAGTCGTACTGCAGGGCTACAGCTATTTTTTTGCCCTCCCAAACAAGCCTCGTGAGGTCCGCCTTGTAACGCTCGCTTTGACTCTTCATTTCATTCGATTCCAACTAATCAAATAGCAGTGTTCGCAATTAACGGTTCATTGGACCCGAAGATGCCCGTGAGTCGGCCTGCTGTGCAAGGAAGCTCAACAGAAGTCGCGCCTCAGCACGTAGGCCGGATTAGCGAAGCGTAATCCGCCGTTCTATGATGATGAAATTACCCCTTCGGCCAACCCGCCTTACAAGTAGCTATGTTCCGGCTGGCCCTTGCGAAACCTCCACGACGTGCCGATCGCTGCCTACAGTAATGATGATCGTGTAGGTCTTTGGCCCGCCGGCCTGATCGGTTGGAGGCGTCAGGTGCAGTTGTCCACCGTACCATTCGCCCGGCATCAGGGTGTTGTCCTTGATGACCGATTGCTCAAGTACAGCCATGTTGCGTTGGCCGGTTTCGACTGTAGCGGCAAACATCGCTTCATTTTGAACAGCGGCATTGTTTGGGCTATTACTGCCGCCGTCGGGCTGTAGAACGTTCCGGTGCGGCCGCTTGGTGTCGTGTAACTACCATACCCGGCTCGGGACGCGCCGTAGGCGTTCGCCGCACCGGCGACGCCGGTCAGGATCGCCGCCGCGATCTGTCGGTTCTTCTCCTCCTGGAGAAGCATCTCATATGTGACGATCTGCATCTCATAATCGGAAGCGCCAACGTGCTGCACGGCCTCGACTTGGCCAACCCTAAATTCGACCGGCTGTTTCCCGAGATTGTTTATGCCGACCACGAAAACTGGTCGACCGTTAGCCTGCAGTTGGCGTGAGGCCGGGCGGACCAAGACGAGTGAACTTTTCTGACGCGACACAAGAGCCGGTTGCCCGTCGCGCATCATCGCCTGTTGCTGTGGATTTGAAGCTCGGAAAGCGACAGTCTCTCCGGTTGAAACGCAGCCGCCCAGCGCGGCGCAAAGCGCCACGATCCCCAAATTACGCATCACGCATCCCCCCAACGCCCGAGGTCATCCAAGCGCAACTGGTGGGTGAGATCAATAGGAGTTAAGCGGAAAAAGCGTGTCAGAGGTCCGGTATTAATACGGGTCTTATGGTTGGCTCCCAATCTAGATAGCCCACTCACCGCTCCTCATCCGGATGCACCCAAACATACGGCGTGATGCAGCACGTAGGGCGGATTAGCGCAGCGTAATCCGCCATTTGCCGACGATGAAGAGGCGGATTACGCCTTCCGCCTAATGCGCCCTACGAGCTGAAGACTGTGGCGCATGGCGAGGACAAGGAAGACAAGGCGGCGGCGTGAGGATCATGCCTGCTCGTTGAACACGAAGTGCGGGGAATATTGAGAATGCTATCCTGACGATGAGATTATAAGATGGGCGTCATGCAGGAGGCCACCTTGCGGGTTTCGAAATGGGGCGACAGCCTGGCCGTGCGGCTGCCCAAGGCGCTGGTCGAGAAAATGGGCCTGAAGGCCGGCGACGAAATCAACATCGTCGACGTGGTCGAACGTACGCTGGTCGTGCAAAAAGAAGAACGGCGCAAGGCCGCGCTTGGACGCCTCGCTTCCCACAACTGGACCCTTCCTCCCGACTACAAATTCGATCGGGACGAAGCGAACGAGCGGTGAAGGCGTTGCGGTCGCACTTCGGTTGCGTCGGACCCCGCGCCGTGATATATATCATTGGTAGCCATCACAACTTGACTAGGTACGGAAATGACAGCTACCGCCAAGCTCTTCATGCATGGCCGCTCGCAGGCGGTGCGCCTGCCCAAGGAGTTCCGCTTCGAGGGCAAGGAGGTGCGCGTCAGCAAGGTCGGCGACAAGGTGGTGCTGGAACCGATGGAGAAACCGCCTTTCGATGCCGAGGCATGGTTCGCGCGCCTTGACGAACTCGGCGGGCGCGATTTCCTGCCGGACGGCCTGCCCGAAGACCCGCCGCTCAAGCCCGATCCGCGCGTCTTCTTCGACGAATGATCTGCCTCGACACCAACGTCGCGATTTACGTCATCAACCGGCGCGTTCCCGTAGTGCGGCGCCGACTGGCGGAACAGTTGCGGCTCGGAACGGAAATCGGTCTTCCCGCCATCGCCCTGTTCGAATTGCGCTATGGCCACGCGCGCAGCGACAGGCGGGCCGAATCCGATCGTCTGTTGGCCGAGTTTCTCGCACCGGGAATCGCGGTGCTTCCATTCGATGCGGAGGATGCCGCGCATGCAGGCGATATCCGCGCGCACCTGGAGAGCAAGGGCACGCCGATCGGCCCCTATGACTGTCTCATCGCGGCCCAGGCGCGCCGCCGGGGCGCCACGCTGGTGACGGCGAACGGCCGCGAGTTTGCGCGCGTGCCGGGACTGATGGTGATGGATTGGCTAGCGTGATGGATGCGACGGTGGCAGCGGAGATCAGGCGGCAACACGCGGCCGACGCGGTGGCGCCGGTCCTCGGCTTTTCTTCGGCCGCACCACGATGGCCACGTCCTGGTCGAGACGACGGACACAACGAAGCAGGCGCTCCAGGGAGAACTTATGAACGCGCCCGTTTAATCCCGCTGCCACGCTTGACGGCGATTTTATCGGTCACGTCTTGGTCCCTTTCACGGGTCGGCTAACCCGCGTTGCAAGCTGGCTGCCGGAAATTGCTCGCTATCAATGCGCTGCCCGATATGAAGGCTATTTGTGGCATTTTCCAAGTGGCGAGAGGAATTGGGGCATCATCAAGAGGAGAGTTGAAATGCGTCAGATCATTGGAGCCGCAGCCTTTGCAGCCATCGTGCTCATGACGGGCGGGCCCGCTCGCGCGCTGGCATGGAGCACGACCTCGCCCTCGAGGGTTGGGGGGCTTTCGGGGCAAGGCCGCGCCGGCCACGCATCCATCCGTGGCCTGCTAAAGTGATCGATCGCCTCCGGCGCGGTTTCTGTCTTCCCCTGCAGCAAAACTTTGTCGTAGAGTCGGCGAGCGAACAGACCGGAACTCCGCGCCGGCCATATCATTTCGGCGGGGTAAAGTGATGCGTAGTTCATCTTTTACGGCTGAGCGACCGATGTGTCCTGTCTGCAAGCACAGGATGGGATTGGCGCGGATTTCTCCGGGCAAGCGAGGTTTCGAGGAGCGGACCTTCGAGTGCAGCACGTGCCAGCGCATCGAGAAAATTTCCTTTGCCGTCGACCCCTTGAAAACAGATGCCTTGGGCTGGGCGGCCGGTGAGCTGAAGCCGCCGAGCTAATGCGTTTCCGACCGGCCGGGGCAAGGTGAATGGGAGAGTAGGTTGGGTTGAGTAGGAGTTGATCATGAGCGTCGAAAACATGCCTGACGAACGGCTTGCTCATTTCTACGAAAACGTCCGACAGCAGGTAGAAGCCGATCGAGCCAACAAGTGCCAATTTACCGTTGGCCCCACCGTTCGGGAGTATGCCGACAGGCTGCGGGACGAGATGATCAGGCGACGGTTGAAGCACGCGCCGATCGAATGGCCGTCTTAGAGCATGATGACTTTAGGTTGAGGCGCAGCGGTGATTTCTCCCTCGCCCCGCCCTTGCGGGGAGAGGGTTGGGGTGAGGGGCTGTTTCCGCGAATGCTGAAGCACAAATTATGCGGAGAATCCCCCTCACCCGGATCGCTGCGCGACATAGCCGAAGCTTCGCTTCGGCGTCCTTCTTATCTAAGGACGGCCGCCGAAGGCGGCCTATGCCTCTCCCCGCAAGCGGGGCGAGGTGATCGAACTTGCGCAGGCGACGATTCAACTCAAAATCATCCCGCTCTAGGGGCCACGGGCTAACGCCTCTCGCGGTTATCACTTATCGGAACGGCCGCGCTGCCGACGGTCTGGGTCTGCGACGCCCGCTTGGTCGCGTCCAGGCTGCTCGGCCCATTGGTTCCGTACAACGCCCAGAACATCAGGATGATTGCGAAAAAAACAAAGGCCGCGATGGTCAGGATCGCATACGGCTTGTTGTCGAAGAACATGGCAGGTCTCCATTCATGGCCACGGCGCGTTCGCTATGGTGATCCAGCGCAGAAAATCGGGCGTTGATCGCCGTCAAGGCGTTGGACGCTTATTGAATAAACGAGCACTCCGCGTCCCCTGCTTTGGGCGACGCGGTTCGGAGGGGATATTCAGTGCGCGCCTTTCAAGAAGCATGACGT
Source organism: Bradyrhizobium lablabi (assembly GCF_900141755.1). Lineage (NCBI taxonomy): Bacteria > Pseudomonadati > Pseudomonadota > Alphaproteobacteria > Hyphomicrobiales > Nitrobacteraceae > Bradyrhizobium > Bradyrhizobium lablabi. Next base: position 6,607,199 of record NZ_LT670844.1, on the reverse strand, counting down.
CGAGCAGGTGACGGTGTTGCCGTGGTCGCACTTGATGCAGACAGCCACGCACTGGTCGCGCAGTTTTGGATCGTATGAGGGGTAGAGGCTGGTCGCGCACTTGTTGGTCGACCCCGTCACTTCGCTGTCGGGATTGCATGAGGCGGTCAGCAAAGCGATCGGCAATAAAACAACGAAGCGTCGCATGAACCCCTCGTGTCGGTTTCAAGGCTTGTCGTTTCCGGCGTGTCGCCGTCGTCGGTCGTGGTCTTCCCTTCCGTGAACAGCCCTGCCTGCCGCCCAAGGTTCGCATGAACCGGACCGTCGTGTAAACGCGGCCGCAGCCGTCGATCGTCACGAATTATCGGCGTGCTCATGGAACCAAACGCGCCCGATCGGAATAGGGATTCCCAGGGAGCGCCAAAGGCTGGATTGGCGTCATCGTATGGAGTGATCCTCATGAGAATGACATCATGCGCCATTGCGGCGCTCGCCACGCTCGCGGCAACTGGCGCATCAGCGCAAATCGTCAACCTGACCGGCACCTATCGATGCATCCAGGCCTGTCGGGCGGGTCCGGTCGGCAGCCCCGCCTTCATCACGCAGAACGGGCCCGATCTAAACCTCGTCAACGAAGCCGGCCAGCCTTCCCGCGCCTGGCCCGACGCGTTCGCGCCGGCATCCCGGATCTGGGCCGATGCCTGGAACGAGGGCGCGGTCTATTCCCCTGACGGCATGATCATCCAGTTCGACAACGGTACGGTCTGGCAGCGCGATCTCGGACCGCCGCCGCCACCGCTGCGGGTTCGCTTGCGCAGGTGAACTGACGGCAACGGTTTGGTGTCGTCCTTGCGAAAGCAGGGACCCATAACCACCGATGCTGATTTGTGGTCCTGACACCCCGACGCTGGTGTCAAGTTCGTGGGACAATAGTTCCGCGGATGACGGTGGCAAAAGAGCCCGGTCACCGGGGAGAGCACGAAGGAAGCCGTTAAAACCATTGCGTGCGGGAATGCCGGGTTGTTCCGGTGGACTCGTGGTGACTAACGCGCGTGTTTACTACACTACACGCGCGGCTGCGGGTGCATCGGCACCCGGCATTCCCCACGCCCTCTGTTGGGCGGAAGTTTCTTGCACAACTCGGACGCATTGCGCCGCTAGATCGCGGAGTTGTATCTGAGATTGGACATTTTCTGTTTGAAGATGCGCAGCTGTCGTCACCCGCCACCGGGTCGGCGCAAAGCGCCGCCCGATGACAGGCTCCGGCGGATGATCCAGTATTCCAGAGACGTCAGCGATGAATCGAAAGGGCGCGGCGTACTGGATACCCCGCATGCGCGGGGTATGACGGATCTTTTTGCGGCGGCGGCGCACAGCAACTTCGCTCAGCCAAACGTTGCGTCTACCGTCCCGAGCCCCGCCAACTCCATCACCACATGATCGCCCGCCTTCAGCCACACCGTCTTGATGAGACTTCCCGTCAGCACGATCTCGCCCGCGCGCAAACCCTTATCCTTCGCGGCGAGATGATTGGCGAGCCAGGCGAGCGCATTGTGGGGATGGCCGAGCACATCGGCGCCGGTGCCCCGCCCGACTTCAGCGCCGTTGATGATCGCGCGGCCGACCACGGCAGCGAGATCGGGCGCGGAAGATCGCGCCACGGGTTCGCCGAGCACGCAGCCGGCGGCGAAGAAATCGTCGGCAACGAGCATCGGCGCGCCGATGGTCTGCCAGTCGACGTAACGGTCGTCGACGATCTCGATCGCCGGCAGATAGGCCTCGATCGCCTCGCCGACCCACTCCGCCGTGAACGGCGCCTCTGTCGACACCAGATCGCGCGCGAGTTTTACCGCGATCTCGCATTCGACGCCGACGCGGACGAAATCCTTCGTGCTCAGCGAGGCGCCGCTCTCGTAAACGCCTTTTGCAAACACACCGCCGCCGCAGGGATGCGGGATATTGAGATATTGCTGCATCACCGGGCTGGTGCAGCCGATCTTGTAACCGACCATCGCGCCGAAATCGACCGAAAGCAGGCCGTGCAACGCATCCTGAATCCGGTAGCCGTCAGCTTCGGTCTTCGGCGCGGCGTCGCCGGCGAGCGGCGGCAGCGGCGTCCGGTCGCGCCGAGCGGCGGCGATGGTCTTTGCGGCCGCGAGGGTCTTATTCATCGGCGACCTCCGTACTCAACTCGCGCCGATTCTTGTTGTGACACCCTTTCTTTACACGAAAACGCGGTGGACAACAAAAAGACCGCAACTGCGGCCAAAACCCTATTCGTCCCGGTAGACCTTCTCGCGTTTCTCGTGGCGCTCCTGGGCTTCCACCGAAAGCGTCGCGATCGGGCGCGCCTCCAGCCGTTTCAGCGAGATCGGCTCGCCGGTCTCCTCGCAATAGCCGTAGGTGTTGTCCTCGATGCGCTGCAGTGCGGCATCGATCTTGGAGATCAGCTTGCGCTGGCGGTCGCGGGCGCGCAGTTCGATCGCGCGGTCGGTTTCCGACGAGGCGCGGTCGGCGAGGTCAGGATGATTGACGTTCTCTTCCTGCAGGGTCTGCAGCGTGATTCGCGATTCGCGGAGAATCTCGTCCTTCCACGCCAGGAGCTTGGCGCGGAAATAATCGCGCTGGCGCTCGTTCATGAAAGGCTCTTTTTCGGAGGGTCGATAGTTCTTCAACTTTTCCAAGGCCAGCCCATCTTCACGTGCAAGGCGAACGGAAACGGTCCGTCCGCGCGCGCCTTATATAGCGGCGCCATGTGACAGACAATATCTCGCTTGCCGAGGCCGGGCCGCCCCCAAGGCCTTGCACAGGCAAAACTATCCGCGCCTGCCCCGGGGACGGCCTTGCCTCTTTAATAGCCGACGGTAAAGCGCTTGCAGATATGGGCCGGACGCTCGATTTCGTCAGCCAAAGCGACCGCGAAGTCCTCAAAGGAGATCGAGCTTTTGCCGTCGGCCACGGTCAGAAGCTGGTCGGTCCCGAGCCGGAACTTACCGGTACGCTCGCCAGCGATGAACAGGGCCGAGGGCGAAATGAAGGTCCAGTTGAGGTCCTTCTCCTCGGCCAGCCGGTCCAGGAAGGCCGCGCCCTTCTCGGCCTCGGCCCTGTAGATCGCGGGAAAACCGGGGGTCGTGACCAGCCGGACGCCGGGGGCGACTTCGAGGCTGCCGGCGCCGCCGACCACAAGATAGCGGCCGACGTGAGAGTCCTTGGCGGCCCCGATCAGTTTTTCGGGATCGCTGGCGAGGAAATGGATCGAGGAGATCGCCGCGTCGTGGCCGGCAAGAAGCTGCGCCAGGCCGGGGCGATCATGGGCGTCGCCCTTTTTCGCGGTGACATTGTGCTCTTTTGCGATTTTTTCCGGGTTGCGCGCGATGGCGGTGACGCTGTGGCCGCGGCGGGCGAGCTCACTTGTGATGCGCGAGCCGGCATTTCCGGACGCGCCGACGACGGCGATCTTCATGGTGTCTCCTTATGCGGATGAGGATGGTATCCAATGGTGACTAGATAACCGAAAGGATGTAAGTGTTAAGAGAGCACTTTGGGGTCACCTGATTACGCCGGAGTAACCGCGATGAAAGCCGCCAATGCCTATTCGGCCGATTGCCCGACCCGCCAGATCCTCGATCGGGTCGGCGACAAATGGGCGGTGCTGATCCTGCTGCTCTTGAGGGGCGAGCCCCTGCGCTTCAATGTATTGCGCCGCGCGATCGAGGGCATCTCGCAGAAGATGCTGTCGCAGGTGCTGAAAAGCCTCGAGCGCGACGGGCTGATCCGCCGCCGCGCTACTCCGACCGTGCCGGTAACGGTGGAATATTCGATCACGCCGCTCGGCGCGACGCTCGCTGCCGCCGTCGATCCCTTGCGCGATTGGGCGGAACGCAATCTGAAGGAAGTGCTCACCGCGCAACGCCGCTACGACGCCCAGCGCAAGGCGATGGCGGCGTGAGAGTTCCGTGGCTTCATCCTTCGAGACGCGCGCAAGTGCGCGCTCCTCAGGATGAGGTCTTAGACCCTCATGGTGAGGAGCGCGGCAACGCCGCGCGTCTCGAACCACGAGGCCCGGAATGCTCTAGCACTGCCCGGCTTTGGCGAGTTCGACCTCGACCCGCAGCTCGATCTCGGACAGCACCGCGTCGAGACCGGGATCGCCGGAGGAGGATTTTAGGTTGGCGGCGGCGTCGCGCAGCCGGCTCACGGTGGAGGCATCGAAACTGCCGGACAATAGCCCGATCTTGAGATCGTCGAGCACGTCGAGCGCACCCTTGCCGCGCGCCACCGAACGCTTGCGGCGCTCGACCGGATCCTCCTCGATGCCCTGCATCGCAAGCAGCGCGTCGATGTTGGCGGCAGCCTTCGGCGCGTTCACCGGGCGGGCTTCCGGCGTCGATGCCGCATCGGGCAGCGAAAAGCTGCTCGATGAGGTTTTCCGCGTGGTGCCCGCGGGGCTCCCGAGAGTGGTGCCGTTCGGTCCGTAGATGCGCATCGCTGTTCTCGAAGCTCGTGTGGGCGCAAGCTTCGCCCCCTTATGGTTAATGGGTCGTAAACAGCCCGGCAAAAACTGCCGCCAAGCGGCAGATTTGCCACTTCGGCGTGACCAGCGGGCAACCGGCGGCCGAACAATTTATATCGTTATGTCAGTATCTTACACGAACGAACAGGCGTGGCACGGCGCTCGCATAGTGAACGGCGGATCGCTGCCATGGGAGTGGCGCGGGTCCGAGTGTTCAAGACCTCGCGGGGAGCAGAGGATGCCAGGCGCCATTTCGGCACGCGTAATCGGGACGGTCTGCGCCGCGCTTTTAGCGCTGGCGCTGTCGGCCATTCCGGCCGCCGCGACGTCGCGGATCAAGGACCTCGCCAATATCGAAGGCGTGCGGCAGAACCAGTTGATCGGCTACGGCCTCGTGGTCGGCCTCAACGGCACCGGCGATACGCTCAACAACATCCCCTTCACCAAGCAATCGCTGCAGGCGATGCTGGAGCGGATGGGCGTCAACATCCGCGGCGCCACCATCCGCACCGGCAATGTCGCCGCCGTCATGGTCACCGGCAATCTGCCGGCGTTCGGCACCCAGGGCACAAGGATGGATGTCACGGTGTCCGCGCTCGGCGACGCCAAGAATCTGATGGGCGGGACCCTGCTCGTCACCCCCCTGCTCGGCGCCGACGGCAACGTCTACGCGGTGGCGCAGGGCTCGCTCGCGATCGGCGGCTTCCAGGCCGAGGGCGCCGCTGCCAGTGTCACCCGCGGCGTGCCGACCGTGGGCCGCATCGCCAACGGCGCCATCATCGAGCGCGAGATCGAGTTCGCGCTCAATCGTTTGCCCAACGTGCGGCTGGCGCTGCGCAACGCCGATTTCACCACCGCAAAGCGCATCGCGGCGGCGGTCAACGATTTTCTCGGCGTCAAGACCGCCGAGCCGCTCGATCCCTCGACCGTGCAGCTTTCGGTCCCCGCCGAATTCAAGGGCAATGTCGTCGCCTTCCTGACCGAGATCGAACAGTTGCAGGTCGAGCCTGATCTGGCGGCCAAGATCATCATCGACGAGCGCTCCGGCATCATCGTGATGGGCCGCGACGTCCGTGTCGCAACCGTCGCGGTGGCGCAGGGCAATCTCACCGTGACGATTTCGGAAAGCCCGCAAGTGAGCCAGCCCAATCCGCTGTCGCGCGGGCGGACGGTGGTGACACCGCGCTCAAGCGTCGGCGTCACCGAAGACGGCAAGAAGCTCGCGGTGGTGAAAGACGGTGTATCGCTGCAGCAACTGGTCGACGGCCTCAACGGGCTCGGCATCGGGCCGCGCGACCTGATCGGCATCCTGCAGGCGATCAAGGCCGCCGGCGCGATCCAGGCCGACATCGAGGTGATGTGATGTCATCGAGCCTGATCAATTCGACCACCGGCAGCATGCCCGCCAACGCAGCGATGCCGCTGTTCAAGGGACGGCCGGATCCGGCCTTCGCCGACGCCCTGAAAAAAGTCTCGCCGCAGGCGCAAGCCAAGGCCAAGGCAACCTCGACCGATTTCGAGGCGATGTTCCTCAACTCGATGTTTTCCCAGATGACTAGCGGCATCAAGGGCGAAGGCCCGTTCGGCGACACCCCCGGCACCGGCGTGTGGCGCTCGATGCTGACCGAGCAATATTCGAAATCTTTTGCAAAAGCCGGCGGCGTCGGAATCTCCAACGAGGTGTTTCGTTCGCTGATCATGCAGCAGGCCGGCCACACGAGCTAGATGGATTAAGGGAGACCGCACATGAACCAGCATCCTCTACGGCGACAGGCGCAAGCGCCAACAGCTGCGGCCGCAACCGCCACCGATGCGCGCAAGCTCGCCGAGAACTTGATGGATGTGATGAGCGCGCTGCTCGGCGTCATCGAGCGCGAAACCGAGCTGGTCCGCGCCGGCAGACTGCGCGAGGCGATGGCATTCGAGCCGAACAAGACCGAGCTGTCGCGCCGCTATGTCAATGCGGTCGGACAACTGAAAGCCAGCCAGAAATACCTTGCGCAGGCAGCACCGGAGCTATTGGATACGCTGCATCGTCATCACGACGTGTTTCGCGCCATGCTGCAGATCAACCTGACGGTGCTCGCAACCGCGCATGCGGTGTCCGAAAGCGTCATCCGCGGCGTCAATACCGAGATTCAGCGCAAGAATATTCCGAACACCTATACCGCCGCCGGGCGTCGCGCGGCGCCGGCGCCGCGCAACATGACGCCGCTCGCGGTCAGCCGCTCGCTCTGACGGGTGCAGCGCACGATTCGAATTACGAACATTTTTCGTCAAACTCGCGCGCCGGTCGTAACGCGGCATTCAGCGCGTTCTCTAACAAAACATTGAGGGCTAGCGGCGCATAGTTGCCTATGGAGAGGGGTTGGGATTTGACTCGAGGGAGGCCAGGAGGCTGCCATGAGTACGGATTTCAGCATCAGGCCGGTGGGGGCGCCGGCTCCAACACCTGTTGTTCAGCCCGTAAGCCAGGCGGCTAGCAACGCAGTGGCGACCGATCTGCCTGCGAGCCAAAGCGTCACCGCAACGGACCCGAGCGTGGCCGTGCGCAACGATCCGGGAGCTTCGAGCGACAGCGATTTCATATCTCGCCAGGCGTATATCGACCAGGCCGCGGCCTCGATCGTCTATCAGGTGGTCGATGACCGGACCAACACGGTGGTGACGCAGTTTCCTGAAGAGGCGGTGCTGCGACGACGCGCCTATTTCCACACGCTCGATTTGACAAAAGGCCAGCCGACTCGGCTTCTCGCCACCGATCGCAAGGCTTGAAGTTTTCAAGTCCGGATCAGTTGCTCAGGGTGGCGACGGCGGTATCGAGAAAAGTCGAGCCGGTCGCGGGATCGGTGACGACGTTCTTGACTTGCGCCGTCGCAGCCGTGGTGGCCGTTGCAAGCTTGGTGAGCGTCAACTTGGTATCACCAACCCGGAACGAGTGGTCCTTGATCAGGACGCTCTGGTATTTGGAGGTGCCGTCGCTGCTTTGGTACCTCACCTGCGCGCGGAACCCGCTGACGTTCGTGACCGTGATCTTGAACGTCTTCTTGTTGGCGTAGGTTCCGCTCCAGGTGCCCTGATAGAGCTTGGGATCGACGGCCACATATTTGGTCTTGGACGGAACAGCGGCCGATGCTCCGATCGCCTTGTAGTTCGCTGACAGGATGCTCGCGATATCGGTCATGATCGCACTCCGTTAGTCCGAAAAGGCCATCAGACCTTGCCCGACAGGCCTGCCGCGAGATTGCAGTTGATGTCGATCAGCGATTTCAGCTTCGCCGGATCCGGATTCATCTGCATCTCGATGGTCTGCTTCATCACGAACACGCCGATATTGGCGATGTTCTGACGAATCTCCAGCGGCTGCGGATTGTCATTGGTCTCCGCCGCGCTCATGAAGATCGACCACAGCCGGCGATTGAAGAGCAGCGCGTTGTGCATGTTCTTGTCGGGACCGGTCCAGTTGGCCTGGACGTCCTGTAACTGCTTTGCCGCTTTCAAGAGGGCCTGCGCCTCGATTTCACGTGCAGGCGCCGTCGTTTGCGACGTGCGGGCATAGGCTTGAGCGGCATGAGACATCCATCACCTTTGGTAGGGTTTGCGCAGGGAACACTGGCTTCAAAAGCTGCTCAACTTTTGTACGGGGATGCCTTTAAAATATGGTTAGCAACCGTTTCCGTATTTGTCTGAAACCGGGCGGGCGACGGGCCGTCTGCCGGCCGCACTGGGGCGGCTCACAGCAGGAAAACGGCGGGGTTTCCCCCGCCGTTTCGGTATCGAATCCGGATCGATTGCTGCCGGGATCAGCGCAACAGTTGCAGCACGCTCTGCTGGGACTGGTTGGACAGGGCCAGCGCGGACACCGCGATCGATTGGCGCGTCGACAGCGCCTGGCTATTGGCCGCTTCCTCGTTGGAGTCGGCCAGCGTCAAATTGGCCGAGCCGGTCTGCAGCACGTTGATCAGGTTTTTGGCAAAGTTCTGGCGGATCTGCACGATTGACAGGTTAGAACCGAGCGACGAGGCTTCCGACCGCAACTGGTCTGAAGCGGCGCTTACCTTGGCAATCACCGCATTGGCTGAGCTGTTGTCGAGGAAATCGGTACCCGCGACCAACGGACCAAGACCGAGGCCGGTCGCGTCATAGGTGACGCCTTTGATGTTGAGCGTGGACTTGCCGGTTTCGTTGAAGGTCAGTTTCAGGTCATCACCGAACAGCAGGTTGATGCCGTTGAACGAAGAGTCCTGCGATGTCGTCGTGATCTGCGCGATGATGTTGTTGTACTGGGCAACCAGGCTGGCACGCGTGGTCTGCGAGTTCGGATCGGCGAGTGGCGCGCCGGCGGTGCCGCCGGTCGGAGTGACAAGGGTCGCTGTATCGGTGCCGGTGATCCCAATGTTGTTCGGAGCTGCAGTTGCTGTGGTCGTCAGCGTCTGGCTCGCATTGTCGTTGGTGGAGGTCAGCGTGATGGAGCCATTGGTGGCCAATGACGCCGTCAATCCAAGGCCGGCGGATGTCAGCGCGGTATTGAAAGCGGTGATTGAGTTGACTTGACCGGCACCGGTACCGAGCGTGATCGTGGTCGCGGCACCGGTGGCAGGCGTAAAGATGAAGGTCTTGCCGCTGAGCGAGTTGGCGGTGCCGCTGCCGATGTTGACCAGATCGGTGGCCGTTCCCGCGCCCGAGCCGGTCGGCGCCAGGCTCGTCGCAGAAGCCTTCTGCGTATAGCCGGTGGTCGTCTGCAGCACCTGGTTGGCGATCGACTTGGCGGTATCGACCAGCTTCTGCAGTGAAGTGAGGCCGGTATTGGCGGCCTGCAGCACCTGTACGCCGTTGCCGATGGCGTCGAGCAAATTGTTGATGTCGCTGGCGCGGTTATCGAGGCCCTGCGCGGTGAAAAAGTTGGTCGGATTATCGAGCGCGGTGTTGACCTTCTTGCCGCTGGCCAGACGGTTCTGGGTGGTGGAGAGAAGCTCCGCGGTGTTTTGCAGCGAGAGCAGGTTCTGGCGAACCGCTGCCGAAAGAACAATACCGGACATGTGACAAGCCTTCCGTAGTTTTACCTCCTTAGTTCTACTGAGCTTTCCTTTAAATTAAGGTTAATGCCCGCCTAATTTGTTTGCTTAACGCTTCGTTACCGGAGGCGGGCCCGCAAAATTGCCAGCGGTTTCGCCTGCTTACGGCTCCACAACGAAAAAGCGGCGGGGTTTCCCCCGCCGCTCCGTTCGATCGTCTTTTTCGAAAAATCAGCGCAGCAGTTGCAGCACGCTCTGCTGCGACTGGTTGGCGAGCGACAGCGCGGACACCGCGATCGACTGGCGGGTCGACAGCGCCTGGCTGTTGGCCGCTTCCTCGTTGGCATCGGCCAGCGTCAGGTTGGAGGCGCCGGTCTGCAGCACGTTGATCAGGTTCTTGTTGAAGTCCTGACGGAGCTGCACGACGGACAGGTTCGAACCGAGCGCCGAGGCCTCGGTACGGAGCGTGGTGCTGGCCGTGCCGAGTACGGTGAGCGCCGCGTTGGCTGAGTTGTTGTCCAGGAAGTCCGTGCCCACTGTCAGCGACGAGAGGCCGAGGCCGCCCGCGTTGTAGGTGACGCCGGTGATGTTGAGCGTGGACTTTGCGGTTTCGTCGAAGGTCAGCTTGAGGTTGTCACCATTCAGCAGGTTGATGCCGTTGAAGGACGAATCCTGAGCGGTTGTGGTGATCTGCGTGATGATGTTGTTGTACTGGCCCACCAGGCTGGCACGCGTGGCCTGCGAGACTGGATCGGCGACCGGCGGGGTAGCAGCTCCGAACGTCGTAGTACCGGGAGTTGCACCGGTGGTAATCGCACCGATCGTGGACGAAGCCGCGTCGTTGGTTGTGGTGATGACGAGCTGGTTGGAGCTGTTAATGCTGGCTGTCAGATTGCCGGCCGCCAAAGAGGTGTTCAACTGGGTGAGGGACTCGGTGGCGCCGAAGGTGACGGTGACTGCCGGAAGGGACCCGTTCGCGGCGACGATGAGAGTCTGACCGGCCTTGAAACCGACGCCGTCCACCAGATTGGCCGCCGAGGCGGTGCCAACAAGGGTTGTCGAGGTAGACGTCGACTTCGTCGTATAGCCGGTGGGCGCTTGCAGCACCTGGTTGGCGATCGACTTGGCGGTATCGACCAGCTTCTGCAGCGAGGTGATGCCGGTGTTGGCCGCCTGCAGCACCTGCACGCCGTTACCGATGCTGTCGAGCAGGTTGTTGATGTCGCTCGCACGGTTGTTAAGGCCCGACGCGGTGAAGAAGTTGGTCGGATTGTCGAGCGCGGAGTTGACCTTGTTGCCGGTGGCGAGGGCGTTCTGGGTGGTTGCCAACAGCGCGGCGGTCGATTGCAGCGAGAGCAGGTTCTGGCGAACGGCTGCCGAGAGAACGATACCTGACATTTTTCATACCTTTCTGGTGTGAAATTGGAGTGATGGCGTCCCAATCGTTATGCTGGGGCGGCCGGCTGAAGCGGCGGGGTTTCTTCCCCGCCGCCTTGTTTGGTAGTTTTTCGAAAAATCAGCGCAGCAGTTGCAGCACGCTCTGCTGCGACTGGTTGGCGAGCGACAGCGCGGACACCGCGATCGACTGGCGGGTCGACAGCGCCTGGCTGTTGGCCGCTTCCTCGTTGGCATCGGCCAGCGTCAGGTTGGACGCGCCGGTCTGCAGCACGTTGATCAGGTTCTTGTTGAAGTCCTGACGGAGCTGCACGACGGACAGGTTCGAACCGAGCGCCGAGGCCTCGGTACGGAGCGTGGTGCTGGCCGTGCCGAGTACGGCGAGCGCCGCGTTGGCTGAGTTGTTGTCCAGGAAGTCCGTGCCCACTGTCAGCGACGAGAGGCCGAGGCCGCCCGCGTTGTAGGTGACGCCGGTGATGTTGAGCGTGGACTTTGCGGTTTCGTCGAAGGTCAGCTTGAGGTTGTCACCATTGAGCAAGTTGATGCCGTTGAAGGACGAATCCTGAGCGGTTGTGGTGATCTGCGTGATGATGTTGTTGTACTGGCCCACCAGGCTGGCACGCGTGGCCTGCGAGACTGGATCGGCAACCGGCGCGGCGGCAACTGAGAACGTCGCAGTACCGGCGGTACCAGTCAGGGCGACCGCACCGATCGTGGACGAAGCCGCGTCGTTGGTCGTGGTGATGACGAGCTGGTTGGTGCTGTTCAGGCTGGCTGTCAGATTGCTGGCTGCCAAAGAGGTGTTCAGCTGAGCAAGCGACTCGCTGGCGGTGAGGGTGATGGTGAACGCCGGGATGCCCGTGGTCGCGGCGATTGAGATAATCTCACCGCTCTTAATAGCGACGCCATCGACCAGATTGGCCGAAGTGGAGCCGGCAGGGAGGACTGACGAAGTAGTCGCCGACTTGGTCGTATAGCCGGTGGGCGCCTGCAGCACCTGGTTGGCGATCGACTTCGCGGTATCGACCAGCTTCTGCAGCGAGGTGATGCCGGTGTTGGCCGCCTGCAGCACCTGCACGCCGTTGCCGATGCTGTCGAGCAGGTTGTTGATGTCGCTGGCGCGGTTGTTAAGGCCCGACGCGGTGAAGAAGTTGGTGGGATTGTCGAGGGCCGAGTTGACCTTGTTACCGGTGGCGAGGGCGTTCTGGGTGGTCGCCAAGAGGGCGGCGGTGGATTGCAGCGAGAGCAGGTTCTGGCGAACGGCTGCCGAAAGAACGATACCTGACATGTTTCATACCTTTCTGGTGTGAAATTGGAGTACGCACACATCCCAATCTTTTCTGATCGGGTGAGGTGGCGGAACGTGGAACCAAGCGTCTAACAAAACATGAATCGATACCGCACCACTCCCGTTCCCAGCGCGGCGGCGAGGCGCTGAGCGGCGTTTTCGTCTGCGCGCGATTCGAAAATAACGTTGATAACATTGGACAATTACGCAGCGTCCGGCGCCGTTTACCGGGCGTTAACCTCAATCAGAAAGGATTGCGGCGACAATCGGCAGAAAGCCGCGGGCCGCGCGTTCGGCGCGACCAAAGCCGGCACAATCTCGCAATCCGCCGCAATGTTGGCTCGTGTAAAATACGGCAACGGAGACCTGGCATGGCGTTGAAAGTCGAGCTCAAGCCGCACGAGCGGATCATCATCGGCGCCTGCGTCGTCACCAATACCGATCAGCGCGCCCGGCTACTGATCGACGGCGACAACATTCCGATCCTGCGCGAGAAGGATATCCTGACGCCGGAGACCGCCGATACGCCGGCCAAGCTCGTCTATCTGGCGGTGCAGTTGATGTATATTTCGCCGGACCCGCAGGTCAATCACGGCACCTACTTCAACCTGTTGCGCGACATCGTCACCGCGGTACCGAGCGCCTGGCCCATCATCGAGGGCATCAACAACCATATCTTGAACGGCGACCTTTATCAGGCGCTGAAGGAAGCCAAAAAGCTCGTCGCCTACGAGCGGCAGCTCCTGGACTACGGTGAAGCTGTCCAGGCCGAGGCCAACGCCGAAGCAAAACGGTCGGCCCAAAGCTGATCCGGCGCGCCGCCTACATCGCCAGCGGCGGGGCACCCTCGATTTTCGGAACCACGCCGTCGTCAGCCGGCGACCGCTGCGCGCCGAAATCCAGCACGGCCGCGATCAGCGCGTCGATATCGCAGGTGTCGGTGCGGTGATTGACGATCGCGGCGCGGATCGCGAGCTCGCCGTCGAGGATCGTGGTCGACGGCGCGGCAATCCCGGATTCCTGAATGTCGATGACAATATCGCCGTTCACCCTGTCGGCGTCATCAGCGCGATAGCGGAAGCAGACGATATTAAGCTGGACCGGCGCCAGCAGCTCGAGCCGCGGCTCGGCCAGAATCCGCGCCTCCAGATAGGCCGCGAGCGCGCAGGTGCGCGTGATGACAGCCCCTAACTTCTCGGTGCCGTAGGTCTTCAAGGTGAACCACGTCTTGAGCGCCCTGAAGCCGCGCGACAGATCCGGGCCGAGGTCGCAAGGCCAGGGTGAGTTGGCGGCGAGCCCTCTGGTCTCGCGGCGCAGATACGCCGCGGGCGCCGCAAAGGTGTCGCGATGGCGCTCGCCGTCGCGAACGATCAGGAAACCGGCGTCATAAGGCACCTGCCCCCATTTGTGGAAATCGAGCGCGATCGAATCGGCGTTTTCCAGACCGGCGAGCCGCGGCGCCAGCGCCGGCGATAGAACCCCGAGCGCGCCATAGGCGCCGTCGACGTGAAACCACAGCTCCTCTTCCCGGCACAGTGCGCTCAGCGCCGCAAGGTCGTCGATCGCACCGATATCCACCGTTCCAGCCGAGCCGACGACCAGGAAAGGTTTTAGGCCGGCGTTGCGGTCCTCGGCGATCCGCTCGCGCAACGCGGCGACGTCGATGCGGTGGGTTCGATCGATCGCAATAGAGCGCAACGCGTTGCTGCCAAAACCACCGATATCCATGGCCTTCGAGATGCAGCCATGCGCCGCTGTCGAGGTATAGGCGATAAGCCGGGCGCCTTCGTCATGGATGCCGCGCTGCCGGACGGATCGTCCGAGGGCGGCCGTTCGCGCCACCAGCACCGCCATCAGATTCGCCATCGACGTGCCGGTGACGAAAATTCCGCTGGCGCCGTCCGGGAAGTTGAACAGCTGGCGCGTCCATTCGACGATCTGACGTTCGACCTCGATCGGAATGTGATCGCGGCCGCCGAGATTGGCGTTCAGCCCGGCCGCCAGCATCTCCGCCAGCATGCCGACCGCGGTGCCGCCGCCATGGACCCAACCCATGAAACCCGGATGAACATTGCCGGTCGCATACGGGAGGATGAAGTCGGCGAATTCGCGATAGACCTCGCCGAGATCGGACGGCTGGTGCGGAAGGTTGCTGCGGAAACGCGCGCGGACGTCATCCGGTATCGGTTGCCAGACCGGGCGCGCGCGGATGTCGGCGGCGTAGTCGAACATGTCATCGAGCATGCGATGACCTTGGGCGCGGATGTCGTCCCAGTCTTGCGGATCGAGCGTCTCGCCCGATCGCGACTCCGGCAGCGTGTCGCGCAGCCTCGCGCTCACGCGGCATGCTCCCGGCCGGCTTTGGCGCGGCGCGACAGCATCGCGGCGAATGCCTCGAAGATCGCGTGCATCTGCGGCGGCTTGTAGGGAAACAGCTCCGGCGAATCCATGTTGTGCACGACGGCGGTGTTGTCCGCCTCGAATATCAGCAATTCTCCGCGCTTGTTTTCCGCGCAGTCGATCGTGAAATAGTCGAGACCCACCCGCTCCGCCATGCCGGCCAGCGCGGTCCGATGGCGGCGGGCGAAGCCGATGTCGAAGGTGCGCATGAAGGTTTCTTCTTCGAGACGCTTGGGCGCGCTGTCGGACATTCCGGCATTGAGGTACCAGATGTCCCAGCGATCGGCGATCGCCATGTGGCAGGCGTAAGGCCGGCCTTCGACGAACACCACGCGGTACTTGCGAAACAGGCCGTCCTCGTTGGCGTAATCGACGAAGCGGGATACGAAGAATTCCTGCTCCGGTCGCTCGTCGAGATAGCGCGAGAGCGCCGGGCGATCGTCGAGCTTGGCGAGACCAACGCCGGCGTGCGAACCGCGCGGACGGGCGATGAGGGGAAACTCAAGCTCAGCCGCAATGTCGGCCAAAGCGAGTTTGGACTGGGCCACGTCAGCCAATTGCTCCCGTGTCACGCCGATCGTCGCCGGGATATCGAGGCCCTCGATGCCGCAAAGCAGATGATGCAGCTTGTCGCGATCAAGATTGCAAATAAGGCGCGGCGGATTCAACAGCGGCCGCGGCCAGCGCGCCGCCGCCTCATCGATCTTGCGCAGCGCGTCGCGGCAGTCCGCCGAATCGGATGCGATCACGATGGCGACGTCATGTTCAGGGAGCAACCGAGGCAATTCAACTTTGGGGACGACGTACAGCATCAGTAGCTCGATCGGGGATTCCTCGAGCAGAAACTCGATCGGCGTATTGCTGCCCATATCGGTTGCCGCGGCAAGCGCAAGAACGCGCAAGCGGGGCTGTTTCGCCGCGCACGGCGAACGGAATAGCTGATGCGACGCAAGTACCTCTTGCTGGATGGCAAGACCTGCCGGCTTGTCGCCGAGCAATTGCGCGATCAGCGACAGATCGAGCCCCTCGCCCGCTTGAGCGGTGCCATCGACCAGCTTGGCAATCAACTCGTGCCACATCGGGCGAAGGTCCAGGCCATCAAACGCCAGCTTCGCAAGCTTCGCCATACCGGTGCGGTCAGCGTAAATCGGCTCGGTCGTTCCGATCCTTTCGTGGAAGTCAGATTGCATGCAAGAACTCCGCTGAGGACGAACGATGCGCGCGGCCTACGGCGCGTTAGAGGATCAATTCACGCCGCATTCGCGGCTGCCCTTGCAGGCGCGGCAAATTGCGAGGAGACATCGCCGTGAAAGACCGACGGCCCGACGTGATCGAGACGGCTCTCGAGATCAGCCCAGATTTCGCCGCCGATATCGGTCCAGCGCTTGCAGAAGGCAAAATCCTCACTGAGATAAGTCCCGCTCTTCGGGTCGATCATGCACTCGAACAAGGCAAACCGGTTTGGATTGCCGGCGAGCTCATCGCGGGAATGCTCATGGAAGAATTGCAGCGGCGCGTAGGAGGGATGCCGGCACATCTGTTCGAAGACGTGCCGCCTGATCATCAGGAAGCCGGTGCCGGCGTAGCGCACGCGCGTAAAGCCGTTGACGGCGACGACATGATCGGGATTTTCTATCTCGAGCACGTAATCGAGCGCGGCCGACGGCGCCTTCGGTCGTCCGGCTTCCAGCATCCGCGTCGCCTTGTCCCAGTTGATCCGCTTGATGGGATAGACGCCGCCGACCACATCCGCGCCGGATTCGATCAGCCGGAATACCTGGTCGGGCACAAAGCCGATATCGGCGTCCACGAACAAAAGGTGCGTCGCGGAGGGGTCGCTGAGGAACATCGTCACCAGATTGGCTCGCGCCCGGGTAATCAGCGCGTCGCCATCGCGCATCAGAACCGTAAGGTTGAGGTTGGGCATCGAACGGACGGCGCGCTGCAGGTGAAAGATCGAGCCGGCATAGATGCTGGACACCTGTCCGCCGAAGCAGGGCGTGGCCACCATAAGATGTATTTGGTCAGTCATGAACAGCTCCCGAAGGGCGGACGCTTTCTGCATTCCTGACCAAACAGTAAATAGACGTGGTTAATGAAAGCCTAACGGCCCTGCTCCGCCATTTACCGGCCACATCGGGCGATCAGGCGCTTCCGGGAGACTAGGCCAATGGCCGATCGTCGATTTGCCCGAGCAGCCATTCGATCTTGGCGACGATCGTGCCGACATGGCCAAGTTCACGCTGCAGATTGCCGCGCGCCACATCTTCGCGGGGTGACCAGGCCTCGCTGACGAGGCGCGCGCCTGCCGAGATGCGAAGCGCCGCCGCGGGGTGCCGGTCGCCGTGTCCCAGTGCCACGGGTTGACCGATGAGGCAAACCTTGGCCGCGATCTCGCCGGCATCGCCCGGCTCGGAGAGTGCGCGATAGAATTTCCTGCAATCGTCGAAAGACAAATTTCGGTCACGATGCCGGATCGCAAATGGGAAGATCGTCGGCTGCGCCAGCTCTTCGTCGTCAAGGCTGTCGGCCTCGAGCCTCTGCTGCGGCGGCAACAGCTGAAGCGACGGCGAAGATGCGATGATCCGCTGCACGCCGTTGCCGAAGGCCGTCAGAGCCTGGAGCCGAAATGCGTCGGGCACGGCATAATAGGCGCGAATTTCCTCGATCGCCGCTTCCCAGCGAAGCCATTGGCCGAAATTGGTCCGGACCGGGAAACGCGACCGCAAATGTTGCCAGTGCATCGGCCAGTCGCTGCGACTGCTGTACTCGCAGAGTCCCGGCGCAGCCTCGGTGGTCCGATCCAGAGCCTTCCCAAGGCTGGCCGGCACCAGCAGCGCGCCACTGAAGGGAGGGCCGGTGAAAAACTTCGAGCCGGTGACGATCACCAGATATCCGCGGTCGAGATATTTCCGCAAGCGCGCGCGGCCAAGCCGCATCTGGCAGGCATCGACGACGACCTGAACCTGATCGGGCCAGCGCGTCGCGATTTCGTCGAGGCATTTATCGCTCGGGGCGCGCCAGCCGAGTTTCGACGAATCCATGATTTGAAGAACGACGCGGGTCCCGCCGGCGACCGACCGTTCGATCGCATCCAGAACTTGCTGGTCGGTTTCGGCTTGCGGACGGAAACCGCCGGCCGCGTCGAGCAAGGGCAGCGCGACGCTGGTGACGGAATGCGCGATGCCGGCAATCGGCTCTCCCTTCCGAACGCTGCTGCCATTCGCCGTGGCCGCGCCGAAATGCGCTCCGCGCGCGGTAAAGACGGTTCCGCTGCCGGTTTGATCGGCGGCCACGACGACCGTCGTGAGCGCAGGTCCGAGCAACGACCGCGCCAGCAACAGCGCCTGCAACTGCGCGTCGGTGCCTGACGGGGAAAAGACCACATCGGCTCCGGTCCGCGTCAACCCCAGACAGGCCTTCAACTCATCGCGCATCGTCTCGATGCGCGCATCGAACGCGGCGTCGGCGCCGATGGCAATGGCGGAACGCATCAGCGATTGCCGTGCATTCGCGGCGCGATCGTAGGCGCGCTGCGAGATCGATGTCGCGGTGCTCGAGGCAAAGCTCAGCGTATCAGGACAAGGCAAGGGCTGGCAGCCATAGCTGTTGACCCCACTGGCCGGATCGATATTCAGTCGGGGATCACCGCCACAACAGAGCAGCCGGTCCAGCGGCAGGAACAGCTCGCGCATTGCGGACGCCGAACGCGATCGAGCCTCCGGGATCGACTCTTCACGCGCATCGAACCGAGCGCCGGCGTTTAACATCCTTAAAACCTCACGCCAGCCGAACTTTGCCGCGCCTTAGGCGACCGGAAGGAATTTTGTGAGCGTCAGCGTGGAAAGCATCGCGGTGGTCTGAAAGGAGGCCTGCAGATCGGTCTGCAGCGCCAGGATTTGGCTCGCCACCTGATCGGGAGAGACGTTTTCGGCCTGGTCGACGATGCCCTGCAGCATTCCCTGGGCCTGCGTCTGGCGGGCCGCGGCATCTTTCATGGTCGCCTGCGCGGTCGCAAGATCGGCCTGAATATCCTCGATGGTCTGCTGCCCCGGCTGCTTCGCAAGGTTTTGCGCGGTGCGCTGGCTGAGTGCCTGGATCTGCAAGGCCGCATTCGGATTGCTGGCCGAGGTCGTCACCGCGGAGTAGACCGCGAGCGATTGGAGCTGCGAGCGTATCGCCTGTTCGTTGGCGCGCATCCCGTATTGTATCGTCACCGACTGATCGACGCGCGCCGTCGCGGTCGCACGCGCCGACCCCGAACCCGCTTCGCCGGTGTACCAGGCAACCGTGTTCGCGGTGCCGTTGACCAGCGTCGTCGCACTGCCGAGCGGCGTGCCGCCGACCCGCAGCGGCGGCACCGCTGCGGTAACGGTAGCGGGAAGGCCGAGTGCTGCGAACGCGGCCGCATTCGAGCTCGTCACCGACAGGCTCGCGGCGTTGTCGGTATGCAGGGTGATCACGCCGCCGTGGATCGTCGACGGCGTCGAAGTGCCGGTGATGGAGTCAATCTTTGTCAGAAGCGTCTGCACGCTGTCGGTAACGTTGAGCTGGTTGCCGGTAGCGCCGGAGGCGACGAAGGTGATCGGCGTGCCATTGACGGTAATGGTGTCGCCGGCCGCGAAATTGGTGGAAAGCGAGTCGGTGTTGGCGAGACCGGACAACAGCGTCGCCCCGCTGATTGGCGCAGGAACCGTCAACTTGTTGTTGGCCACGCTTCCGGTCGCGGTTCCCGTGGTATTGAAAAAATCATTGCCGGCCTGAACCGCCGATGCGGCCACCAGCGATGTATTGGCAAGCGTGCCGATCGCCGTCTTCAGCGCCGCGTTCAGATTGGCGGCGGTCAACGTCGAGTTCGTGCCGATGGCAAAACTTTTGGCGGGCAGCGGGGTTGCGCTCGAGGCCGTGAGTTGAATTGATTCAGTCGTGCCGTCGGGCAGGCTGAACTTGAAGCTCACGGTGTCGCCGTTGTTGGGATTGGTGCCGCCGAGGTCAACCGAAATGGCCGCCGGCGAGCCGGCGGGACCGGTGACGGTCGAGCCTGTGAGCTGCGACGAGATCGCATTCACCTTCAACCCGAATGGCGAGCCGGCGACATCTTCCGCCACCTGCACCGAGGTCGGCGTCGGCGAAGAAATCACGACGCGCCCGAGACCGGCGGTACCGAGATCGGCTTGGTTGCGCTCCGAGATCACCTGCTTCAATCCGGCCTGGCTGGTGGTGCCGTTGAGAATGTCGTCGACGGAAGCGGTCGGCTGCGTATTGATGGCACTGCCCGAAAACAGATAGCGGTCGCCGGCCTGGATATTGAGAATTCCGACCATCGATGACAGCTGCGCGGCCGCGGTTTGCTGTCCGATGGTCTGGCCTGTGCTGTTCAAGGTCTGCATCGAGCTGTTGGCGCTGTTCAGAACCGTGGTTCCGATACTGACCATCGCCTGCAGCTGGGTGTTGGCGATGCCGATATTGGTGTTGATGTTGCTTTGGGTGTCGGTGAACGCGGAAATGTCGGACATCTGCGACCGGGCCGCGATGGCGAATCCCTCGTTGACGCCCATCCCCGCATAGGAGGTCGACTTTTTCCCGGTCGTGAGCTGCGACTGCAGCGTCGTCAGCTGATTGTTGATATTCAGCACCGCCTGATTGAGGATGGTGGTACCAAAACCGACGTTGTTGATTGCCATATCGATCCCTTACGCTTCTAGCCTTACAACTGGACCTGCATCAGGCTGGTCATCATGTTCTGAACCACGGACATCAGGTGGGCATTGGCTGCATAGTTATTCTGCAGTGAAATCAGGTTGGCCATCTCGGTGTCGATATTGACGCCGGAGTCGGTTTTGGCTTTCTGCTGCAACGCGTTGACGACGACATCCTGACCCTGCTGGAGCTGGGTTGCGGACGTCGAGGCATTGCTCTGCAGGCTCAGGAACTGCTGCATGTAGCTGGTCAGCGTTCCCTTGAACGGTGTCGCCGCCGTGCCCAGTCCGGTCTGCGGTGAATAGCTGAAGGTGGCCGACGTCAGTTGGGTATGGAGAAAGTCGGGCCGCGTGGTGTCGCCGGCATTGGTCAAAGGCGAGGTATTGAAGATCGTCAGCCGCGAGGGATCGGCGACCAGCGCCGCATTGACTGTGATGCGTCCCGCGAGGCCCAGTTGCTGCGCGGCCGTCCCGGTGATCGCGCCCGTGTACAGCGAGCTTCCGTCGGTAAACAAGGGCAGTTGCGCGTTGCCGCTGGTCAGCGACGTCACGGTCGCCGTGACGGAAGCCGAATTCACGGTCGCCGTATTGGTGCCGTTGTCAACGACGCGCAACGTCGACCCCGAGGGATTGGAGAATTGAAGATTGGTGCCGCTGAACGCGCTGGTCAGTTGCGAAACGACCGAGGCCATTCCGCCCGTGAAATTGACGCCGATCACCGGATTGTTGGGATTTCCGCCTTGATTGGACAAGGGCAGCGCGGTCGGATCGTCGACCCGGACGATCGTGACCTGGTGCTGGGTGTTGGTGGCCTGGTCGGTGTAGGTGAAATTGATCTTGTTGCCCGGCTGCATGTTCGACAGGTCGAGATCGAAGCCGGCCTTTGGCGCAAGCGTGGCGGGCGCGGCGGTGCCGGCGGTGGTCTTGTCCGACAGCGCGCTCGATATCGAAGCCGCCATCTGATCGACCTGGGTCTGCGCCTGAACCAGTGTCTTGTCGCGCAGCGTCAGATCGGCGGCGATCTGGCCGGAGCTGATCGAGTTGTTCGCGATCATATCCATGGTGGCGCCGTTCGCCAGCTTGATCGTGAGCGTGCCGGCAGAGGATTTCGCGGGATTGGCGTTCCATTGCGAATTGGCGTTCAGCGTTCCCTGCGAGTTGAAGCTGAGCGTCGAGGCCTGGTTCCCGACGAGTTCAACGCCATTCGACGTGTAGACCGAGGTCTGATTGTTGCCGGTGCTGGAGACGCGGATGTCCATCAGCTGCGACAGCTGATTGATCGCCTGGTCGCGCTGATCCATCAGCGTCGCGGCGGTAGGATCGGTTGGGGTTAATCCCTGAAGCTTGGTGTTGAGTTGCGCGATCTTGGTCATTGCCGCATTGGCCTGGCCCACCGAAATGCCGATGTCCTGCTCGGCGTTGCTACGCAGTGTTTGAATACCCTGCGTGGTGGCGTTGAGCTGCTGCGCCAGGTTCTGTGCCGCGGTCAGGGCCGTGACCTGTGACGACGCACTGCCGGAGGTCGTCGACAGCGCCTGCACGGCGGTGGTGAAATTCGAGTAAGCGGTTTCGAGCGACCCGGCCTGTCCGGGGGTCCCATAGACCGATTGCAATTGGGTCAAAACACTCGCGATCTGGTCGGCATAGGCGCCGCCGGATGTTTCTGTACGCAATTGCGTCTGTATGAACTGATTGAGCTGACGGTTGACGCCGGTGACGCTGACGCTCGCGCCGGTGTCGCCGCTGAGTACCTCGACCTGATTGGTGCTTTCGCGGACATAGCCAGGCGTCTGCGCGTTCGCGATATTCGACGACACGATCGAAAGCGCGGCCTGGTTGGCCTGCAAACCAGACATCGCAGTGGCGAGAGCAGAACCCAAACTCATCTTAGCCGCTCCAGGTCATTACACGCCGACCTCTTGCCGAACAATCAACGCAGCACGTTCAGGAGATCCTGCACCATGGTGTTGGCCGTGGTGATCACCTTGGTATTCGCGGAATAGGCCTGCTGGGTCACGATCAGCTTGGTGAACTCCGACGCGATGTCGGTGTTCGAACCTTCCAGCGACGACCCGCTGATATTGCCCGAGGCACCGATAATGGCCGGTCCCGACTGCACGGTGACGGCGTAGGCGCCGCCGTCCAGCGCCTTCAGGTAATTGGTGCCGTTGAAGTGCGACAGTGTGACCGAGGCGAGATCGAGATTTTGTCCGTTGGAGAAGGTGCCGACGACGATGCCGTTGTTGTTGATGGCGACCGATTGCAGCTGGCCGGCGGCAAAGCCGTTCTGGGTCACGGCATTGATGGTGGCGGTGCCGCCGGTAGAGGCAAATTGCGTCAGGCCGCCGGTACCCGTGCTGAACGACAGGTTGCCGAGCGACTGGTTGCCGACGGTGACGTTGGGGATGGTGATGGCGGGAGTGGCCGGACTGGTCAGCGCCCCCGCCGCGCTGAAGGTGTAATTGGTTCCGGCATTGACCCAGGCGGTCTGGGTGCCGCTCGCGCTCGGATTGGTCTGGTAGAACAGGTTCCAGGTGTTGGTGTGGGTACCGCCAAGCGTCGCGCTGTCGGTCTTGGCCCAGCGCAATTGCAGGTTGACCGCGGTTCCAGTCTGATCGAAGGCCGTGACCGCGCCGCCGCTGATCGACTCGTTCAAAAAGGTCTGTTGGTCGTTGGCGATCACTACGCCCGTTGCTGGACTGTTGACGACGGTACGTGCCTTCGTGACGGGCAACGCCGCAAAGCCGAGCGCGGCCATGGCGCCCGCATTGCTGCTGGTAACCGAAAGATCGTTCTTTGTACCGGTGTGAAGCGTGATGGCGCCGCCGCTGACCGATGATGGCGTAGCGGCTCCGCTCAAGGCGTCGATTTTTGCCAGTAACGTGCTGATATTGTCGGTTACATTGATCTGGTTGGGGCCGCTCGCGCCGCTGGCGACGAATGTAAGGGTCTGACCGTCCACCGTGATCGTGTCGGCGGGAGGCCCAGCCGTAAATCCCGATGTCAACGTATCGCCGCCGCCGACGCCGTTCAAGGTTGTGTTGGAGTCGATGTTGCTGCCTCCCGCGGCGGTCTTGACGGCTCCGGTGGTCGTGGCGTCGGTAAAGCCCGAGGCCGCCGTGAGCGTCGGATTTTGGATGAAATCGAGCGGATTGAGGCCGCCCAAGGCAGTGATCGTGCCGCTCGCCGCATTGGGGCTGGCCACGGTCGTCGGGGTAGACGGCAGGTTGGCGGCATAGCTGATCGAGGTGGTGTTCTGGGCCGGGATGAAATTGTTCTGGAACTGAAGCACCTGCGGAATGTTGCCAAGCGGATTGCCGGTCTTCGGATCGACCGCAACACCCATCAGGTAATATCCGGCGCCGTTGACGAGATTGCCGTTGGCGTTGGTCTGAAAATCGCCGCGGCGGGTATAGTCCGTGACACCACTAAAGACCGGCACGTTGTCGACGGTTCCAGTGGATTTTTGCACCGAAAAGAAACCGTCGCCGTTGATCGCCATATTAGTGGCAACGGTCGTCGTCGAGACGGTGCCCTGGCTGGTGATGGTTGGTTGCGCAAAGGCGGTCACCCCGCCCGCCACCTGCCTGCTCGGCGACGTCGCGTCCGGAATGAGATCTTCGAAGGTGGTACCGATACCCTTGTAGCCCGTGGTCGAGGCATTCGCGATATTTCCGGAGATGTTCTGTAGCGCAAAGGACTGCGCCTGAAGGCCACCCACCGAAGTATTGAGCGCATCGAAGATACCCATCACACCGTCTCCAAATTCGATTTCCGCGGCCAACCGATCAGGAAACCAAGGCCGCATTCGAAAGGAGATTCGCAAGCGCTATGCCAAAGTGGAAAGTGCAGTTATTTCAGATGGTTGAATGAAAATGCGCCGGTACCGGGACCGGGGCGGATTTGCCGGGCGGGCAACAATTGCCGGGCGAAAGCGTCAAGTCGCAGCTAGTAGGATGGGTTGAGCCCTTGCGAAACCCATCACCTTGCTACGCATGCACGGAAACATGATGATCCGTGGGATTGTCGCTCGAGTTTCGCTCCTAGCCGGTCAGCAAATCCGGACCGGCGGGCAGGGAAATAGTCGATTTCTGAATTTACGAATTTTAATTCTGATTTTCAGAAATTTTGCTTGACGGCGGGGTAGAAACAGGAGTATTGCGATTTGGTCCCGCCTCTCTCGAGGGGCGTTTCGCGATCGTCACGGACGTGAGGCGGGATGCGGTGGACGCAGCAGCGCTATTGACGAACAGCGCTTAAGCGGACGGCGAAGTCGTGTGGTCCTGACACCCCGACGCTGGTGTCAAGTTGGTGGAGGTAACTCCATCGATGACGGTGGCAAAAGAGCCCGGTCGCCGGGGAGAGCACGAAGTAAGCCGTAAACCACCGTGCAGGGAAGGCCGGATTGCCTCCGCTGAACCTGTATGCTCGTGTGCGTCTTCTATCTGCATTTTGCACGCGAGACCGCGGGTGCAGCGCGCACCCGGCTTTCCCTGCGCCCTCAAGGGGCGGAAGATTTGTCAAAGCTCGGACGCATCGCGCCGCGGGATCGCGAAGCTGTATCGAGCCGTCATTGCGAGCGAAGCGAAGCAATCCATGCCGCCACGCGAAGAAAGAAAGAATGGATTGCTTCGCTTCGCTCGCAATGACGAATTGGGAATTCGGGGGCCGCGCGGCTGCAGTACCTCAGGTCGCCGACGGCGCGGCCGGATGGAACACCAGGGCAAAACCGTCCATGCAGTAGCGCAGGCCGGTCGGCTTCGGCCCGTCGTCGAACACGTGACCGAGATGGCCGCCGCAGCGGCGGCAGTGAATTTCGGTCCGCAGCATCCCGAAGGTGCGATCCTCGGTCTTGCCGACGGCATTTTCCAGCGGCTGATAAAAGCTCGGCCAGCCGGTGCCGCTCTCGAATTTGGTGTCCGAGGAGAATAACGGCAGGTCACAGCCGGCGCAGGCGAAGATGCCTTTGCGGTGCTCTTTCAGGAGCGGGCTCGAACCGGGCCGCTCGGTGCCCTGCTGACGCAGGATTTCATATTGCTGCGGGCTGAGCTGCGCGCGCCACTCGGCATCGGTCTTTTCGATCTCGAATTTCTCCGCGGCTTGCGCGGGCGAGGCCCGCAGCCAGCGGAACGCGGCGAGCCCAATGAGACTGGCGACGGAGGCGAGCAGGATACGGCGGTCGATCATGATGGTCTCCGTGGGCCAAGCGAAATGGAAACGGTTCGCCGTCAAATACGGGGGGCGAGAGGAGAAGTTACACGGAACCCGGACGAAATTTCTCACTTTCTTGCGAGGGGGCCCCTACCCGCCCTCGCCTGAGTTCGCCGGCGCTGTCGGCTGCGGACGCTCGGAGCGCGGGCGGGGCGGCGGCGGGCGGAGCGGTGCCGGTCCGGATCCGGCCTGGCGGTTGGCCTCGGCCACACGCGCCTCGCGGATGCGCTCCTGGGTCCGTGCCCGCTCGCGGTAACGCGCCAGCGTGCCGGCAGCGGCGGCACTGCCGCGCGCCCACTGGCCGATGGCATAGCCGGCGATCCGGCCGGTCATTCCCCCCGCCCACACCAGTTCGAACGGCGAAAACAGCCGCCAGCGTTCGTCGCCCCACAGAATGCTGCGGGCGATCAGTTGCCCGGCCATCGCCGAGGTGTTCAACCCCTGGCGCCCAAAGCCGCTCGCAACCCACAGGCCGCGGCGCAACTGGCCGATCTGCGGCATGCCGTGCACGGTCTGTCCGATCGCCCCGCCCCAGACCTCGGATATCTCCACCTTGTCGAGGCTTGGAAAAATCGTGCGTATCCGCCGTTGAATGGCCGTTGCAAAGCGATCCGGCCGCGCCGCCCAAGTGGTCTCAGGGCTCGCCCACATCAGCCGGTCGCCGTCCACGACCCGGAAATGATCGATGCCGTCGCTGTCCGCCACCGATCCCCGAAACGCGATGGTCTCGCCGAGGCGATCGCCGAGCGGCGCGGTCACCGCGCCATAGCGCCAGACCGGCAGCAGCGTTTCCGACAGCCGCCGCAACGTCGCCCCCAGATGAACATTGCCGGCGAGCACGATGTGGGAAGCGCGCAGCCGCGCCGACGGCGTCACGATGCGCTTGCGAATGCCGGAAGGATCGATGCTGACCACCGGGGTGTCCTCGAAGATCCGAGCGCCGGCCCGCCGCGCCAGCGCGGCAAGGCCGTGGACGTATTTGCGGCCATCGATCTGAAACGCCTTGGGATAATAGACGCCATGAAAATAACGATCGGTTTTGAGCTCGGCGCGCACGCGATCGACCTGCCAGCCCTCCACCTCGGTCTCGAAATCCTCGCCCAGCATTTGCAGCCGGCTGATCAATTGATCGCCGACATCGACATTGGAGACTTCCAGCGCCCCCTCGCTTGGCGCAATGCCCGGAATCAGTTGTTCCGTGGCGGTCGCGCGGACAAATTCGGCGCCTTGCTTCGACAGCGCCCAGAGTTCGCTGGTGTCTTCGAAACCGATGCGGGCGATCAGATCGCCGATCGGAACACCGTAGCCCGGCATCACCGTGCCGAGCTGATGGCCGGACGCATTCCAGCCGACATGGCGGCCCTCGAGAACGGCGACGCTGGCGCCGAGCCGTGCGGCCTCCAGCGCGACCGTCAGCCCGGCAAGCCCGGCGCCGACGACGGCGATATCGACGTCCAGGTCGAACGAAAGGCGCTCGTGCAGCGGCTGGGGTTCACTGGTCCCGGCGATGGAAGCCTTGACCGCGGAAGTCTTGACCGCGGAAGTCTTGGCCGCGGAAGTCTTGGCCGCGGACGGCTTGGCTGTGGAAGTTTCGCTCATATGGTTTTCTTAAGGACCGATCCCGTGCTTGTCACCTTGTCCTTCGCGTTGGCTTGTACATTAATCGGACAACATTTGAACCGAATCGAGATTGCGCCATGCGCCGTTTGATGTTGCTGCGTCACGCCAAGACCGAACACGACGCCCCGAGCGGCCGCGATCTGGACCGCCGGCTCGACCACCGTGGCCGCAGCGACGCCGCCGAGATCGGCGGCTGGATCGGCCGGCACCCGCCTTTTCCGGATTCCGTGCTGGTTTCGAATGCGGTCCGGGCGCACCAGACCTGGGACATCGCCTGGGAGGCGATGAAGAAATTGCGCCCGAAGCCGCAGGTCGAAATTCTGCCGGAACTCTATGGCGCCGATCCGTCGCAGCTTCTGCAAACCATCCACGAAGCCTCTGCCGCCGATCCGAAAGTTCTGCTGCTGGTTGGGCACAATCCCGGAATGCATGAACTGGCGCTGGCGCTGGCCGGCAGCGGCGACGCCGCCGGCCGGAAGGCGCTCGCCGACAATTTGCCGACGTCGGGTCTTGCCGTATTCGACTTTGCACGCGACGATTGGGCCGACGTGGCATTCCGCCGCGGGCGGCTGGCGTTGTTCGTCACCCCAAAACTGCTGAAGCAGACGTCAGGGGAATAGGCCTCCCCGCGCCAGGCGGTCAATCTATGCTAGGGTGCAGTCAGACACGGAGGCGTGAGATGTACAAATCCATTCTCGTCCCGATCGATCTCGCCGATACCGAACTGGCAAAGCCGGCGATTGCCACGGCCGCCACGCTGTCGCAGACTTGGGGCGGCCTGGTGCGGCTCCTGAACGTGCTGCCGATGACGCCGGTGATGCTGGCGGAATATGTGCCGGCCGATTTCGACACCCAGCAACGCCAGACGTCCGAGGAGGCGCTCGCCATCGTGGCGGACGAATCCGGCATCGATAAAGCGCGCATTTCCGGCGTGGTGCGCCAGGGCGGCATCTATCACGAAATTCTCGAAGAAGCCGCCGCGGTCAAGGCCGACCTGATCGTGATGACATCGCACCGGCCGGCGATGCGGACTTATTTTCTCGGCTCCAACGCCGGCCATGTGGTGCGCTACGCCAAATGCTCGGTGCTGGTGGTGCGGCATTAATTGCCGGATTGTTTGAGCGGAGAGCCCAGGTGAAGCGTTGGTGGCGGAAGTGGAGTTACGAAGTTCCGCTTGTCCTCGGCGACGCGCTTTGGGAAGTATTGGTGGTGCAGTTCGCTGATTTTCTCAGCCGGCTTACCATCCGTCGGGTTCTCGAGTTTATTGCGATCGCCATTCTGGTAATGGCCTTTGCCCAAACCGCACCGATCGAGCTGGCGTTTCTGTTCGCGGGCGACACCCTGATGTATCTGGAATTCGTGATTATCCTCCGGCTCGCTGCCGGAAGGGAACATTTGCAGCAAATACTGCGCATCGCTGCATCGCTTGCCCGGTTTGCGATGCGCGTCTTGCGAACAGCGATCAGCCAGCCGGTTGCGCGGATCAACCGGCTGCGCGAGCGGCGCGCGCTCCCGCGTTCGACAAAGCCGCGCCCTACTTCCGATCAATCCGACGATGGCCGCGGTTTTGGGATTGCATGGGATGCCCTGGCGACCGCGTGATGATGCCTGCGGCCGTGTTCGTCATCGAAACCGCCCGCGCTCCGGATTTGCACGCCGTAGACCGCGGCCTCGACATGACAGCGCGCAAGCCCGATATCGCGCAATCCACGATCGTCCATTTCATGAAGCGCTTTGATCGCGGCCCTGCGCTGCAAATACTCGGCCAGGCCATTGGCCCAGAGTCCGATCCAGCGGACAAATCTGCCCGGCCTGCCGGGAGCGGCAGGCTGTGCTGCGGTCGAGGAAATCGCGGTCATCTTCCTTCTCCAATTGGTTCCCACCGGCAAAACGCCGCTGCCGGCGCAACCGCTGCCCGGCAGCGGTTGCACCTCGGATGACTTCGGATTGCTAGCGCTTTCCTCAGTACAATCATGGGCTTGATTGGCTCGAAGTTATCTCGTATTTGTATCGGTGCAAGTAAAACATTGCTCTCGGTGCAATAATGTCGAAATTCGAATATCTGAGACTTGCCGATGCCGTCGCCGCCGAGATCGCAAATGGCACTTTCAAGCCGGGCGATCGCTTGCCGCCGCAGCGCAACTTTGCCTATGAGCGAAAGATAGCCGTCTCAACCGCGAGCCGGGTTTACACCGAGCTTCTGCGTCGCGGCCTGGTCGTGGGTGAGGTGGGACGCGGCACCTTTATTTCCGGAGAAGCGAAGCGCGGCATAACCGCTCCGAACGAACCGCAAGGCGCGCGCATCGATCTGGAATTCAACTATCCGACGTTGCCGACGCAATCGGCCCTGATCGCCAAGAGCCTGGAGGGATTGGAGCGGCCGGCCGCGCTCGATATCGCGCTGAGGCAAGCGACGAGCGTTGGAACAGCAAACGCGAGAAACATCTCCACCAGTTTTCTCTCCCGTCAAAATTGGTCTCCAAAGCCCGAACAACTGGTCTTCACCGCCAACGGCCGCCAATCCATCGCAGCCGTCCTCGCCGCGCTTGTGCCGACCGGGGGCCGCTGTGGTGTCGAGGTACTGACGTATCCCTTTATCAAGGGTATCGCCGCCCGGCTCGGCGTGACCCTGGTGCCATTGGCGATGGATGAAGCCGGCGTCCGGCCGGATGCCGTGCAAAAGGCTCACCGCGAAGCGCATCTATCGGCGCTATACCTGCAGCCGACGATTCAAAATCCTTTGGGCATCACGATGCCGCCGTCGCGCCGGACTGATCTGCTGCGCGTTGTCGAGAAGCTCGGTCTGGTCGTCATCGAGGATGCAGTTTATGCCTTTCTCGATGACGTACCGCCGCTCGCCGCACTCGCTCCGGACTGCTGCGTGGTGATTGACAGCCTTTCCAAGAAAGTAGCGCCGGGGCTGGCGCTCGGCTTCATCGTGTCGCCGCCTCGCTTGCGCGAAAGTATCATGGCTTCGGTGCGCTCCGGCGGATGGACCGCTTCGGGATATGCATTTGCAGCCGGACAGCGGCTGATGGGTGACGGCACCGCTTCCGAACTTTCAAGGCTGAAGCGATTGGATGCGCGCCAGCGCCAACAAATGGCAGCCGATCGGCTCGCCGGCTTCGCGATGCAGACAAACGCCAAGTCATATCATCTATGGCTGACACTGCCGCCGCACTGGCGGTCGCAAACATTTGTTGCCGCAGCGGCCAGGCGGGACATTGCTTTGACGCCCTCGACGACCTTTGCGGCCGCTCCCGGGCATGCGCCAAACGCCGTTCGGCTGGCGCTGGCCGCACCGACGCTAGAGCAACTCGATACTGGCCTGCGCGCTCTGTCGGGAATATTGAATGCGAAAGAAGAGGATTTCGATTCGACGGAATAGAGAAGAGCTCTCTCACTCCGCCGGCCACTCCGCGATGAAGCCTTTGGCCTTGTAGGGCTCGATCTTGTCCCATTCGTTGAGAATGCGCCTCCGGAACACAGGATCGGTGTGCCAGCGCCAACGCGGCGTTGCAAAACTATCGACCGTGACCAGCATCTTCTCGACCTCGGGCCAGTGCCGGTGCAGCGTCATCGGATAACGGCGCGCCGTCCAGGTGTTGCCCAGGCAAATCACGCTGCGGATATTTTTCAATCCAAGCGCGGCATCGATGACGGGCAACGAGAAGATTACGTTCTCGCCTGTGTTGGTGGAGCGGTGTTCCTCCAGGATCCGCTCGGGCGGAATGCCGCGCGCGACCATGGCGGCCTTAATGATCTCGCATTCCGAAAGTCTTGAACCCGGCGTCACGCCGCCGCTCACGATCGACCAGCGAAAAAAGCCC